>CACOJS010000034.1 GCA_902627495.1 Hydrogenophilales bacterium | reverse complement strand
TTATAGAGAGCTTGATAGTTTGGCAAAATCATTTGCAAGTGAAGTAAACCAAATTCATAAAGAAGGCCTTGATGGCTATGGTAATCAAGGGGGAGAGCTATTTGTAATAGATCCCAAATTTAAAGTTACCCCAACCTCAGGACAAACTGCAGTTCAATCTGCTGTGTCGGTGATTGACGTCTCAAAAATATCTTACGGGGATATCAATCTAACATATGATAAAAGTGCCGGCCAAGTTAGTAACATTCAACTAGGTAACGAAAGCTTTTCTGACGGAGATAAGATCATTTTTTCTCTCAATGGAAAAACTGTTACTTACACCGTAGAGGCTGGTTTGGGGTCGGACAGAACAGGGCTGATGGGAAGTATCTCAAAGTTTTTGAAAGATGCTTTTGGGACACAGATTACTGTAACTTCTGGTTCGCAAAGTGATATCGCAATCTCAAGTCAGTTATTAAGAAATTTTACATTCACAGCAGTCACTGACTCCACAACCGGCATTGTTTCCCAAACAAACCATTCAGGTTTATGGACCGCTACTGACCCAACCACTAAAACCAGTGTTACCGGTGTTGATGTTCTTCAAATAAATGGCTTGCAGGTTGAGTTTTCAGGCGAAGCACGAGATGGTGAGACCCTAACTATTAATGCAGGAAACCGACCAGCAGCTGGGCTAAAGGTTACAATAACGGATCCCAAGAAAATATCGGCAGCTGCACAATTTCGGGTAATTGAAAATGCCTTAAATGTAGGTGGAGTGATAGCAAACTTGAGCTATGAAAAGCCAACTTTAGTTCCAGCTACTGTACAAAAATTAGAGGCTATTCTCAGCAGTAATCTCAATTCAACTGCTGGGATGGATGTAGATGGAACTTCAAGTCTACCAACTTTGCAAATAAATGGTGGAAAAAAATCTATTGAATTTGCACTGGATAACTATAGTTCCACCAAGCCTTTAGAGCTTCAAGTTATGACCACTGACGGTCGACATTTGGTCGGTCGAAAGTTGGGAGATGATCTCATACAGGCTGCAAAAACCGAGGCATTAAAATCAGATCGAGTAGTAGGGCAAACAGAAATTGATTTATTAGTACAACAAGCGGGACAAGCTGTTTTAGATAAAGCGGGAACCACCGGTGGATTTGTTGAAGGAGCTACTTATTCCAGTGCCTATTTAAATGGCACGGGTGACTCAAAGTACAAAGATTTGAAAGTTTTTTACGGTATTAAGGGTAGACAAACTACAACCCCTAATTACGATGTTAATAATCATCTTCTCCTCTCCAATGATCCCGTTTCGGCCAAACTTCGCTTTGGTGTTATCGCACCGGATAGCGACGGCGTTATCGTGAAAAAAAATTCTCTTACATTAAATAGTGAACCACTAAAATCTCTAACACATTTTGGCATATCTTCAATTACCTCTGGTTATACGATCGACCCTAATGCGACTTTCTTTAATGCTGGTACTTCTACGATTAAAGTAACATCCGAAGATGGTGTTTTAAAATACCAGTTAAATGTGCCTGGGGCTATTGTGGATGGTGGTGTTGTTTCCACGGATTCGGCAAGTGGCATTAGTACATTAAGTTTTCCTGATACCGATGGCAAATATTCGGATTTCAAAGTTTCTTATACTGGGTCTCTATCGGATGGTGATACTATACAATTTACTACGGCTGCGTTGTCAGGAGATAATTTAACAGACCATGTTATGTCATGGTTAAGTCGTCAACGGGATGCCTATGGCAAGGGTTTGTTATCCTCTCTTGGTATTACAGCTCAAGTAGTTGATGGTGATAAATCGACAGTTGCTATTGAAAAGAGAATCGAACTCACAAGGGCCGTTCAAGCTGATAAAAAACAGATTAGTTTGTCTGGTGCCTTTGCTGCAGATAGTACTACAATCAATTCAGGTAATGCATTTAACTTAAATATAAAAACAGCTGGGATCTCGCATACTATCGCAATATCCGCTTCTAATACTAAGCCAACTGGAGTTATCAATGCGATAAACTCAGCAAACATAGGTATTGAGGCATCTTTTGATTATGCAACAAAAAAAATAAATTTAATCGGTACGGCAGGAAAAGATAATAGTTTTGAGCTAAGCGTTACCGATAA
>CACOJS010000033.1 GCA_902627495.1 Hydrogenophilales bacterium | reverse complement strand
GTGTCATACAAGGGAGAGAGACATGAGGTTCCTTTTTTCGCCTTTTGTCTCTCTCTTTTTCATTATTTTTTGCCATCGCAAGCCCACTCAAGGGGCTTTTTCCTGACTAGCACACAATTTACTACCGGCATGGGATCAATGCGTCGCTGAGACACTACATCCAAACCCTTTTTTAGCCCATTTGCTGCAACAGCCTCTGGAAAATAATCATGAAAAACCTCAAACGCCAAAAGCAATGCTATTAAGGTTAATACCCCTTTTGTATATTTATCTACCATTTAAACTCCCCTGTAGCGTTGTGAACTACTCTACCACCCACCTTTGAACTGGCCTAAACCAATGAGTTTCTGGGAGACTGGGCCATACAAAAGTGACTGTAGCGATAATACTAAGTTAAAAATTAATTTTTAGATTGGTACTCAAATTGTTGTTTGAGACTATCACGGATTCCATTCATTGTATTCACCGCTGTTTCCATAGCTGTAAATTGGGTGATATAGCGATCGTAGACCCCATCTAGCCTTCTTTGGAGATCTTTTAATTCTTTCTCCATCCGAGTAATATCAGTACTCTGACCAGTACTTTTAGCCTTGATGATACCGTCAGTGGCCATCAAATCTTTTAAAGTTTTTATAGCGTCACCTGCAATACCAGCATCGGAAGTCGAATATTCACTTTGAATGTCAGTATCAGCTGAGAACATTTTTCTTATTTCTAAAAAGTAGGTTTCATTATCCAGTGAGTCACTCAGCGTGGTCTGATTAATCGTTAATTTCCCGTATCGATCCAAAGAAACCCCAATATCACTAAAACCTGTCTTCGTTGTACCAGGTGTGGATGAAGCTCCTGTAACCATACTGATAACTTTTTGTCTTACAACACGAAGTGTGGAATCTCCCACAAGCACCCCACCTAGTTCTTCACTGGACTCGTGATTGCCAAGCGTGCTCATCACCGTCTCGAAGTTATTATAGACATCCACCAAGTTCTCCAGCTTTGCCTTGACCGCAGAGGTGTTCCTCATAATATCAAGAGTTACTTCACCCCCTCCACTCGTTTGCAGCAACTCAAGAGTTACCCCTGTTAGGACGTCACTAACCGAGTTGGTACTACGCTCAATCGATAATCCATCTACGGTAAACTGCGAATTTTGAGCACTCTGCAGGCTGGTTGAAAAATTAATACCAGATGGGGTTCCGCCGCCAACTTTGTTCGCTAAAGATACAGAAAAATCATTGGCTGTACCTGATTTACCCTGAAGTACAATTTTATAAGGATTTGAAGCAGCTCCAGTATCTATTAAGGAAGCGGTTACATCCCAACTCAAATTATTTATAGCAGATACCAATCCTGACGGAGTAGTAGCTCCATCAGCAGAACTTGCTGCTTGAGTGGTTGAAAACGATAGATCACTTGCCGTATCGGAAAATGTGAAGGTACTACCTGCAGTTCCAGTAAGAACTATTTTATTACTGGAATATGCCGCACTCACTCCTGTGGTACCAGTCGACGCATTGACAGCCGAAACAACTCCTGCTGGAGTGGTGGCGTAGGTTGATCCGTCTACAGTAATAGTTGTTCCACCAATTACCACATTGAACGAGCTACCCCCATTTATAGTTGTCGAATTGGAAGCAAATGAACCTGACTCTGTTACTTGAGCCACACTGCCCAATTGCACCGTTTTAGTGGTACCAGCGGCTGTTACAGCTACAGTAAATGCGGTACCACTATTAAGACTAGTACTAGTTGACGCATACCCCGCTGATGCTAAACGTTCAGCCTTAGCAAGCTGCGATACCACAATGTGATGTTTACCGGTAGATGCCGTAGTATCCGTGGTCGCAGTCATTTTAGTGGCATCACTACTTTTAGTGGTTAAAGACTGGAAGTCCCCCTTGTCATTAAGAGCTTTAAAGGCGGTATCCAAGCTGCTAAGACCAAACAATAGAGTTGAATAGCCAGAAATTTTTGCGTTTGATTCGGCTATATTATTATTTAACACCTCTTTTTTGGGCTCACCCTGGGCATCGGTCAACGTTTGGGCCAATTGTTTAATATCAACCCCGGTTCCCATACCCAGTGACTTTAGAAATTCTGTATTATTTACATCTGCCATACCTGCTAATTCC
>CACOJS010000032.1 GCA_902627495.1 Hydrogenophilales bacterium | reverse complement strand
TAAGTGGGGAGATTCTTTGGCGTTATCAGACTAACCAACCAGCTCTGATTCTTAGAGCGAATCCATCGGTTGTTGTTGATGTCGACGATAATGTCGCTGCAGGGTTAACAGATGGTCGGCTGGTTACACTAGATGCTAAAAGTGGGGAATTAAAGTGGGAGGTCTTGATTACTCAAAAGAGCGGTACTAATGAGTTAGAGAGAATATCCGATATCGCCGGGACCCCTTACATGGATAGTAAGACTGTCTGTGCAATAGCATATAACGGTAATGTAGCCTGCCATGAGAAAGCTTCCGGTAAGCGAGTTTGGTCTAGAGAGGCTTCTAGTTTTAGTAATATAGTCGGCGATGATAATAATATCTTCTTTACTAATGAATCGGACGTGATAGTTGCTTTAGATAAGGTTTCGGGAACAAATTTTTGGAAACAGGATAGGCTGAAAAGGAGAGGTCTGACTGCCCCTTTAGCACATGAGGATTGGTTAATCGTTGGTGACTCCGAGGGGGTTGTTCATATTTTGCTGAAATCAGACGGTAGTCTAGTGGGGAGGTTGTTTTTGGATAAAAGCGGAATCAAGGAGATGCCCGTGGAGCACGAAGGATACGTCCTAGTTCAGACAGTTAGTGGAGTAATCTATTCGTTAGTAGTTTCTTCTTCTAATTAATCTAAAATTGTCATGCTCAGTATATCTATTGCGTTAGTTGGCAGGTCAAATGTAGGCAAATCGACACTATTCAATAGGCTGACCAGGACAAGGAACGCAATAGTTGGGGCAACTGCGGGGTTAACCCGTGATCGGCATTACGGAAAGGCTGTTCACAACAGTAAAAGCTTAATTATCATTGATACGGGTGGATGGGAAAGATTTGATGCCAAAAGTATTGGCTCTGCAATGGTAAAACAGACGGAACTTGCAATAATTGATGCAGACTTTGTGTTTTTTATTGTTGATGCCCGATCAGGATTGATGCCCCGGGATGAAGAAATTGCCAACAAACTCCACAAATTGGGTAAAAAAGTTAAACTTGTTATTAACAAGGGAGATGGCCTAGATGAATATTTGACCTCAGCTGAGTTTGGTTGCCTAGGATATGAAGATCCCACAGTCATATCAGCTATGCATGGGGATGGAGTTTCAGAATTAATGGATATAGTTGCAACTGAAGGTCCATCATTTGAATTGGTAGATGAAGAGAAGAAAAAAACAAAAATAGCAATAGTAGGTAAACCAAATGTCGGAAAGTCCACATTAATTAATGGGTTAGTCGGAGAAGACAGGGTGATTACCCGAGATGATCCGGGGACAACCAGAGATTCTATTTTTGTTGATTTTTCGCACGGTAATCATGATTACCTTCTAATCGATACTGCAGGTATCAGAAGGAAGGCAAAGGTTACTGATATTATTGAGAAGTTTTCCGTGATAAAGACACTTCGCAATATTGATGGATCAGATGTTGTTGTACTTATGGTAGATGCCACTGATAATGTGTCAGACCAGGACGCAAAAATAGGGGGATACATTATTGAATCGGGCCGTGCTTTAGTAATAGCGATTAACAAATGGGATAAGATCAGGCGGAGAGATCAGGATCATTACAAAATGATGCTTTCTGAAAGATTGAAATTCTTAAGTTTTTCTAAAACTAGTTATATTTCGGCTTTAACTGGCAAGGGAATTCCTGATTTGCTAAAAAATATTCGACAAGCACACAGGTCATCTATAACAAGATTATCATCCTCCAGACTGAACAGAGCTTTAAGAGACGCGGTGGTGAAACAATCCCCGCCCATATCAGGTCGCTACAGACCAAAATTGAAATTTGCTCATCAGGGAGGTGTTAATCCACCTAGGTTTATAATTTATGGGAATGGTCTAAACAAGTTGTCGGGGAGCTACAGACGGTTTCTGGAGAATTACTTTATAGATACATTCTCTCTTCAGGGTACTCCGGTCCGATTAGTATTTCGAAGTTCCAATAATCCCTACGTCTAACATGGCTCTAATGGTATATTACATTGAGGCGTAGTATTAGCATCCGAAATGCAGTAGAGTGCTGGTATATGGGAAGCTTTATACTGAAGTAGGAGATGAGTTATGACGGGTAAAGGCCAATTATTGCAAGATCCGTTCTTAAACTTGCTGCGTAGGGAGCGAGTGTCGGTTTCCATTTATTTGGTTAATGGGATAAAGCTGCAGGGTCATATTGATTCCTTTGATCAATATGTCATTTTACTAAAGAACACCGTCACCCAAGTGGTATATAAGCATGCTATTTCCACAATTGTGCCCGCGAAAGCCGTGAGTCTGCCGACGGAGTAACTATTTGGTTAATTCTTTTGTTAAAAAAAGTAAACTCTTGGCTCTTACAGTTGATCTGAGGGGCTATCATTTTGGAAAGAAAATTCCTGGTGAAATGGAAAGTCTAGTTAGCAGTGCAGGGATTAAAGTTGTATCCACTATCACGGGCAGATGCGACTATCCTAGCCCCGAGACGCTTGCAAGGAAGGGTAAAGTGTTAGAGATAAGGGACTCTGCCATTCGGCACAAGGTTTCATTAATTGTCTTCAAT
>CACOJS010000031.1 GCA_902627495.1 Hydrogenophilales bacterium | reverse complement strand
CTTGAAACCGTGAGATATTTTATTGTGATATATAACAAATGCATAGGCTAGGAAAAAACGCCAGACTCCGTGTTATCGAGGTTGCAGATAGGGTAGGTGGCGTTCATATTGGGGGAATTTTTTCGATAATAGACTTTTTACTGACTTTTATGGAAAAATATTACATAACGTCAGTGGGGGGAAAAGCAAGGCTTAAATCAAAATTACCCGAATTTATCATGAGTAAGGGGCATTGTTATCTTGCGCAACTGGCCGCCCTTGATGCTTTGCTTGATGATGATGTGTACTGCTCCAAATATTTGTCGGAAGGCAGCACCTACTTTGGTCACCCTAAGCGGGATGAAAAATCAGAGATATTTTTAGTTTCCTCCGGGGCTTTAGGACAAGGAATTACCATGTCCAACGGGGTCGCGTTGGCTAATCAAATTCTCCAGAGTGATGCGAAAACATGGTGTGTTATTGGGGATGGTGAATTTAACGAAGGATCGTGTCAAGAGGCGATAGCCTTCATAAGTCAGCATCAGTTGAACACCACAATAGTGATTGATAATAATAAGCAAGAGTCTTTAGACTTTACCGGAAACATTGCGTCAAACGGAGATATTAGGCAAAGAATAGAAGCCTTTTCAATACAATATTTTGATGTTGATGGGCACAACTCCGCTGAAATGATAACGATCTTGGATGAAATAGATTTGTCTAACGGCCCTGTCTTTTTAAATTTGAATACAATAAAGGGGAAAGGTGTTAGTTTCATGGAAAAAAATGTTATCTGGCATAGTCGAAGATTTAAGGATGATGAAATGCCTAGAGCTAGATCTGAGTTAATGGGTGATTAATGCGTAACCGTTTTGGAAAGTGGTTTGATGACTACGTTAATAATTGTGAGCAGGCGGTATTGTTGTCTGGTGATATTGGTTATGGAGTATTCGATAAGCTTAGGACTAATCATCCCCGAAAGTTCTTAAATGTTGGTATCGCAGAGCAGAATATGATTGGGGTGGCGGCTGGGCTAGCGTCGAAAGGACTGTCTCCGTGGGTTTACACAATAACGCCATTCCTTCTATATCGACCATTTGATTTTGTTAGAAATTTAATTTGTCACCAAAATCTAAATGTAAAGTTAGTCGGTGTTGGTGGGGGGTTGGTCTATGATACGCTAGGATTTACACATTATACTTTAGAGGATTTATCGTTATGTAAAAACCTTCCAAATCTGAAAGTTTTTTTACCTTATGATCCCCCATCGGCAGAGCGATGTTTTCAGTTGGCTTCAAGAGACAATCTGCCAACGTATATTCGCCTAATGAAAGGAGGTGAGCCAGATTTAACGCACCTAAGAAAAGAAGAGGGTTACGATGTTTTACAATCCTTCGGTTCCGATGTGCTATTGGTCGGTCATGGGTCAATCGTCTCGGAGCTTAAGCTGGCAGCAGAAAAGCTCAAAGATAAAAAAATTAAATGCACAGTGCTTGCTCTATGGAGTCCCGAGGCACTCGGAAAAATTGAGAGTCACTTTTGCGGATTAAACATGTTTTATGAAGAGCATTTCGCGGGTGGTGTGTTTGAGGGCTACCAATATTTAGAAAATTGTTTTGTAAACACTATTGATTACAGTACACTTTCAGCATTTGGGACTCGAAAAAATTTACTCAATTTAAATGGAATTGACAGTAATAAAATAATAGATCAAGTATTAAAAAAAATATAAAAAATTTATCGGAATCGTTGTTAGATAATTAATGTGGTAAAAATCTATTTAAGAAGATCAAAAGGTAATTTTTAATGAAAAAACCAAAGATAGTTATAATTGGAGGGGGTACAGCTGGCTGTTCGGCAGCACATGCTATAAATGACCTCGGTGGTGGTTATGAAGTAACTATTGTCGAGAAGGCTCCTGTTTTGGGGGCGGGTGTTCGCACATATTTTAAAGGGGGTCATCCTTATACCTTTGGTCCCAGGCATTTCTTGACCCAAAACTCAGAAATATTTGATTATCTGAATTCTAAAATTAAATTATATAACTGTGGACACCACCAATTCATAACTTATGTCGAACAAGATGCCGCCTTTTATAATTATCCAATAAACATAAACGATGTTCCTCGCATGCCTGAGAGGGACGATATTAACAAACAACTGGAGAACCGTTCCCCTATAGATGATTTTAAGAATTTTGAGGAGTACTGGATAAAATCAGTCGGTGAAATCCTTTATGAAAAGTTTGTTCAAAAATATAATAAGAAGATGTGGATGCTGGAGTCGAATAAACAGATGGACACATTTAAATGGTCCCCTAAGGGCGTTAGCTTGTCGCCGGGTGATAAGCGCGCCCTGTACACGCATATTTCTGCATATCCAGAGGCGTTGAACGGTTATAACGATTATTATGATATGGTGTATGACTTTACCAATGTTTTGTTGCAAACATCTATAAAAAAGATTCTGTGGGATGAAAACAAACTGGTTTTAGAGAACGAAGAAATTGATTATGATTATCTTTTAATAACAATTTCGCCAGATATATTCTTTGATTTTGAGTTAGGTAAATTGGACTTTATCGGCCGAGATTTGACGACAATAGTCCTGCCAACTGAGTTTGCGTTTCCAGAGGATGTTTTTTTTACATACTACGCTGGTAACGAACCGTATACCAGGATCGTAGAGTACAAGAAATTTACTAGATATAAATCGGACTCCACACTTTTGGGGCTGGAGATCCCATCAAGAAACGGTAGGCATTACCCTCTACCAATCAAAAGAGAAATGGAGCTGGCCCAAAAATACCATATGTTAGTTCCTGAAAACGTCAGATTCAGCGGAAGAGCAGGTAGTTATAGATATATGGTTGATATTGATGATTGTATTGAAC
>CACOJS010000030.1 GCA_902627495.1 Hydrogenophilales bacterium | reverse complement strand
GTACCCTTTACGGGCAGCTTTAAGATACCAGCTCAGTGCCCTAGCGGCATCTGCCGGGACACCCAGTCCATCTTGATATAACCTTCCTAGCATAAATTCAGAGTCTGCGAGATTTTGTTTAGCAGCTTTCTTAAACCAACTTATCGATTCTGAAAAGTTTCTTTCAACTCCGTAACCATTAAAATAAATCATGCCAATGTTATGTTGAGCCTCTGAAAGACCGGTAGTTGCTGCTTTACGATACCACTCTATTGCCTGATTATAACTTTGGGCAACTCCAAGCCCTCTTTCATAGGCATAGCCTATGTTGTTTTGAGCTCTGGGATTTCCTTTCTCTGCCTCTGGTAACCAAGCCCTGAGGGCCGTTGCGTAGTGCTTTCTCTCTAAAGCCTTCACGCCAACCTCAACGGGGTTAGCTGATGCCTCAAAAATAGAGGGAAAATAGATAACAAGAACAATAAGAATTACTTTTGAAAAATTCATACGATCTATTTTAACAGTATAATTAAGCAATCCACATATCTGATTTCGATTTATCGAAATCAGACTCTTTATTTTTCACAATAGTTTTCTCCAAGAAGCCCTGGCAAAACCTGCTATCAACTGCCTCAACCTCACGGCACGGTAAAATCCGACTTTTAAACCCCATTAGGCGACAGGCATAGGGCATCGAGGGGTGCCAGCTAATTGCGAAATAGTGACAATTCCAGCAATTGGGCCTTTGTCCCTGGCGAACTCCTAAGCCTATATTTTTATCATCTTTCTCCATATTACTTGTTAATCGGTCACTGATATAATTTGCTCTTTTAACAAGGAACGGGGCTAGCTTATCCAAGCTGCCCCGTCTCCCTGAGTGGTACTTCTGCTACCCAACTTAGTCATAATTTTTAAGCTACTTGCCTTATTATTCCAATAACCTCAGGACTGTTTGTTGATCAACGTTAGCCTGAGCAAGAACTGCTGTAGCGGCCTGCTGAATAATTTGCGTCCTAGCTAACTCGGTACTTGCTACCGCATAGTCAGCATCCATAACGCGACTTCGAGATTCAACCTGATTCATTGAAACGTTAGTCAGTGTGTCGATGGCATAATTCAACCGATTCATAACAGCACCCATGGTGGCTCGGTTAGCGTTCACTAAATCAACAACCTTATCAACCAAGTCTAGTGCTGTTTCTGCGTCAGTCCTAACATCAATCTTGACCGTTTTAGTTGTATCATCCACATCTTTAGTAACCAGATTTGTAATCGGCCCTTCTTTACCAAAGTCAGGGAGGTCTACTGTGATAACTTGTTTAGCACTTGCTCCAACCTGGAATGATAGTCTTCCAACCTTCGGTGGTGACATCTCTTCACTTGATTTTCCACCAAAAGTACCTTCCCGGAACCCAAGAGCCGCAAAGTTAGCTGTACTTTTATACCCGTTAACACCAGGCTCTACGGTAAACGGTTTATCTTCGGTGGATACAAGATCGATCGTTCCATACACCGTCTTGGCACCAGTTGATGTTATTGTGGCATCCCTTAGGCCAATTACATCCTGATCACCAAAGGAATTTTTTGTAACAGTTGCGGCGGACATAATATTATTTTTTGACCCGTCCACGGTACTACCTAATGCTTCAATAGTAAACGGAGTTCCAGCTACACTTGATGTAAGCGTAATTATTCCCGCACTAACTGATGTTGCTATATTTTTAATAGTCCCTGCAGTTATAGCATTATCAATCGCAGTCTTTAATGATGCAGCCATCGCTGTTGCAGTAGTCGCACCGGCTGCGGCACCTGTCACGGTAATTCCATTGATAGTTGCCGTTGGGCGATCGGATGATTCAACCCCACTGGTAACTGTAATTCTCGACACCTGTTTTACAGTTCCGCTTCGCTCTAATCCAAAAGCCGCAGCCTGTAAATTAGCAACATTGGAATCAAACCAAGCAGAAATGTTCCTGCCATCGGCAGCTTGCAATGTAACACCGGCACCATTATCAGTTGCTGTGACACCGTGCTGACCAAAACGAGCGTTAACAGCGGCAAGCACTTTTTCACGCCGTTGAGTACCAGTTTCGTTTTTCGTCATATTGATATCGACTTTAACACCATTTAGAAAGAGCGACTGGGTTCCAGATACATCCAAAGAAGTATCAGTCTTGGTACCCTTACTCTCTGTAGCATTAACCTGTGCCTTAACCTTAGTTGTTGCAGTAGAGGCGTTTATCGCCGCTGCTATTGCTATAGCACTAGCATCACGCTTACTGCTCGAGGCTGCTGTGCTTGAGAGTTTATCGTCACCAACTAAGCTTGCCCGAATCTTGGTGCCGTTGATAATTAGATCACCTTCATTAAGTGTTTTCATATCGCCCGAATTATTAAGGGTGAGTGTCTCTGCTGAAATGGCACTAGCCTCACTCGAAGATACATCTAACAAAAATGGGCTTCCGGCTGTCTTGGCCGTTAATAACACACTATTACTATCCGGCCCTTTGGTGGCTGTTACCGTTGCTGTTAAATCGGCATTAATTTTAGTGACGAGACCATCCCTAACTCCCTCAAACTTCGTGCCTGAGGCAGGGTCACCGGTTCCACCACCGTTCGTAGTAACTGTATAGGTAGTACCATTAACCGCTATACTAAAAGTTGTAGAGTTTGCGTTTGACACTCCAGTGGCTATAGATACTTTAGAGACCTGAGGAACGGGTTCTTGTACCTTAGCTCTGTCCATCGTGCTCATAACAGTCTCGTTAGTCGAGTAGTCACCAACCCGCAGACCACTATTCGACACCTTCCCGGTATCGCTAGTAATAACAACTGCCTGTTCAGCCTTAGACTCCAACGAATAGGTACCGCCTTGTACACCTGTCCTTAGACCTGTTCGGTTTTGAAAATCATTGGTACTTGCTGTAGTTTCGAAAGTAACTTCAATATTACGTCCATCTTTTGCCACAAGCTTAACACCCTCGGCATCGGACCCCGTATCAACTGCAACGACACCCGTCTTAGAACTAATGCGATTAATCGCGTTAACTGCATTTATTCTTGTCTCTCTAGTGCTTCCAGGAACCGTGGTGATGGTATCCGAGGACACGCCGTTGACAAAAACAACACCCGTCACTTGAGCACCCTTGGTCATGTGGGCACCGTGCATTTGGTTCTCATTTACAACGGCTTTAACATTTGTCAAAGAG
>CACOJS010000029.1 GCA_902627495.1 Hydrogenophilales bacterium | reverse complement strand
AAAATAACTATACCATTCATAAATAACCCAAATGCTGCTGAGGAAGCGGTTAAGAGGATAAATGAAGCTAAATTAAAAGATGGGCACAGGCCGATAATTTTGAGTACACTCGTTAACCCAAATATTGCCGGAATTATCCAAAGTGCTGATGCCCTTTATTTAGATTGTTTTCAGATCTACATAAGACAGATCGAGAAGGAATTGGACTTGAGTGCATCCACAAATACTGGAAGATCACACGCGGCACAAAACACAGGCTACTCAAGAAGAATTGATGCAGTAAACTATGCTCTTTTATGTGATGATGGACAAGGATCTCGGCATCTAAATAATGCTGACGTAATATTAGTCGGCGTCTCCAGATGCGGAAAAACACCTACCTGCTTATTTTTAGCTCTTCAATACGGGATACGAGCTGCAAATTATCCTCTTATTCCTGAGGACTTTGACCGACAGAGCCTCCCGGAGACCTTGAAGAATTTCAAGAACAAACTTTTTGGACTAACGATACTACCAGATCGACTGCATCGTATTCGTCAGGAACGCAGGCCTAACAGCAAATACTCATCTTTAGAAAATTGTAAACACGAGGTACGATCGGCTGAGTTTCTTATTGAAAGAGAAAAAATACCCTTAATTGACACCACGACACGCTCCATAGAAGAAGTCGCAACCGTTATTCGTCAAATGCCCACACTAAAAAATAAAACGATTAACTGAAATTTCGTGTCTTTGCTAATCTGACTGGAGCAAAACTAAAACGATGGGCCCTACATGGCCCAATTGTATTCAAAACAGCTATATGCTTCCTGGTGGGGTATCCTTTGTTTTCTGCAAAACCGTATTTTGGAAAACTTCTATCCAATTTTATCATGTATCTATCTCTGGCAACTTTTGCTAAAATTGATGCAGCTGAGATCGCTGCGACTTTAATATCTCCCTTCACCACCGACTTCACCTTGGTCCTGATGCTTGGACAATATTGGCCATCGACCAAAACTAGTGTGTGATATGCTTTTATTTTTAAGATGGCTCGCTTCATAGCCTCTAGACTAGCCTGAAGTATATTAATCCGGTCAATCTCTTCGACCTCTACACTTTCTATGGAAAAGTCCTCCGCTGTATCACAAATCTCCTTAAATAAACTTTCTCTAATACTTGGCTTTAATTGCTTTGAATCACTTAGCCCCTTTATTAACCCTTTTGTGCTCAGAACTACCGCAGCTGCAAAAACTGGTCCAGCTAAAGGCCCTCGACCTGATTCATCTACACCACAAATAATTTCCTTATCGAACATGACCTAGATAAGATTAAATTTTTCCTGTTTAAGAATTGGGAGTACTGCATCAACTGCTTTCCTAGAGGCATCCTTTTTTAGGAGCTGCCGCATATTTGCAAATTTTACCTTAATTCGTTGTTGCAATAATTCATCAGCTAATAGATTACATAGGGCTTGCGATAAATTACGAGGATTAGCATCCTTGAGGAGTATTTCTGGCACCACAAATGAATCTGACAATATGTTTGGCAGTCCCACCCATGGTAAATCTGTCTTCTTAATTTTCATGATCCACTCAGACAATTTTGGCATTTTATATGTGATAATCATTGGCACGCCCAATAGAGCAGCCTCCAAGGTTGCCGTACCTGACGCAATCACTGCGGCATCACTAGCCGCTATGGCCTGTGTAGAGTGTCCGTACATTATCTTAAATGTTGGAGATGGTTGACCTGCAAGACGCAGTGCATTACGAAAAATAGCAATTGTTTTATTGCTTATCAACGGCACCAGAAATACTACCTCTGGTATCCGGTTATTTACCTCCCGAGCTGTTTCCACCATAAGTGATGCCATTTGCCCCACTTCACTCCGGCGGCTACCCGGCAATAGGGAAATAACCATCGTGCCAGGGGTCACACCAAGATCTTTACGAAATTGATCACCCATTGATCCAGGCCACAAAGTGTCTGCTAGGGGGTGCCCAACAAATGCTACTGGTATGCCTCGTGATTCATACAGCTCCTTTTCAAAAGGAAACAGTGTCAACATTTTATCAACTGACTTTTTTATTTTTGATAGACGGCTCTGACGCCAAGCCCAAACCGATGGACTTACATATTGCACGGTCTTGATATTCTTTCGCTTTAAAAAATACTCAAGATCGAGGTTAAAGTCCGGTGCATCAATACCAATAAACAGATCGGGAGCATACTCAACAATCTTGTTTTTGAGTTCACGCCTGATAGCTATTAACTCAGGTAAATGTCGAAACACCTCTACGTAACCTCTAACAGATAGTTTTTCCATATTGTAGAGGGTCTTAAATCCTTGCTGTATCATTCTACTACCACCGATCCCAATAGCTTCCACGTCAGCAAAACGTGTTTTAATTTCACGGAGAAAGTCAGACCCCAAAATATCGCCCGATTCTTCCCCAGCAACCATTGCTAATTTTAGTTTTTTCGTGGAGGTCACAGGCATTTTTTCAAACTAGCGGATAATACTTCTATTGGTAGCCACTAGGAACTCAACTAATTGTTCAATAACAGAGATCTCTTTTGCCTGATGTCGAAGTTTTTCTATCGATTGTTCTAAAGTCAATCCTGCTCTATAAAGAACTTTATACGCACGTTTAATTTCCGAAATAGTATCTTTTTCAAATCCTGATCGTTTCAAACCCTCCGAGTTTATCCCATAAGGTTTCGCCCGATTACCCATAGCTGTCACAAATGGAGGTATATCAGCCAAAACAACGCTTCCAACTCCTGTCATAGCATGCATTCCAACTCTACAAAACTGATGTATACCTGTAAAACCTCCTAGAAACGCCTTATCCCCAATAATGCAGTGCCCACCCAGCTGAACACAATTTGCCATGATTACATCATTTCCAACAAAACAATCATGTGCCACGTGAACATAAGCCATTATCCAATTGTTATTTCCAATCAAGGTATCACCACGGTCCTGTACCGTTCCCGTATTGAACGTACAAAACTCACGGATAATATTATTATCTCCTATCGTTAACGTGGTCTCCTCATCATCATATTTTTTATCCTGAGGTGCCTCTCCAATGGAGACATGGTTGAAAATTGTATTGTTTCTCCCAATAACTGTTTTTCCTGTAACAACTGAGTGGGAGCCTATTTTTGTTCCCCTTCCAATGCTAACCATATCACCGATAATTGAGTAAGGTCCCACCGAAACTTCTTCAGATAAAGAGGCACCGTCCCCAATAATAGCTGTTGGGTGTATCATAGATCTTTCATGGTACACATCAATTGTGCTTCAGCCACTGCCTGATTATTCACTGCGGCGTTAGCTGAAAACTTCCAAATCCCTTTTATAGTTCTTATGACCTTGGAAGAAACCAATAAGGTATCCCCAGGTACTACTGGCCGCTTGAATCTAACCTTATCAATACCAACAAAGTAAAACGTATTATCTTTACTATACTTAATTTCAAATTTCTTTAAAGCC
>CACOJS010000028.1 GCA_902627495.1 Hydrogenophilales bacterium | reverse complement strand
CGGCCCCGGTGCTCTTCAGGTACCTTAATACTTGATCCAATTTCTTGTCATTTTTTGCAGCATTATCTATTAACCCATGGACAGCCTGGACCATTGGGTCATCCATATCAGTACTAATTGCATAGGCAGAAAAACCCATATTCGCAGCTGCCTCCTCCCGGGTCTTCGTTGTGCCAGGCTCAAGCACTCGTGCTGGGATTCCAACTGCAGTAGCCCCGGCTGGAACATCCCTCACAACGACAGCATTCGACCCTATTTTGGCCTGACCGCCAACTGAGATAGGACCCAGAATTTTTGCTCCAGCACCAACAATAACATGTTCACCAAGCGATGGATGCCGCTTCCCCTTACGCCAACTAGTACCACCAAGTGTAACTCCGTGATAAATCGTACAATCATCCCCAATTTCAGAAGTTTCCCCTATCACCACTCCCATTCCGTGATCGATAAAAAATCGCCTACCTATTCTTGCACCTGGATGGATTTCTATGCCGGTTAAAAATCTGGAGAACTGTGATATCAATCGAGAGGGCCAGAATAATCCCCATAACCATAGTTGATGAGCTAGGCGGTGGAATAATATCGCGTGAAACCCCGAGTAGCACGTCACTATTTCAAGCACTGATTTTGCCGCGGGATCCCGCTCAAATATAATTTGCAAATCCTCTTTAATTGTTCCAAACATATAAGTCCTTTTTCATTATTATTACGGTTTTTATTTTTCAATCTATTGTAGAGTCTTAAAAAATCCGAGAAGAATATCCATTTCTTCTTTTTCCAACCGAGCCCTTCTGAATAGCCTCTCAAGTCTTTCGACCACTTTGCCTTTATGCTTTGGTTTTAAAAATCCCGTATTTTCCATACATTGCCGAAATGTTTCCAGAAAAAAACCTAGCTCCTCGTACCGACTATATTCAGCGTTTGGAGATCCCCCGATACTTTCAATTCTACTAGCTTGGCAGAACAGTTCATAACAAAATATCTGAACTGCATGCGAGATATTTAGAGAGGGATAATCCTTAGAACTCGGAATATCAGATAAAACATTACACTTTAGAGCCTCCTCTGCAGTAAGCCCATTTCTCTCATTGCCGAACACGAGGGCAACCTCACCATTTTTGTGTATTTCTCCAATTATCTCTGCCACAGCGTCTTTACAGATGAGAGTTTTTGGTGAAAGATCTCTCTTACGACACGATGCACCGGTGACATAAATTACTCCTGATAGGGCTGCATCAAGTGAATCAAAAACCTTAGCCTTTTTCAAAACGTCATTAGCACCTGCTGCAAGAGCCTCTGCTTGGTCACTCGGGAAGGTCTTTGGCTGTACCAACACCAAGTTATTCAAACCCATGTTTTTCATAGCTCTAGCCACGGAACCAATATTTCCCGGGTGACTTGGCCTACATAGAATAATTTTAATTTTATTAAGTGCACCAAGACATTTCATCGAATACAATACCTCCCTCGGAAAACTCAACGATAAACGGACCACCCATGCACCCTGCCCTCAACATTGCCATAAAAGCGGCCAGAAGAGCTGGAGATATAATCAACAGATCTTCTGAAAGATTGGATCTCCTGACCGTGAGGCACAAAAGCCTCAATGATTTGGTCTCTGAAGTTGACAAAGCGGCTGAAGATTCGATAATCGATACTCTTAACGAATCCTTCCCAGACCACGCTATTTTAGCAGAAGAAAGTGGTAAATCAGGAGATTCAGACTATCTATGGATAATCGACCCTTTAGATGGGACTACAAATTTCCTTCATGGACTGCCGATTTACTGTGTGTCGATCGCACTAAAATATAAAAATTCTATGTTAGTGGCCGTAGTTTATGATCCTACCAGGAATGACCTCTTCGTGGCAGCTAAAGGAGAGGGAGCCTACCTCAACGAGCGCAGAATAAGAGTGTCTCGCCGTGACAAGTTAATTGATGGTCTTATTGGAACAGGCTTTCCTTTCAAAATGTTTGATCATAATGCTGCTTATCTTGCTATGCTCAGGGATATAATGAAAAATAGTGCAGGGGTAAGACGGCCGGGTGCTGCTGCCTTGGACTTAGCCTCAGTTGCAGCCGGAAGGCTTGACGGATTTTGGGAAATAGGGCTCTCTGCCTGGGATATGGCTGCAGGGTCACTCTTAATAAAAGAAGCTGGGGGGCTCATCGGAGACCTAGAAGGAGAAAGCAATTACCTCGAAAACGGTAGGATTGTCGCTGCCAATCCCAAAATTTTCAGTCAATTATTGCAAATTATTAAACCACATATTACACCAAACTTAAAAAATAGCAGCTCCTAGGCATATTATCCACCGCAATTAATCAAGGTGATGTTTTAGATTGCTGACATACTTCTCTGAGCACCGCACTTGCTGGGGTGTTTGGAGGTACCTCTCTCCAGCTGGTAGGCTTACTAGAGCGGTAGGTAATGTTACCCGTAGCCATTGGTCCGGTATGCTTGGTAAAAACCGAATACATCCACAATCTGTTCAAGCAATCATATTGTGACAAGTACCTGAAGGAAGTTCTTTCATCTCCCTCATAAAATCCAATATTTTGTAATTCCCAAACACTAGTTATGGTTTCTCCCGCTTGAATACTATCTTTATCGATATATATTTCCGCTTGATCTGTGGAACTGATCAATTCCCAGTCAGCTGACACCGACCCCACAAATAAGCCAAATAGAAATACGTGAAATAGATACATAATTCCCTCACTTTTTATTGACTGATTTACTTAAAAAACACACTCACTAAACAGAAACGCTTTGTATAGGGACCCCAGATTACCGTATTCCCTAGGATAACTAGCGTTAGCCCTAGAGATTAAAGAAGCATTCAAAGAAAGTTTTTTCGAGAGTATTGATAAATGTTGATTATTATTTAGACAAGGATCGATATTCTCTCCTATATATCTCAGTTCTGGCCAGAAATAGGGTGACTTGTAAAAACCAAATCTCTGTATTGTTATAAGACCTCTAGAGTTTAACTGAATAACATGTCCTATTATCCTTCTCTCCGGCGTTTCCATCTTGATTTTATGGCCTGGCTCCGCAAAAATTGGGCTGCCAAATAACAAACCTAAACAACATAGTAGAGTCATTAATTTACCTCTCAATGGTATTTTTTCTATTTGATAACCCATATCAAACATATTTCTTCTTTTTAACGGCATACAAAATCAAGCTTTAACTTTTCTGGTGAATCGATAGATACATCAGACCAATTACCTAACCCCTTTTCCTCAAATAACAATTTACCCGCACCCATATTTCTTTCATAGTGCCTGAGTCGAATTAACCGCCAAACTCTGTCTTTACAGTTGTACTCAACTAAAGCTACTGATGACATTGCACCTCTAGTGACAGGTTCAGGGTAATCATATAACTCGAAAAACCGTCGGCACTTAAAAGCCAAAGAAAAACCGCAGCGCTTATTAGTAACTGAGTCCAACTTTATATAATCCCGCCGTCCTGTGTCATACTCTGCAATATACCCCTCCCGCGGGTACACCCATCTAATCATACATAAAGCCACCATTATTGAGACTAAAAGATAACGTACCAATTTAATCTTATACAATCCTTATAAAGGTGATTTTATAAAACCATAAAGGTCCCAAATCAGTTAAAGTATTACGACTTTTAGAAATTAGGCAATTACAAATAAGACAATCGACAGCCCAAGCAAAGAATTTAGAAAAAGGTAGATATAAACAACCCATCAGTTATTCTTTTTGCATAAAACAGGGAATGGTTACCCCACCAAAACCCTTAAAATATCAAGTAGAAGCATTGCTACGCACATGCCAATGC
>CACOJS010000027.1 GCA_902627495.1 Hydrogenophilales bacterium | reverse complement strand
AGCTATATATAATGACTTGGTTAGGATCTATAGTGGTTAGAGTTATGAAAAGTACAATGAAAATCTTGTTTTTAAGTTTCTTTGTGGCCAGGAGTGTCATGGCTTTTGAGCCTTTTCAGGTTAAAGACATAGTGGTAGAAGGCCTGCAGAGGACTGAGCCGGGAACTATCTTTGCCTATCTACCTTTAAAGGTTGGTGATGTTATTGATAAACAGAAGACAACTTTGGCGATAAAAGAATTGTTTGCTACAGGCTTCTTCAAAGAAGTCCATATTTCTGCCGAAATGGATGTGTTGGTCATAAAATTGGTAGAGAGGCCAGCGATAGCCACAATCAATATATCCGGAGCGGAACAATTTGAACCAGAGGAGCTCCAAGATGCTTTGTCGAATATTGGTTTGGCCGAGTCTCGTATTTTTGATAGATCTATTTTGGAGAGAGCTGTAACAGAATTGAAAGGGCAATATATATCCAAGGGAAAATATTCTGTTGAAGTAACGCCCACTATTACTCCTTTGGAGCGCAACAGAGTTGCAGTAAATTTTGATATTTATGAAGGAGATGTGGCAAAAATCAAGCAAATACAATTTGTTGGTAATAGCGAATACAGCGATAAGGATCTTCTCGGTGAATTTAAACTAAGGACGCCTGGTTTTTGGACTTGGCTTTCAAGAAATGATCGGTACTCCAAGGTTAAACTAGAGGCAGATCTAGAGTCACTACGATCTCTATATTTGGATAATGGTTATTTAGAGTTTTCTATAGATTCCACCCAAGTGTCAATTTCGCCAGATAAGAAAGATATATATATTACTGTAAATGTGTCAGAAGGAAAAAAATATATTGTTAAGGATATAAAGCTCTTAGGAAAGACAAGTGTACAGGAGTCGGACCTATTAGCACTGTTGAAAATATATCCAGGGGAATACTTTTCTCGTAAAAAGCTAAATGAGACCACCAGCCTTATAACTGATCGATTGGGGGATGATGGTTATGCTTATGCTGTTGTCAAAGCAGTCCCAGATATTGACAGAAAAAAAGGTGAGGTGAACTTTAATTTGTTTGTGGATCCGGGCAGGCGGGTCTATGTACGAAAAATTAATATATCGGGAAACTCTGATACCAGGGACGAGGTTGTTAGACGTGAGCTTAGACAATTAGAAGGGGCCTGGTATTCGACGACCAAACTTAACCGGTCTAAGCAAAGGATAGACATGTTGGGTTATTTTTCCCAAGTTTTGGTCGACACCAGAGCGGTGCAGGGTTCATCAGATCAAGTAGAAATCGATATTGAGGTTGCAGAAAGAGCAACAGGTAGCGTGAACCTAGGTGTGGGCTATTCGACTTCGGAAAGACTGCTATTATCTGCTGGAGTCACTCAACAGAATATTTTTGGTTCAGGAAATGCACTATCACTAGCCATACAGACCGGCGAAGTTAATCAATCCTATTCGTTATCGTACACTAACCCTTATTATACAGATGATGGTGTTAGTAGAGGCTTTGATTTGTATCGACAAAATACTGATGTATCAAGTTTAAGTGTAACCTCTTATGACACAGCCACTTTGGGAGGAGGCATAAGGTTTTCAGTTCCCCTCACTGAGTTTGATCGCATAAATTATGGTTTAGCCATGGAGGATACCACTACCACCCTAGGGACAAATGCCACGCAAAGATATATTGATTTCATAAATCTAGTGGGCGAGAGTACGGTTACTTATAAAGGGACACTTGGCTGGCGACGGGATCAAAGAGATAGTGCGATATATCCAAATTCGGGAAGTTTGCAGAGGTTGTCTGGAGAGGTTGGTCTTCCGGGAGGTGATTTGAATTATTATCGAATAACATATCAGCATCAGTGGTATCATCCATTTACGGATGAGTTAACAATGTTGATGAAAGGAAACATCGCCTATGCAAGTGGTTTTGGTGGAAAGCCTTTGCCTTTTTACAAAAATTTTTATGCAGGCGGGGTGAGTTCAGTGAGAGGGTACAGGACATCTACCATCGGTCCCAAAGATAGCAATGGTGATGCAATTGGGGGAAACCATTTAGCGGTTGTCAATTTGGCATTACTTTTTCCCATGCCGGGTACCGATAAGGATAGATCTTTGCGGATGGCGGCTTTTTTAGATCAGGGGTATGTTGGAGACGACCTTGATATTATTAGCAATACTAGGACTTCCATTGGGATTGGTTTGAATTGGTACTCTCCTATTGGTCCAATAAAATTGAGCTACGGTTTTCCGATTAATCCCCGTAGTTCCGATCGAAAAGAGCGGTTACAATTTTCGCTTGGTACAATATTCTAAAATAAAGTTGTTAAGAATTATTAGTGAAGGAGGAATAAGGTGAAAAGGTTTGCAGGGTTACTTTTTGTTGGGCTACTGTTTGTTAATCCTTCAGTAGCTTATTCGGAGGATTTGAAGTTAGGTTTTGTTAGTACTGAAAGAGTGTTTAGGGAGTCAGGGCCAGCTGTCAAGGCACTCAAAGCTCTAGAAAAAGAATTTGCCCCCAGAGAGCAGAGTATAAAAAAGTTAGGAAAACAGGTTAGAGATTTGCAGAGTAAGTTGGAAAAAGATTCTGTCACAATGAGTGAGTCCCAAAGACGACAGAGAGAGACTGAAATAGCGAAAATCAATAGGGAGTTTAAGCGCGAGCAGAGAGAATTTAGAGAAGACCTGAATATGAGGAGAAACGAAGAGCTGTCGGTTGTCCTGCAGATTGCTAATAAAGTTATAGAAGAGATTGCGGAAGCAGAAAATTTTGATTTGATTCTGCAAGAGGCTGTCTACCGGAGTCCACGTATTGATATAACAGATCAGGTTATAAAAGCTTTGGCAGACAAGTGATTATTTGTGCCCATTTGTCTGACTGGTAATGTTAGGAGCAGGTGATGATTGTAGGGAGAACTAACCAAAAATCATATACGCTGTCAGAGATAACAGAATTATATGGGGGCGACCTAGTTGGTGACTCAAAGACTCGGATTTGCGGTGTCGCATCAATAAAGTCAGCTAAGGCAGGGGATATTGTTTTTCTAGCCGATAGACGATGGAGGTTTGATGTTGAATTAACAAAAGCAAGTGCGGTGATTTTAGATAAAAACATTTCTCTCCCAAATGAGACCCCCGTCATACTGACCTCTGATCCCTACTTATATTTTGCAAAGGTTTCAACGCTATTTAACTTGCCTCAACAGACCCAACCAAACGTTTCTGATAAAGCTTTCATATCAAGTTCAGCTAAAATTGCCAGTACAGTGTCTATAGGGCCAGGTGTTGTTATTGGCGCCCGTGCCATAATTGAAGACTATGTGAGTGTTCAGGCGGGTAGTTATATTGGGATAGGTGTTAAGGTTGGTAACAGCACAACAATCTTTCCGAATGCCACTATATATGACGGGTGTGTGATTGGAAAAAATTCAGTAATTCACTCTGGTGTGGTTATTGGTGCGGATGGATTTGGGTTTGCACGAGATAGTGAAAAGAAATGGGTGAAGATTCCGCAGATTGGAGTGGTAGTAATAGGAGATAATTGTGAGATCGGTGCTAACTCGACTATTGATAGAGGAGCCTTGGATGATACCGTAATAGAGTCTGGCGTAAAGTTAGATAATCAGATTCAAGTAGGACATAATTGTCGGATTGGTGAGAACACAGCAATAGCTGGCCGTGTTGCTGTTGCGGGCAGTGTGGTGATTGGAAGTCGTTGTCAAATTGGTGGAGGAACCTTAATCTCAGGACACCTAGAAATTGGTGATGATATTGTGGTTTCAGGGGGTACATTCGTTGCTAAGTCCCTTAAAAATCCGGGGAGATATACGGGAGTTTTCCCGACTGATGATCATGTGCATTGGAAGAAAAACGCATCTGTTATAAGGCATTTGCGAAAAATGATGGACAAGATTAAGGTCTTAGAGAAAAAAATAGGGTTGAGCTAGAAATGGAAAATGATGAAATGAATATCCAAGATATCATGCAGTACATACCGCATAGGTATCCCTTTCTCCTGATTGATAGAG
>CACOJS010000026.1 GCA_902627495.1 Hydrogenophilales bacterium | reverse complement strand
GCCGAGGTAAAAGAAAAGCTGCTAAGAGCTGTACTGTTCGATTCTGAAAGGCAAATAGAAAAAACCGAGACTATAGCGACAAGTCTAGCGAAATATATGCCTCCTCAAATTCACAAGGCTTTTATGAATGGTGATTATGATACAAATATCGCAACTCGTAGAAAAAAATTAACAATATTTTTTAGCGATATTAAAAACTTTACTTCAACTTCTGAAGGTTTACAACCAGAGGATTTAACAAGATATTTAAATGAGTACTTTTCAGAAATGACTACGATAGCACTTGCTAGCGGTGCAACTATTGATAAATATATTGGTGATGCAATGATGGTTTTTTTTGGCGACCCGGAAAGTAAAGGAGAGCGGGAAGATGCACGTGCTTGTGTAGAAATGGGGTTAGAGATGCAGGAGAAGATGAAGGAGTTACAGGAAAAATGGCGTAAGGAAGGCTTCGCCAATCCGTTTGAGATCCGCATGGGAATGAACACTGGCTATTGTAATGTTGGTAATTTTGGAAGTACCCAAAGGCTTACCTATACCATTATTGGGGGGGAAGTAAATATTGCTCAGAGGCTTGAATCTGCAGCAAATTCTGGCGGAATCTTTATGTCCTATGAGACTTTCGCTCATGCTCAAGATATGATTGAAGTTGAAGAACGAGACGCCATTAAGATGAAGGGCATTAATCGTGAGATTAAAATTTATTCTGTAATTAGAAGGCGATTGAAAACTCCGGACAAAAGAATATCAACTAAAACTATCGAAGATATGTGTCCGCAAGGGCTGAAACAAAACGAACTCACACTTCTTTCAGAGAGAATGGATTTAATGGAAAAAAATCTGGCGGCAGTAACAGAAAAAATTAATACACTGATAAACCAAAAAAACTCATATTGACGGTATTAAAACGTTATGGGTAAGGCTCGTTATCATCTGAATAAAAATGAAACAACAATTACAGGAAGGGCAATTGCTTCGACGGTAATGACTCTGTCTAACCTAGGCCCTCTTGGTAAAGACGTTCTAATTAGGCTTGGAGTCCCTGATATAGAATTAGATCAAAGATACCCTTTTCAGATACGAACAGATATGTTTGAAGAGATCTACCGTAGATTCGGTTCTATTTCGCTCTTAGCTTGTGGGTATGATGTAAGAGGGTTTTTTCCAAGAGTTGAAGAAGCAATGAATGTTTTTTTTGAAAATAATAAATCAGACTTAACGGCTGGTGGGAATCAGGATAGATTAGATCGAGGACTCGAGCTGCTGATTCAATTTTGCGCGGACATGAATAGTATGGCATTGCGCGAGGCTACTAATAGTAAAAATGGGATACATTATGGGGCAAGTGCAGAGAGAATAACGGCCCACAGGTATCAATTTACTGCAATCCAGGCCTCAAAGTTACGGTATGAAGCTTATACTCGAGGAACAATAATTTCCACAATACAAGATAAGGTTGCTAAGTACTGGGACCTCACTATGGTTTTAAATGAAGAAAAAAGTAGAGAGGGTGATGATTGGGCAGAATATGTTTGGGATATCGAGGCAAGTCCATTGAAATCACCTAAAAGCTCAACGGAGATTACTACAGAGAAACGATTAGAAATTCGCAATAAACTAGTGAATGAGGTTTTGTCTTATGCTGATGATTTAAAAAATCAAGCTGAGGATCAAAAAAACAAGTTAGAGAGCTTATCAGATCAACTTGGCAGGTATGTTCCTCCTCAAATTCATCAAGCAATGTTTTCAGGTGACTATAACGCTGAAATCACAACTCGACGTAAAAAATTAACTATTTTCTTTAGTGATATTAAAAACTTTACATCCACATCCGAAGGTCTTCAGCCAGAGGACCTTACTAACTATCTTAACGAGTACTTTTCGGAGATGACGAAGATTGCCTTGAATTATGGGGCAACAATTGATAAGTATATTGGTGATGCAATGATGGTCTTTTTTGGAGATCCAGAAAGTGAAGGAGAGAGAGAAGATGCTAGGGCTTGTGTAGAAATGGCGTTAAGTATGCAGACACGGATGAGAGAGCTTCGGGAAAAATGGAGTAACGAAGGGTTTTCGAATCCCTTTGAAATTCGCATAGGTATAAACACTGGGTATTGTAATGTTGGTAACTTCGGTAGTAATCAAAGATTAACATATACGATAATTGGTGGGGAAGTAAACGTAGCTCAAAGGCTAGAGGCTAGTGCGGATGTCAATGGTATATTAATGTCGTATGAGACCTATGCTCATGCTAAGGATATGGTTGAGGTAGAAGAGCGTGAAACACTAAAGATGAAGGGGATTACTCGGGAGATTAAGGTATTTGCGGTTATAAAAAAACAAGGTGATGAGAAAAAGAAAACGTCGAAAGATAAGGGGATATTAAAAAAACAGGAACTTTCAGAAATTAATCAGATGAAAATTGATATCAAGACTGTAAAAAAACAAATAAAGGAATTAAACCAAAAAATAGATTTAATTTTTAGAAATCATAAATAATTTCATATTCTGATAGCGTTATGGTAAAAAAAACTAGTCACTATTAAGGGTAGTGTAATCTTGTCTACTATCAAAACCATGGAGAGCTTTGGCGATATTGGTAATGATGTTTTGCTAGAGCATGGTTTGATCAAGATTAATAAAGATGATGACTATCCATACGAACTTCGTCATGAGTCGCACAAGACTATTTTAGATCGTGTTGGGGAAATTTCATTAACAGCTTTTGGTTTTAATTATGCGGAGTCTTTCCAGCCACTAGTCCTCAAAGAGACTCAGCAAGAGTACCTAAATAATATGAGATATTTAAATGGTGAAGTTTTTTCTAAAAACGATGCAGCTCTAAAAAATATTTTGTTTTGCTTGGCTGCCAGTATAGACAAGAATATTAGGATAAGCAGTCAAAAAGTAGGTTACGAGTATGGGGCAAGTTTGGATTTGATTGAGAAAATTCATTTTCAATCTTCTATGAGCACAGCCTCAGTTGTGTACCAGAAATTTTTTTTATCGGATTGCTTCTCTTTCATTTAGCAAGGTTATTTGGAAAATATTGGAAATATGAACTCGCAATTGATGACAAACAGGTGGTGGAGGGAGATGGGTATACAAAATTAGTTTTTATTATTCATTTTCGCCGTAAGGTATCCAAACTTCCTCAATCAGAAATTGTGACTATTAGGAAAATGCAGATCAGAGATTTGTTGATTAGGAATGTTTTGCAAGACACAGAGAAACAAAAAAAAAAGAATTTAATCAGCAAAAAATTAAGGTCGAAAATTAGCTTAGGCATCACGGAAAATATACGCCCCCACAAATTAAAGAGACTTTAGAAAAAGGCGAGTACGATACAGAAATTACAACTCGACGCAAGAAACTCACTATTTTTTTAGTGATATTGTTAACTTTACATCCACCTCAGAGGGTCTTCAGCCTGAAGATTTGACAAAAGATCTGAATGAGTACTTTTCGGAGATGGCAAAAATCTCCTTAGATTACGGTGCAACAATTGACAAATACATTGAAGATGCCATGATGGTATTCTTTGGAGACCCTCAGAGTCGCGGAGAACGAGGTGATGCACGTGCTTGTGTTGAGATGGTACTCAAAATGCAGGAGAGAGTGTGGGAATTGCAGATTAAATGGCGTAACGAAGGCTTCGCTGATCCATTTCAGGTTCGAATTGGAATGAATACGGGATACTATAACGTAGGTAATTTTGGGATTGATCAGAGGCTCACTTATACCATAATTGGAGGAGAGGTGAATATAGCTGAACGACTTGAGGCTAATGCCGATGCCGGCGGTATTTTAATGTCTTATGAGACATATGCCCACGCTCGAGATCTGGTAAAAACAGTCCAACTCGAACCCATCAAAATGAAAGGTATTACTCGAGAAACTAAAATATTTTCTATTCTTGGACGGCTCGATCAAGAAGAAAAAGTTAATGGCCAAGCATCAGGTAAAAATATTAAGAAAGAAATGACCAGCCAAGATACTGATGAGATATTAGGTAGGCTGAGTTTTCTTGAAAAAACAAACTATTTTCAAAACAACTAGAGAAAATTAGTAAAAGGTAGGGTAAGGTATGTTTTAAGGTAAAAAAGGGAATCAAATGGAAATGAAAGCAGGTGTTGAAAATACGATAGATTCTTGGATTTTAGGGTGGAAGAATGGTGATCACCAGGAAATCGCATCTCTTTACATGGATCCTTGTGTTTTCTACTCAACTCTGGGTGACAATTTGGTGATTACCCGGGAGGGAGTAGGGTTATATTTTAAAGAGGCATTTGATTTGGCTCCGGGTGTTACCGTGACCGTTGATCCAAAACACTGGATGCAACTGAAAAATGATATTGTCAGCCTTTCTGGAGGTTTTCGGTTCTACTTACCTAATAAAGGTACCTCACCTGCTCGTTTCACCTGGATATTTCGGGAAATCAACGACCATTGGAAGATACAGATCCATCATTCATCAGTGATTGCTACATCTCTTTTAGGAGTTGATATGAATACCTCAACCTGAATGTGGTTTTTATGACTATAAATGCAAAAAATATTAAAACACAAATGCCCCAAGGCTCCTCCGACGGTCTCGCTGTTACCAAAGGGGTAGTTTTGCTCGGGACAGTTAATACTATGAGTATATTGGGGTCTATGGGTGAGCAAGCCTTGAAAGAGAATGGAATTGACGAGGTTGATCCTGAAAAATGGTATCCACATCACATACGATCCGCTATGCAGGAATTGCCGTTTTCGAGGTACGGTGAAGAATCACTGGTAAATTTCGGGTATGAGATGGTTTTCTCCTGGGGAGTTCAGGATATGTGGAATGAAATGCTTCTTAAAAATAATGCTGTCAATGAAAATCTCCAGATGCGAGATATTAGTGAATTTATTCCTCGATACTTAAAAACTTTTACTGACTTGCAAAAAGGTATCATCAAAGGAAAATATAAGGGTTATGGAGCCCGGGTAAACAAGAATACTAAAAATCGATATGAAATTGTTTTATCGACAATAGCACCCATTCGGCATGAAGCATTCCACCGAACGGTATTTCTAGGGCAACTTCTGAGATATGGTGGCAACAGGTTTTTACCAAAACTTACGTTTTTACCAGATAAGAGCGATGAAGGGGCGGATTGGTCTGATTGTGTCTACACATTAGAGATAGAAGATCGCGATTTAGATAAAAGTAATTCAGAAATTCTTTTAGAGGAGAGATTTTTAGCTAGGACATCTTTGATGACTAAAATGTTTAAGAAGTCTGAAGAGCATAGTGCAAAGTTTGAGGGGTTATCAAGTCAATTAGGTAAATTTGTTCCTCCCCAAATTCACGAAGCAATGGTTGCAGGAGATTTCGATACAGAAATAGCAACTCGTCGAAAAAAACTAACAATTTTTTTTAGTGATATTAGGAACTTCACATCCACATCAGAGGGTCTCCAGCCAGAGGATCTCACCAATTACCTTAATGAGTATTTTTCAGAAATGACCACCATAGCACTACAATGTGGTGCAACTATTGATAAATATATAGGCGAT
>CACOJS010000025.1 GCA_902627495.1 Hydrogenophilales bacterium | reverse complement strand
ATAAGCCCCGGGTGTATCAATAAAAGTCACGACTGGAATACCAAATTTTTCTGCCAACTTCATCAATCGTAAAGCCTTACGATATCCTTCTGGCTTAGGCATACCAAAGTTCCGATATATTTTATCTTTCGTGTCTCTCCCTTTTTGATGACCGACTATCATAACCGAAATATCATCTATTCTTGCTAGCCCTCCTACAATGGCAGGATCATCCGAAAATTGCCTGTCGCCTTTCAATTCCCTAAAGTCTGAAAAAATTGCCTTGATATAATCACCGGTAAAGGGTCTCTGGGGATGCCGAGCCACTTGAGTCACTTCCCAGGCATTTAAGTTTGAGTAAACATCCCTAATTAACTTTTCTGCCTTCTTACCTAAAATAGAGATTTCATCTGAAATATCAACCGCTGAGGAATCTTCCTGAAACCTCAAACCTTCAATTTTTTCCTCAAGCTCTTCTATGTTTTTTTCAAAATCTAGATAAATTTTTTTCATACACTTGAATCACATTTTATTTTTCTGTTACCTGGTTTTAAAATACCTCTGGACAGCATCATCTACCCCGAGGATCGTTAGCCCCCTGAGTCCTGCCTGTTTTTCTATCAGAAAAGATAACCTGCATGTTGCCCCATTTTCTACTGCCTATTTTTACTTTGTGACCTTTATCTTCCAATGCGTCCATCCATTCTTCCGAGAAACCTCCAGGCTCCACCTCAATTCTATCTGGTATAAACTGATGGTGAAATCTAGGCTTTTCTACCATTCTGTAGGCATCAACCTCGGTATTAAGCATAAAGTCTAAAATACCCAAAATGACCATGCTAATAATTCTCGATCCTCCTGGAGTCCCTAAAATTAACACACCTCTCTTGTCTTCCACAAAAGTCGGGGACATGGAAGAAAGAGGACGCTTTTGTGGTTGAATTAAATTTGGAGTAGTCCCTACTAAGCCATACATATTAGGAATTCCCGGTGCCAGGACAAAATCATTCATATGATTATTAAGCAATACCCCCGTATCTCCGGCAGTGAAAGCAGCCCCAAAGAGACCATTAATTGAAAGAGTTGCCGAGACCCTGTTCCCTTCGGAGTCAATAATTGAGAAATGTGTCGTCTCACTACTTTCGCCAGAAAATGAATGTAATTCTGACAGCTCTCTACTGGGAGTAGCCTTGGATATACTTATCCCTGCTCGGCGTTGGTTTGCATATTCAACCGAAGATAACCTATCAGAAGGAACTTCTATAAAATCCGGATCCCCCATATAAATAGCTCTATCGCTGTATCCTCTTTTCATGGCTTCTGCTAATAGATGAGCAAAATCTGTATCATCCAATGTCTCTAGATCAAATCCATCCATGATTTGTAAAACTTGTGCCATCACCAAACCACCAGATGATGGCAAAGGTGCCGTGGTAATTTTTGCCCCTCTGAAATGAAAGGATAAGGGCTCTCTGGTGATAATCTTGTAATTTTCCAAATCAGATTTAGTCCATACCCCCCCCGCTGTACGTACAGAGTCTACCAATCTTTCTGCGATCTTCCCTTGGTAAAATTCGGTCGCTCCTTTTCGGCTAATCAAAGATAGGGTATCACTCAGTTTCTCTTGCTTTAACAACCACCCCTCTGGGGGGACATCATCACTATACAAGAAGATCCCTGCCGTGACTGGATCTTTCCTGAGGCGGTCTAGACGATATTTTGTTAATTTTCTATACCTCTCATCGATTGGAAATCCCTTGTTTGCTAATTCAATAGAATAGCTCATGGTCTCAGGCAAGCTTAACTTACCATAATCCCTACTTATCTTATCTAGAGCCGCTGGAATCCCCGGAATTGCAGCTGCCATTGGTCCTTGAACCGATAGTTTTCCAATGGCTTTGCCATCTCTCACATATTGATCTGGCTTTGACTGGAGCGGAGCCATTTCTCTTGCATCTAGGAATAAGTTTTCGTTGTTCTCGGCGAGATGAAGCAAATAGAAACCACCTCCTCCAATACCGGAAGAGAAAGGTTCGACTACCGCCAGTACGCTAGAAACCGCAACGGCCGCGTCAAACGCATTACCCCCTTTTTTTAGAACATCACAACCTGCTTGAGTAGCTAAAGGATGTGCAGACCGGATACCGCAATCGAAAAACTCATCACTTGAAGTAGCCGCCCCAAAGAAAAAGAACTGACTCAAAAAAATTACTGGATATATAAAACTTTTTAAAATTGATTTACCCATTTTCCCTCTAGTCATTCTCCAATAAGGTTAGTAAAACACTGTGTCATGCCGGAAAAATGTATGTTTTATGAACTATTTTATTCCAATAGCTTATTGACGCTACCAATATCTGTCTCTGACAATTGACCAACAGCAGCTTTGAGTCCAAGTTGTGCTAAGATCGTCGAATAGACAGCATTATACAAATCTCGCCTAGCTTTAGAAAGTTGCTGCTCCGCATTCAACACATCCACCGCAGTACGGACTCCAACCTCTTGGCCAAGTTTTGTTGACTCCAGCTGCAACTGTGTAGAGGCAACTGCTTGCTCAAGGGCTTTGACTTGTGCTAAACCAGAGGTAACTCCCAAAAAAGATTCGGTTGTCCTCTGAGCAGATCTTCGCCTTTCGGCTTCCAACTGTTGTCTTACGCTTTCCTGTTTTGCTACGGCCTCTTTTATTCGTGAGTTTATAGCACCTCCTTTATATAGTGGGAGCTTAAACCTTATGCCAAAAACTGTTGATTGCGCGGAATACTTTCCAAAACTAGAAAACCCTTGATCTGAAAAAGTATGTGACCCCACGGCATCAACTGTTGGCTTATATTCGGATGTTTGTTTTTGTACTTCATATTGAGCTAATGCCAACTCTCTCTGTGCAATTAAAACATTCAAATTTGTTTCATGCGATTTTTTTACCCAAGCCGCCATGGTAACTGGATACGGTCCTGGAAGGTCTATTGGCAAAGTTACTTTCTCCAAATCGTCATCTACCTGTCTTCCTAACAAAACTTCAAGTTGACTATTTGCAACCGCCAATTCATTCTCAGCCCCAAGCTCCTGTGCCAATACCAAATCATATCGGGCCTGTGCCTCCCTTTGATCAGTAACAGTTGCAGTACCAACCAAAAAATTTCTTTTAGCCTGCTCTAGCTGTTCAGAAACTGCTATCTTTTCGGCCTCAACAGCAGCTAAATTAGCATTTTTTTGCAAAACTCTAAAATAGAGTTGAGCAACCCGAAGAAGAAGATCCTGTGATGCTACTTCTAATTTCGATTCTGCTATCATGAGTTGAATACGAGCCTGCTCCACACCAATACTCAACTGTGGTCTGTAAATTGGCTGAGTGACTGTCAAACCAGCTTGATGATCACCAAAATCCTGAACAAATGAATTACCAGTTTTTGCTTCAAAGTCTATACGGTTCCAAGTAGAATCTGCTTGAAATTCCGCTTCTGGCTGAAGTACTGCCTTACTTTGAGGGAGGATCTCTTGAGCCGCTATAAATTGTGCCTTAGCGGAAGCAAACAGAGCATCTTGCATCTTTGCCTCCTGATAAATACCCAAGAGATCAGCCGCATAGAGCGTCAGACACCCTGTTAAGAAGTGAGTTGCGAAAAACAAATTGAGTAGTTTTTTCATACAATTCCGAAACAAAATAAATCCTCGTGCCACCATAATCATGTAAGCTACGAAATGCTTAGCACTAGAGTAAAAAAATCAATAAAGTCAATAATATAGCGTTAGAAACTTAGGGTCAACTCCAACAACCCGAAAACTTTGCATTTTTGATAGTCCCATTTCTCGCTGAAAAGACTTATCTATAATGATCCCCGGAAAGCTTTTAAAGTGTTACTCAACAGTCCGACTATTGTCATAGGGCCCACTCCCCCAGGAACCGGACTCACCCATGATGCAACCTTCTGCACACTAGAGAACTCTATATCACCTACCAGAGAGCCATCCTGGTGTTTATTTATACCCACATCAATGACCACAGCACCTTTTTTTATCATATTCCCTTGTATTAGGTTCTTCTTACCTGCAGCCACAACTAAAATATCAGCCCTAGAGACATAATCCACCAGATTAACAGTTTTACTATTACAGATAGTTACAGTCGCGTTTCCCTCAAGAAGCATCATTGCCATCGGTTTTCCTACAATTGTGCTTCGCCCCACAACAACCGCATGCTTCCCTTCAATTGGAAGCTCATAATGCTCCATTAACCGTACTATCCCCGATGGAGTACACGGCGGGAAAAGTGCGTCGCCCGAAAAAAGTCGACCTTTGTTTAATGGATGAAAACCATCAACATCTTTTGATGGCTCAATCGCTTCCATTATAACTTCCATATTAAACTTTTTTGGCAATGGAAGTTGGACTAGAATCCCGTGCACTGCCCTATCACAATTAAGCTCAATAATTTTATTGACTATTCTTCTTTCCGAGCATTGATCATCATATCTGTAAACCCAAGATTTTATTCCCACCTCATCACAAGCATAGACCTTATTTTTTATATACACTTGGGACGCTGGATCGTCTCCAACACAAATAATTGCCAGCCCTGCTCTTAAATTTTTGGTTACTTGCCTATCTAACTCTAATTTTAATTTTTGCCTGTGGAGTGACGCTACCATCCTTCCATCCAACACCTGGTTATGTTTCATAATTTTTCTTTTCGTAAAATTCGCCAAACACTATCTGAGTGTGGAAGGCGTTCAATCTGACTCTAAACTGTCAGGTTTCAAAAGGTACCTCGGTCGAGGAGAGGGATCTTGGTAATATGGCATCATCATCGGGATGATTTGGCTCAAGGCAGCAATCCTATCTTTTGGAAGTGGGTGGGTTGAGAGAAAAGCAGAGCGGGTATTGCCTGGTGAATTTTTCTCCATCTTTTCCCAAAGACTAATAGCAGCATTGGGATCAAATCCAGCTTTTGCAGCTATTTCTATACCAATTCGATCTGCTTCACTTTCAGCATTACGACTGTTTGGAAGTTCTAGGGCTATGATTGCCGCTATAGCCGCTCCTTGCACTTTTAACTTCGAGTTTTTCTTGTCAGATTGAGCAATCGCCCACGCTGTGAGACCTGCCTGCATGGCAAGACCTCGTGACATTTTCTCAGCCGAGTGGGTCAAAAGAGCATGAGAGATTTCATGCCCCATCACCTGTGCTATTTCCGCATCAGTAGCGTTAAGCTTGTTTATGAGACCGGTGTAGATTGCCATCCTGCCGCCCGCCATGCACCAAGCATTAACAACCTCTGGGTCATCCACCACGTGGACACTCCACTGCCAATTGGCAGTTTCTGGACGGTATTTTATCGCCTGCGCAATGAGCAATTCAGTAATAGACCTAACCCTCCGCTCTAATGCCGGATCATTATCAAGCTTGCCCTCATCTTTTACGGGCTTCAACATACCTACGTATGCCTCTCGGGACAATGCAATCGCTGAATCCTCGGAGATTAACATGAACTGATCACGCCCGGTAATAGGGTTTGTACTACAACCAGTTAGAACCACAACTAACGTAACAAATACAGAAATTTTCTTGATCACGATGCGTTCACCCAAATTAAAAAAAACTTTACTAACCATGAAG
>CACOJS010000024.1 GCA_902627495.1 Hydrogenophilales bacterium | reverse complement strand
CTTTGCTACTTTTTTCTTTGCTGCTACTTTTTTCTTTACTACTTTTTTCTTTACTACTTTTTTCTTTGCTGGCTTCTTCTTTGTCGCCATTCTAGTCTCCTTTATAAAAGGTCGCTATTAACCCGTGCGAGAGCTCGTATTTAGGTTTAATAAATGTTGCGACTCGAAGAATGCACAGCGATTCGATTATTGTCAACAAATTTTTTCTAAATTTACCGCCGATAACAATTTATATTAAACTTTTTTCATTAATTTTAGTTTTTTTTACCAAATTATTCATTTTTGTTAGTTAAACCTTCATTTTTGACATGTCAAAAATAAAAATCCAAAATTATTATTCGTACCAAATATAATCCAGTTTTTGAAGAACCTGTTACACCAATTACTGAGAAACTGTCACGACTTTAGCCATATAACTTATCTCTTGTGAGGTCTAAAATGCGAATTAAACCAGTGATCACAAAAAATATAGTTATACCAAATACTCTTGTCCATTCGATTTTATTTTATTCGACGTCGCCTGAAAATTAGTCAAGTCATATTTGCCACCTATCGGAAGTTTCGTTGATCTACACTGCGAGTTGACATATGCATACTTTGAACAACCAAAATGGGACTTTAATTCGTAGGTTTTTTTGCAAGTCCAACATTTCGGACTCGCAAACCCTAACACCCCCTGACTACTCGATCGGTCCCCAGAGTGTAGAATGTAAGTGCTTACTCCTCAAAATACCACTCTATTACTCGACGCTGCAGCCCCTTCGCTCTCAAAGTGTACTGCGACTTCATCAGCCTCTTCTGCATTGAGAAGGGAGTGTATATGTCGCCTCCACCCCTCTGCCAACCACTCTAGGTTGGTTGTCTTTTGAGCAATAATCCTATCAACCTTTTTCATAAGATACTCGTCGGCTGGAATCCAGGAAGGATGGTCAAATGTTAAGGTTTTGATGTCTGATCCCCTCCCCTTAACTTTTTCTTGGAGAATAAATCGGGCTCCTGGGAGTGCTGCCTACTTTACGTACAACCTAGCAATAAAAATTGCCAAATCCGTATCAATCTGATCGACAAGACGAGTGACGGCATCTTACTTTAATTCTTCCTCTGTAGAGTCAGATTTCATAGCACCCACTCATCCTTTAAAAAACAAGATTATCATAAATTTGTATGAACTTTATTTTCACAAAATTTTAGGCCGACAAAATATAATATTGCTTATGACCAACTTCAAAGTTATTTTTCTTCGATTTGTCATCCCCACGCAACAACCAAATTGGCCTTTTGCTCATATCAAATTGAACTCCCCTCTGATCTTTTAGGCCAACCACTCTATCAAATACTGAGGAAGAAGGCATGTAACGAATCACAAAACCAGCTCGCCTATTTGTGGATTTATTCGGTAACGAACTATGAATTAGGTACACATCATGCAAAGAAAGCTCTCCCTTCCGTAGGATATTATCAGTCACTTTGCGTTCATCGAGGTCACCTATACTTATTCTTTCTCTGAGGACCCCATTTTCATCAGGAATTCCGTCATGAGGAACCAGCTTCGCAGTAAGGTGGGAGCCGGGTATATATCGCATACATCCATTATCTAAATTTGCCGGATCGAGGGCAATCCAGACTGAGCATGTAGCAAGAGGCTTTATTGGCCAATAGTGGCCATCTTGGTGCCAAGGAACTCCTTTCCCTACGTTAGGGGGCTTACAAAAGACCTGCGATCCCCATAAGATAATATCTGGACCAATAAGACTCTCCACGAGGTCTAAAATACCGGGATTACTTGCATACTCTAACCACTTTCTTGCAGATCGTGCGTTGTGTGTCGTTCCATAAGGGATATGTGGACATATTAAACTCTCTGGAGGAATAGCAGGGTTATCAAACATCAGTTTCTCTAATGATTCAGACATATCATCGACTAAGGCCTCCGACAAAGAAAACGGTGCCCTCACCAACCCATCAGTCTCATAGATTTCTTGGAAATTCCTCAATATAACCCCTTATTATCTGAGATTATACCAACCCTAATATCATCTCAGTTAAGATATATAATCCAGCATTTTTCCTCTATACTACTAAAATAAGAGTTGATATAAAATACAATAATCCACTACAAGGACCTGATATGAGTCATAGCTCGAATTTAGAAGTAGCTGATAGTGAAAAAATTCTAACCTGTGCCTACAAAAATAGTATTGCCACATTGACCATGAATCGACCCAAGCAATATAACTGTTTGTCGCAAGAAATGCTTGATCTCCTTGAAAATCAATTGCTAAAAATTGCGAATGATAACAGTATCCATGTGGTTATTCTCGGGGGAACTGGGCCAGCCTTTTGTGCTGGGCACGATCTAAAGCAAATGCGGGCAAATCCCTCCAAAAAATATTATCAGAAGCTATTCAAACGCTGTTCGCAAGTTATGATGACTATTACTCAAATCCCTCAACCAGTTATAGCAAAGGTTCAGGGAGTTGCAGCCGCAGCAGGGTGCCAATTAGTAGCAACCTGTGACCTCGCAGTTGCCTCTGAGACTGCGACCTTTGCTACGACTGGGGTGAATTTAGCCCTATTTTGCTCAACGCCAAGCGTAGCAGTTTCGAGAAACTTGTCCCGCAAACGAGCAGCTGAGCTATTATTTACTGGAGAAATGATGTCTGCACTCGATGCAAGAGAATTCGGTCTTATTAATAAATTTGTTTCTGAGGACACGCTTGACGAAGAAACAGACAAATTGGCTACAAAAATAGCCCAAAAACCTAGGGTTGCAGTTGCTACTGGCAAAAAAATGCTATACAGGCAACTTGAAATGGACCTGGAGAGTGCATACAGCTACGCGGCTGACATTATGGCCTGCAATATGATGGAAAAAGACACCGTCGAAGGCATTGACGCCTTTATTGAAAAACGCCCTCCCAATTGGTAAAAAAATTAGTCTCATTTATGATGGAGTCCACACTTTTTTTTCGTCTCCGGTCAGTTTGATCATCATACTATTTAGAAGCTTTACAAATTGGGCGGGATCTTCTGGCGTGCCTCCCTCTGCCAACACAGCTTGATCAAATAAAATTTTACTCCAATCAGCCAAATTTTGCCCATCTCGTGACGAATTCAAACTTTTTACTATGGGGTGATAAGGGTTAATTTCTAATATTGGCTTATTTGATGGCACATTTTGACCAGCGGCCTTGAGCATTCTTTCTAAATTTATACTCATGCCATTTTCCGCCGCCACTAAACAAGCAGGCGATTCTTTTAATCGAAATGTAACACGAACATCAATAACTTTTTGCGAAAGTTCATTTTTAATTTTTCCGATTAATTCTTTGAAATTCTCGGACTCCTTGTCCCGTTTGCTCTTTTCATCTTCGGCAATATCGCCTAAATCCAATTCTCCTCTTGAAATAGATGACAACTTTTTCCCACTAAACTCTGGAAGGTTAGAAACTACCCATTCATCTACTCGATCAGAAAGTAGCAGAACTTCAATATCTTTCTCTCTGAAAATCTCAAGGTGGGGGCTTGATTCTGCTGCACTAAAGGTTTCCGCTGTCACATAATAAATTTTATCTTGCCCATCACTCATACGATCAACATATTCTGCCAATGACACATTTTGTGCCTCCCCTTGTGTCTTAGTTGTCGCAAACCTTAGCAATTTACTTATTCGCTCTTGATTTCCAAAGTCTTCACCTATACCTTCTTTTAATACTCGTCCAAACTCTTTCCAAAAGCCTAAATACTTGTCCGTATCTTCAGAAGCCATACTTTCTAAAAGTCCAAGTATCCTACTTACACATCCCTTACGGATTGCCTCAACATTCTTTGATTCCTGAAGAATTTCCCGAGAAATGTTAAGCGGTAAGTCACTAGAGTCAATAACCCCCTTGATAAAACGAAGGTAATTAGGAATCAAATGCTCTGCATCATCCATTATGAATACCCGCTTTACGTATAATTTAATACCATGTTTACTATCTCTCTCAAATAAATCAAATGGTGCCTTTGAGGGAAGATACAGTAACTGCGTATATTCCTGACGTCCCTCAACCTTGTTATGAGTCCAGGCCATGGGTCCTTCCATATCATGACTAAGGTGTTTATAAAACTCCTCATATTGGTCATTAGAGATATCAGATTTTGCTCTAACCCAAATCGCAGATGCCTGATTAATTTGCTCTAAATCGTCTGTCTTAACATATGTTGACTTATCTTTATCCCAGTCTTCCTTAAACATCATTATTGGGATAGCTATATGGTCTGAGTATTTCGTTACAATATTTTTTAGTCTCATCAAAGACAATAAATCGTCTTCACCGTCTTTGAGCTCGATCATAACCTCTGTCCCTCGCTGCTTCTTTGAAAAAGCCTCAAGGGTATATTCTCCCTCTCCCTCAGAAGTCCACTTTACCCCGTCAGCTTCTTTAGTGCCGGCTCGTCTTGTGGTTAAGGTGACATTTTTACCAACTATAAAAGACGAATAAAAACCCACTCCAAACTGCCCAATTAGCGACGCATCTTTAGCTTGATCACCAGTTAGTTTTGCAAAAAATTCCTTTGTCCCCGACTTAGCAATAGTCCCTATGTTCTCTATAACCTCATCTCGCGACATGCCGATACCATTGTCTGATATAGTAATTGTCTTTTTATCAAAATCATAAAAAACATCTATTTTTAAGTCTGAATCTTCCTCAAATAGCTTACTATCTTTTATAGCCTCAAATCTGAGCTTGTCACAAGCATCAGAAGCGTTAGATAACAATTCTCTTAGAAAAATTTCTTTATTACTGTACAAAGAATGCACCATCAATTTCAGTAACTGATTTACTTCTGTCTCAAATCCAAGTGTTTCTTTGTTTTTTGTTTTTGCCTTGTTTGTCTTCTTTTCTTTTGCCATTCGTAAATTTCCTGTAATCTATTTAATCTCATCTAAGATAGTGATGATTGTATATAAAATCAACCCAAGAGACCGGATAAATAGAGATATGAGAGAAATATGATACCGAATAATGTGATCAGTACCCATCTAGAAAAATTATGGATTTTATCTTTTTGTGGGTATTTCTGCGTCGTAATAGCCGACTCGTTTGCCCATGATTTAGATAAAATTTCTCTCCCGAATGGCTTCTCCATAAACATATTTGCAGACAATATAGTTGGTGCTCGCTCCTTGGTGGTAGGCGACAATGGCGTGGTTTTTGTTTCGAGCCCAAGCACAGGAAAAATCATAGCACTTCAGGATAGAGATGGTGATGGTATCTCTGAAAAAAAGTGGCTGGTAGCTTCTAAACTTAACTTTCCTAATGGATTAGCTTTTTTTGAAGGATCTCTATATGTAGGAGAAATAGATAGAGTAATTCGTATAGACTCAGCGGAAGAAAACCTGGGGAGCAAACCTATCGTCTCGACAGTGATCAGCGGCCTCCCTAACCATAAACATCATGGTTATCGATACATTGGTATAGGACCTGACAAGAAACTCTATATAGGGATTGGAGTACCTTGCAACGTTTGCCTAATAAACCGCGATACATATGGAGTAATCAAACGGATCAACTTGGACGGCACCTCTCTTGAGACATTTGCTACTGGTATCCGCAATACCATGGGGTTTGATTGGCATCCCATTACCGGCGACCTATGGTTCAATGATCACGGTCGTGACTGGCTTGGAGATGACATTCCCTCAGATGAACTTAATCATGCCCCTATTAAAGGCCTTGACTTCGGGTTTCCCTACTGCCACCAAGGAGACTTGAGTGATCCTGAGTTTGGCGGAAAGATACCTTGCGATAGCTTTACACCACCAAAACTAAATCACGGAGCTCATGTGGCCCCCAATGGGCTTCGGTTCTACTCTGGTAATACTTTCCCCGATAAATATAAAAACAGTATATTTATTGCACAGCATGGATCTTGGAATAGGACAGTTAAGAGTGGTTATCGCATTACAGTAGTTCACTTGGCTGACGATGACAACGGACTCTTATCAAATATATTTGCAGATGGATGGACAAATAACAATCGGGTTTTTGGAAGACCAGTTGACCTAATTGTGTCTCCTGCTGGAGATCTTTTAGTTACTGATGACCATCGTGGCGTTATCTACAGAATTACTTATTTAAAGAATTAAATTCTAAGTTTAATTTAAGGTTGGTAAATTATTATCTCCGAGTACAATAATGGCGAGCCAGAAATAGGCCTATAATGGTTTTGGCGTCAGTTATTTCACCAGCGTGAAATCGCGAAAATGCGTCATCTATTGTTAACCAAACGCTTTCAAGCAATTCACCATCATCTCTATTTGGAACCCCCATTTCCAACTGCTCAGCAATGAAGATTGTTATTTGTTCATTGGTGTAACCAACCCCTGGATGGATATTGATAAGCTCTTTCCAAACACGAGCAGTGTACCCCGTTTCTTCTAGAAGTTCTCTCCTTGCGGTTTCCACTGGTGTTTCACATTCATCTCTTTTTCCTGCCGGAAATTCCAAACAGTGTCTACCCACCGCGTAGCGGTATTGGTTTTCCATCAAGATCGTACTATCATCAAAAATTGGAATTATCATAGAGGCTCCGGGATGGACAACAATTTCTCGAGTCGCTTTAGCCCCGTCACTCAACATGGACTGATCTTTTCTTACTTCTAAAAAATCACCATCATACACCACCGTAGAGGATAAGGTTTTTTCGGTAAAGTCCTGAGTCATATTTAGATGGACAAGCTAACGACTTTTTCAAAAAATGCTAAGAGAACACCGGGTAGAAACCCTAAAGCTATCATAGCTATCCCATTACAGCCTAATAGGAATGCGGACTCACTTTCCTCTTCAAGCCTTTCCCTCAAATCAATAGGGTCGAAAAACATCAATTTGATTATCCTAAGATAATAAAACGCTCCTATTAAAGACATTAGCACCGAAAAAATTGCCACCTCTATATAACCGGCACTTACAACGACTTGAAGAATTGATAGTTTAGCCCAAAATCCTACCGTAGGTGGAATGCCAGATAAGGAAAACATCAATAAAAGCATTACGAATGCAAACCAAGGGCTTCGTCTACTCAAGCCCTTGAAGTCATTAATATCATCCGACTCAAATCCTCGTCGAGAGAGGAACAAAATAATTCCAAATGCACCTAGAGCGGCGAGCACATAAGTAAAAACATAGAACATTGCAGAGGCTAATCCATTAGTTAGCCCCGTAGCAAATCCCAAGAGAACAAAACCCATATGGGCAATAGTTGAATAGGCCAGCATCCTTTTGATATTTCTTTGAGCTATTGCCACTAGATTTCCAAAACCTATCGACAAAACTGCCAATATCAAGAGCATTTGACGCCATTCAACAAACATCCGGCCATCACCCATACCCTCAACTAAGAGTCTAAAGATGAACGCGTAGGCTGCTAGTTTTGGTGCAGTACCTATCAACATAGTAACTGCCGTGGGTGCACCCTGATATACATCAGGAACCCACATATGAAATGGGACAGCTCCAAGCTTAAAAGCTACTCCTGCCACTAAAAATACAAGACCAAACAAAGCTAGATTAATATTTACCGAGCTAGATGTTAAGCTACCAGCCACACCTGATATGTACAGTGAGCCCGTCGCTCCATAGATCATTGACATTCCGTACAATAAAATTCCAGAGGCTAACGCTCCAAGAATAAAATACTTAACTGCCGCCTCTGCCGATGACAGTAATCCTCGGGAAAGAGCCACCATTGCATATAAACTAAGACTAAGCAGCTCAAGGCCTAAATACAAAATCAAAAAATGGTTTGCGGACATCATGATCATCATTCCGAGCAAAGAAAACAATGTCAATATAAAAAACTCTCCTCTATATATTGTCCTAGGCAAAAGATAATTCTTGGAGTAGATCAACATAATGAGCACAAAAACACAAGCCCCCAACTTAAGCAAATCTGAAAGCGGGTCTGCAACATACATATCCGAAAAGGAATAACGGATCTCATCAGACTGCCCGTAAATAATAATCAACGCTAATAAAACAAGGACCATTTTGGACAGGCTAGATGTAAAACCACGTGCACTATCCTTAAGGAACAGGTCCACCACCAAAACCAAACAGGCCAGTACCAATAAACTTATTTCTGGTAATGCTATTAGTAATTCATTTAACTGAAAATTTTCCATAAAAATTTACAACTATATTTTAGATGTCGCTACATGACCCAGCAATTGATCAACAGTCATTTCTAAAAATTGAGTAAACGCTACCGGATAAACCCCCATCCAAAGCACTCCTATGGCGAGAAGCGATAGCACCATAATCTCCCTTTGGTTCAAATCTACTAAAGTTCCAATTTTGGAATTCGCTATTTCACCAAACATAACCCGCTTATACATCCATAAAGTGTAAGCGGCTCCTATGATCAATGTGATACCAGCTACTACCCCGTAAAATAAATTGGCATCTATAGCACCCATCAAGACAAGAAACTCCCCTACAAAGCCGCTTGTACCCGGCAACCCTGCATTAGCCATCGCAAAAACCATAAAAAACGATGCAAATACAGGCATCTTATTTACTACACCACCATATTCCGAAATTTCACGTGTATGCATCCTGTCATAAAGGACTCCTATACACAAAAACAATGCTCCTGAAATAAAACCATGGGAGATCAACTGAATAATAGCGCCGACCATACCGTTAGTATTAAAAATAAAAATCCCCAAGGTGACAAAACCCATATGAGCTATTGAAGAATATGCTATTAATTTCTTCATATCAGGCTGAACTAAAGCCACAAAACCTATATATACGATGGAAGTTAACGCAAGAAA
>CACOJS010000023.1 GCA_902627495.1 Hydrogenophilales bacterium | reverse complement strand
AAACCAGTACGTTTAGCTGAAATAAGTACAAGACAAAAAATTTCTCTTTCTTATTTGGAGCAGTTGTTCGGTAAGTTGAGAAAAAATAATCTAGTTACTAGTATTAGAGGTCCCGGTGGAGGTTATACGCTGGCGAGGAGCGCCGTTGACATATCTCTTGCTGAAATTATGAATGCGGTAGAAGAAAAAATGGATACTACCCAATGTGGTGGACGGGAAAACTGCAAAGGAGAGGATCGCTGTCTAACACACGATTTGTGGACTGGTTTAAATGAAAAAATTTTTTCTTATTTGGACAATATCAATCTAGGTGATTTGGTAAATCCACATTCTTCAAGTTTGTCGGACGGGAACTTCGTTTCTAAACAAACCGGAAAAGTATTTAATAAAGTTAACTTCTCTAGGCATAGTTGAATGAGTTCAAACTATATTTATTTTGACCATAATTCAACTACTCCAATGGATTCTCGGGTACGAAATGTAATGCTAGAATTTATGGATAGCAGTTTTGGCAACACAGCTAGTCGTCATTCTCTGGGTACGACGGCTTCGGAGGCGGTTGAAAGTGCCAGAATTCAAATTGCTGATCTTATAGGGGTTGAAAAAAAACAAATTTTCTTCACGTCGGGGGGAACCGAATCTAACAATCTCATTATTAAGGGGTTTGGTTTGAGTGAGTCTCCAGGAAAAATATTAATTTCAGGCATAGAACATCCTTGTATCAAGAAACCGGCAAATAGTCTGTCTAGAATGGGCTGGGACGTTATTAAAATCCCTGTTAAGAAAACGGGAGTTATAGATTTGGAATGGTTGGAACAAAAAACGTTAGAAGAAGATGTGAAGTTGCTGTCTGTTATGTTGGTTAACAATGAAACAGGTGTGTTTCAACCTATAGAAACTATAGCTAAAATAGCTAGTAAGGCAGGGGTTTTTTTCCATACGGATGCGGTGCAGGCCATTGGTAAAGTGCCGGTTAATTTTGAAAAGCTAGGAGTACAGGCAATGTCAATCTCGGCCCATAAGTTAAACGGACCCAAGGGGGTGGGGGCACTGATCTTGGATAAAAGAGCTAGCATAAACCCTTTAATTGAGGGAGGTGGGCACGAAGATGGTTTAAGGTCTGGGACGTTAAATGTCCCAGGGATTGTAGGGTTTGGAAAGTCCTGCGAGTTAGCAAGGGAGAGGATCAAGCTTTTGTCAGAATCTTCGAAAGGTCTCAGAGTCTTTTTAGAAAAGAAACTTGTTGACATGGGGGCTACGATTTTTGGTGAAGGTGAAAGAAGGATTCCCAATACTAGTTACTTTGCAATCCCGGCAGTTGTTGGAGAGACTCTTGTTATGGCATTAGACAGTGCTGGTTTTGCGGTCTCAAGTGGGGCAGCTTGCTCGAGTAATGAAGATGGGCCTAGCGAGGTTCTCAAAGCAATGGGCATAGATGAAGACATTGCTTTAGGTGCGGTAAGGGTGAGTTTTGGCCCAGATAACACTAGAGCTGAGGTTGAAAAATTTTCAACTCAATTAGAGAACATTATCAAAAATTTTCGGTCTATGAACGCAGTAGCTATATGAAAGGAATGATTTGTGACAATTACAGTTACCGGTAAAGCAGCTGATCACATTCAAAAAGCTTTAAAAGACAAAGGAGGTCTCGGTCTCAGGTTAGGTGTTAAGGAAGTCGGTTGTTCGGGGCTCACTTACACCTTTGATTATGCTGAGTCTTTAAAAACAACAGATAAAGTTTTTGTGAGTAAGGATGTGAGTATAGTTGTTGATGAAAAAAATTTGATCTTTTTAAAAGGGTCAGTCTTGGATTTTGAAAAAAAAGGACTAAACGAAATGTTCAAAGTCGAGAACCCTAACGCTGTAGCGACCTGTGGTTGCGGAGAAAGTTTTACTATAGTGGAGTCTAATCAATAAAAGTTAGATACAGAATGGGATAAAGGTATGAATACAAGTATTGAGGATTTTGTTAATCAGCCCTACAAGCATGGTTTCACCACAGCGGTAGAGGCGGATGTGTTTGCAAAGGGTATCAATGAAGACGTTGTCAGACTGATTTCGAAAAAAAAACAGGAACCGGAGTGGTTGTTGGATTTTAGACTCAAGGCTTTCCGGCACTGGAAGACTTTAGAGGAACCTACCTGGTCAAACGTCACTTATCCGAAAATTGATTTCCAGGATATTGCCTATTTTTCAGCCCCTAAACCACCAAAGAAAAAAAGTATGGACGAGGTAGATCCAGAACTCATTAGAACCTTTGAGAAATTGGGTGTCCCAGTTAGTGAGCGTGCGGCATTGGCTGGTGTGGCTGTTGACGTGGTATTCGACAGTGTTTCAGTCACCACCACTTTTAAAGAAAAATTGGCAAAAGTCGGGGTTATATTTTGTTCATTCTCCGAGGCGGTTAAAGATCACCCGGAGTTGGTAAAAAAGTATTTGGGAAGTGTAGTTCCTTATTCTGACAATTTTTATACCGCACTGAATTCGGCGGTTTTTTCAGATGGGTCCTTTTGCTACATTCCTAAAGGTGTAACGTGTCCAATGGATTTATCTACCTATTTTCGTATCAACACTCAAGAGTCAGGGCAATTTGAGCGTACCTTAATAATTGCCGAAGAAGGGAGTAAAGTTAGTTATTTAGAGGGATGCACTGCACCGCAGTTTGACACAAATCAACTTCATGCAGCGGTAGTTGAGCTTATCGCAATGGACAACGCTGATATTAAATATTCCACCGTTCAGAATTGGTATGCCGGTGATAAAGAAGGGAAGGGTGGTATTTATAACTTTGTTACCAAACGCGGGCTCTGCAAGGGATATAAATCTAAGATTTCATGGACTCAGGTAGAAACAGGGTCAGCGATTACATGGAAGTATCCTTCGTGTATGTTAGTTGGGGACAGTTCAGTGGGTGAATTTTACTCTGTAGCTTTAACAAATCATAAGCAACAGGCAGACACTGGCAGTAAGATGTTGCACCTAGGAAAAAACACCAAAAGTAAGATAATCAGTAAAGGAATATCTGCAGGTTTCTCCAGGAATAGTTACCGAGGTCTAGTAAAAATTGGTCGTAATGCTACGGGATCGCGAAACTTTTCACAGTGTGATTCAATGTTGATTGGTAAAGAGAACAGTGCTAGTACCTTTCCTTACATCCAAGTTGATAATGAGACAGGTGTAGTAGAGCATGAGGCTTCCACATCTAAGATTGGTGAAGACCAATTATTTTACTTTGCAAGTCGTGGTATTGATACAGAGGAAGCAGTTTCAATGATTATTAATGGTTTTGTTAGTGATGTGTTTGTTCATTTGCCAATGGAGTTTGCGGTTGAAGCGGCTAACCTTCTGGGCCTCAAGCTCGAGGGAACAGTAGGGTAATGAGTGCACGAGGTATACTGTCTCTGATAGAAATCAAGGGGCTTAACGCTAAGATTGATGACAAGGCAATCCTTAACGACTTTGAGTTAAGGGTGGCACCTGGAGAAATTCACGCAATAATGGGACCTAATGGTTCAGGGAAGAGTACCTTGGCGAAGGTAATAGCGGGGCATCCCGCCTATCCAGTGTCCAGTGGGATTATAAACTTTCAAGGTGTTGATCTTCTGTCGAAGTCACCCGAAGAGCGAGCAAGAGCAGGTATTTTTATGGGATTCCAGTATCCAGTTGAAATTCCAGGCGTGACAAATTCATCTTTTCTTAGACTGGCACTCAATACCGCAAGGTCATCAAAAGGGGAAGAAGAGCTTGATCCCATAGAGTTTGAGGATTATTTGCAAGATAAACTAAAGATGCTTGATATTGATCCTGACTTTCTAGCCCGAAGCGTAAACGAGGGTTTTTCGGGGGGGGAGAAAAAAAGAAATGAAATTCTACAGATGGCTGTTCTCAATCCACGACTTTCCATTCTCGATGAAACAGACTCAGGTTTGGACATTGATGCCTTGCGATTAGTTGCCGGGGGAATAAAAAAATTGAGTAATAAGGATAATGGGATAATACTTATCACCCATTATCAACGATTATTAAACTACATTAAACCTGACTTTGTTCATGTGATGTATAAAGGAAGTATTATAAAGACCGGTGGGGTTGACCTCGCATTGGAGTTAGAGGATCGGGGTTATGATTGGATTGTTTCCGATTGATTATTGGTATAGATAAGTGAATTTAGCCATTAGAGATAATTTTTTGAAGGAGTTCATAATAAGTCCTACGGTGATTAGTCAATCTCCAGATTTAATAAAAAGGCAACAGCGAATAGCTGCCCAGGGGCTTAGTTACCTCAAGGCACCAACAGTGCGAGACGAAGGCTGGAGGTTCACCGATTTGGCTCCTATCTACGACACAGATTTTACGTCTCCCACTAGAGAAACAGTAGATCATCGTGTCATCAAACAATTTTTTTTGCCAGAAGCCAAAAATCGCCTGGTTTTTATAAATGGTGTTTATTCGAATGAGTTTTCCGATATTTCAGGTAGCCAGCTAGGTATATTTGTAGGTAACCTTGATCAGTACCCAGATAAAGTTGCAAAAATTGTAGAGATGAGGTTCGCTGCAGGCGATGACTGTCAGAATCTATTTTTCCCAGCTTTAAACACTAAAATGGTTAATGATTTGGCTTTAGTTGTAGTGGATTCCAATACAAAGGTGGAGAAACCCATTCACCTGTTGCATATAAGTACTGGCAAAAGAAACTTCTCAAACTATCGGGTTTTAGTGGCTTTGGGAAAAGGGAGTTCTGCTAGTATTTTTGAGGACTTCGTCTCGGTGAATGCGGATCAGAATTTAACAAATGCTGTAGTTGAGATAGCAGTAGAAGAATCAGCTAATTTGAATCATCTAAAGATTCAGAGGGAGGATCCCAGCTGCTTCAATATTGCATATACTAATGTTCAGCAAGAAAGAAATTCACAATATAGTTACTGCTCTATCTCTACGGGAAGCCATGTGGATCGTCAAGATATTGTTGTGTCTCAAATTGGCATGGATGCTGAATGCAGGCTAGACGGTTTGACATTTTTATCGGGTAATCAGACGGGTGGGTTCCACTCTAAAATCATCCATGACTTTGGAGGGGGTACGAGCAAACAATTGCATAAGACTGTTGTAGCAGGGAAAGCACGGTCCGACTTTAATGGTCAGATCCACGTCAGGCCTGAGGGACATCTATCAAATGCATCTCAAAGCAATCAAAATCTATTGCTATCTAATAAAGGGCGTATTAACACCAAGCCACAGCTAGAGATATTTGCTGATGATGTCAAATGCTCTCACGGGGCCACAGTCGGGCAATTGAATGATGAGGAAATATTTTATTTGCAAAGTCGAGGTATTGCATTTGATGATGCTCGTAAAATACTAATTTATGGTTTTGCTGCTGAAATTATAAGTTTGATTGGTATCGAATCAGTGGCCACTTTAATTCGAGAGCAAGTTTTACAACAGACAGGAAACAAACATTTTTTATGAACGATCCGACTATATTTCGCAAGCCAAATAATCGCAAACTGGATGTTTCTGAAATCCGCAAGGACTTTCCCATCTTGCAGACATCGGTAAAGGGTAACCCTTTGGTTTATCTAGATAACGCCGCAAGCAGTCATATGCCTCAATGTGTCATTGATAGAATCTCTGAATATCATCTTTCCGAACACTCGAATATTCATAGAGCAGTCCATAAGCTTTCCGAAGAAGCTACTGCTAAATTTGAAGAATCGCGAACCATTGTTAAGGAATTCCTGAATGCAAGAGATGAAAAAGAGATTATCTTTACCAGGGGTACTACAGGGGGCATCAACCTAGTGGCAAAGAGCTATGGAGAGAAGTTCCTCCGAGAGGGCGATGAGGTGCTGATATCCCATTTAGAACATCATTCTAACATTGTTCCCTGGCAAATGTTGTGTCAAAAAGTTGGTGCTGAGCTTAAGGTTATTCCGGTCACTCAAGAGGGGGAAGTCGACCTTGAAGAGTATAAAAGCATGTTGTCGACCAAAACAAAGTTTTTGTCACTTACCCACGTTTCTAATGCTTTGGGTACGGTATTGCCTATCAAGACAATGATAAAGGAGGCCAGATCATATGGTATCCCTGTATTGGTAGACGGAGCACAAGGTGTTCCTCACATGACAATAGATCTTCGGGATATAGATTGTGATTTTTATGTTTTCTCTGGTCACAAAATGTGTGGGCCAAGTGGAGTTGGTGTTCTCTACGGAAAGGAAGAACTTTTGAACAAAATGGACCCGTATGAGGGAGGGGGTGATATGATTCTATCGGTCACTTTTGAAAAAACCTTGTACAATAAAATTCCATACAAGTTCGAAGCGGGGACGCCTCCCATTGCTCAAGCCATAGGCTTAGGTAGAGCAGTTAACTATTTGCAATCTATTGGCTTGAACCAAATTAATCAACATGAAAAAGAACTATTGGCTTATGCAACAAAGAGGCTCGATGAGATATCGGGATTGACAATCATTGGTAGGTCAAAACATAAGGCTGGGGTGATCTCATTCGTGATGGATGGAGTTCATCCCCATGATGTTGGAACACTGCTTAATGATAAAGGGGTTGCGGTTCGCACAGGACACCATTGTGCACAACCAACAATGCAAAGATTCGGAGTTCCAGCCACGACTCGGGCTTCGTTTTACTTATATAATACCATTAGCGATATAGATCAGTTAATCAACGGAATCCATAGTATAAAAAAAATATTTGATTAGATGATAGGTTATACTATAAATGAACTTATATCAGGAAGTTATTCTAGATCATAATAAGAAGCCTCGGAACTGGGGGACTCTATCAAACCCAACGCACCAAGCAGAAGGTTTGAATCCGTTGTGTGGAGATCGAATTTGGCTTATGCTAGAGGTGATGGATGAATCTATTGTGGATATAGCAGTCGATGGTGAAAGTTGTGCTATTTGTAAGGCATCGGCATCAATGATGACCCTTAGCGTAAAAGGGAAACCTCTTAAGCTGGCGGAAGAGCTTACGTCAGTTTTTAGAAAAATGGTTTTAGGAGAACATAATGAAAGTGATGAAAGTCAGTTGGGGCGCCTAAAGATTTTCCAAGGTATAAAGGATTTGCCATCCAGAGTGAAGTGTGCTGTGCTTCCTTGGCATACTCTTCAGGCTGCCGTCAACTCACAAGGTCGAATTTCAACGGAAGGCTCAGATGACCCAATATCATCTTAGTTCTGACTTATGCCAAAAATAGCTGAAATAGAATTTACACCTAATCCAAATGCGAGAAAATTTGTTCTCAAAGAGCCGTTAACCTATGGCGTAACAAGATCATTTGAAAATGCATCAGAAGCTGCAGTAGATGAACTAGGGGCCTTAATCTTTGCTATTCCGCATATTACTAATGTCCTTTACGTCGATAATTGGGTTACTGTGACACAAGACGGAGAAGCTGATTGGAGTGATTTGCAAAGAGAGGTTGCGGTACCAATAAGAGAGGCTCCAGCGGCTGAGGATTTTAATGAAAAAGCACGTGAAGCGGCAATGTGGTTAGGCAAGTCTGATGATGTCTCTCCTGAGGTAAAAGAAAAACTAGCGGAGATTAATGAGATTCTAGATGCTGAAGTTAGACCATATCTGCAGGGTGACGGGGGGGATTTGTTTGTGGTTGGACTGGAAGATAACATTTTACAGGTACATTACCAGGGGGCCTGCGGTAGCTGTCCAAGTTCTCTTACTGGAACACTGGCCGGAATACAAAGCTTGGTCAATAGGGTTGATCCAAATTTAGAGGTCGTTGCTGTCTAGTTTTCCTTCACAAATTACCACTAAAAAGTTTTAATATGGAATTGAGGTGGTTCGTGAATTCTGGCTTTTTTGGCCTCTATCAACAGCTGGTGTTTGAAAAATTATTTAAAAGAGCTTTAATTTCAATTACCTTAGTAGCTAGATCTAATTCTTTTGTTTTGATTATAAGAGTTTCCGGACCAGAGAAAGAAATACTTTTGTTTTGATCCATAACTTTTAAAATCACGTCTAACGATACCTGAGGATTTTTTACGAATTGTAGGCTCGTTCTTTTACTGCCGATATCAATCTTCTTGATACCCAAATTTTTACCAGCAATTCTTACTTCATGAGTCCATATCAATGCTTTTACTGGGTCTGTAGGGATCCCAAATCTGTCAGTAATTTCCTCGATTAGATCCGTGAGAGTTTCTTCGTTTGAGCAATTTGCAAGGCGCTTATAAATTATTAATCTTTGGTGTATGTTGCTACAATAGGTATCGGGAAGAATTGCTGAGACCGGCAAAATGACTTCCATTGAGGAATCAAATAGTGTGGGAATCTCAGGTTCTTTTTCAGATTTCAATGACCTAACAGCCCGATCCAGCATGTCACAGTACAATTGGAATCCTACTTCATTCATTTCGCCACTCTGGGAATCACCCAAAACCTCCCCAGCCCCCCGAATTTCCATATCCTGAATAGCAAGATAGAAACCAGAGCCTAATTCTGTCATCATTTGTATTGCCTCTAGTCTTTTGCTTGCCTTACTCTTCAGACTGTCCTCTTCAGGGGTGAGAAGATAGGCGTAAGCCTGATGGTGTGACCTACCTACTCTGCCTCGTAATTGGTGTAGTTGTGCCAATCCTAATTTATCTGAACGGTCAATTATGATAGTGTTTGCTGTGGGAATATCAATCCCTGTTTCTATGATAGTAGTACAAAGTAGGAAATTAAAGCTTCCTCTGTAGAAATCCTTCATGATTTTTTCGAGCTCTCTTTCCCTCATTTGACCATGGGCAATTTCTATCCTAGCCTCGGGTAGAAGCTTGGCTAGTTTTATTTTCATATTGACTATAGAGTCGACTGAATTATGAAGAAAATAGATTTGCCCCCCTCGCTTGAGTTCCCGCAAGGTGGCTTCCCGAATAAGACCTTCACTGTACTCAGCAACAATAGTCTTGATTGCGAGCCTTTTTTCTGGTGCTGTAGAAATTATTGAAAAATCTCTAAACCCCTCTAGCGACAAAGCGAGAGTCCGAGGAATCGGAGTAGCTGTAAGTGTCAAAACATCAACTTCACTGCGAATTGATTTGAGCTTTTCTTTGTGGCGAACGCCAAAGCGGTGTTCTTCGTCGATAACGATAAGTCCAAGATTTTTGAAATTTAGTTTTTGTGATATTAGCTTGTGCGTGCCTATCACTATATCGATTTTACCTTTCCTAATATCTTCTATTATCTTTTCTGATTCTTTTTTTGTTTTAAATCTTGAAATCTCTGCTATTGTAATACCCCAATTAGCGAATCTGTTCGTGAACGTTTGAAAATGCTGTTCTGCTAGCAGAGTAGTTGGGACAAGAACAGCTACCTGTTTGCCATCTGTCGCTGACACAAAAGAAGCCCTCAAAGCCACTTCAGTTTTTCCAAAGCCAACATCTCCGCAAATCAGTCGATCCATTGGTTTGTCGGACTGGAGATCATTGATCGTTGCTTGTATGGCTGCCGCCTGATCAATTGTTTCCTCAAACTCAAACTCCTGGCAGAATCTGTCGAACTCTTGTTTATTTACTACGAATTGATAACCTTTTTTCTTAGATCTTTGGGCATAGAGGTTAAGTAGTTCAGCTGCTGTATCATGTACTTTTTTCGCTGCTTTTTGTTTCGATTTCTCCCATCGACGGCTGCCTAACTTGTTTAGTGTGACCGATTCACTGGTATTTCCACTATA
>CACOJS010000022.1 GCA_902627495.1 Hydrogenophilales bacterium | reverse complement strand
TGATAAAAAAAGAAACACCACTACCGGAATCACTAACCCCAATTTATCCAAGTGTGGCAGGGCTAAAACAAATTACCTTAAGAAGATTAGTGCGACTTTCATTATCTAAAATCTCGAGTCATGATACTTTGCCTAAAAAAATAAGGGACGATTTAAATTTGATGGGTTATATGGAATCTCTGTTGATACTGCATACTCCTTCTAGCAACATTAATCAGGATTTGTTGGTAGCACGGCAACATCCGGCGTGGTGCCGCCTAAAATTTGATGAACTACTTGCTCAGCAATTAAGTTTACGCCTACAGCGTAAGGAAAAAAATAGATTTAAAGCTCCTGCACTTACGGCACCAAATCTAATGTCAGAAAAGTTAAAGACTTTTTTACCTTTCCAGTTGACAATTGAACAATCACGAGCTCTTCAGGAAATTATCACCGATCTGAAGCAAGGGAACCCAATGCAACGTCTCCTTCAAGGGGATGTTGGAAGTGGTAAGACAATAGTGGCAGCCTTTGCTGCTCTACAAGTTATTAGTAATGGTTGTCAAGTAGCTGTCATGGCTCCAACAGAAATACTAGCAGAGCAACATTTTAAAAAATTCACTTTATGGTTTACGCCATTAAATTTAAAAACAGTTTTACTGTCAGGTAATCAAAAAGGAAAAGACCGTGAAACTATATGCCGGGATATCAAAACTGGCGACTGCAATCTGGTGGTAGGTACGCATGCGTTGTTTCAGGAGAAAGTAGAATTTAAGAATTTAGCTCTGACGATTATAGATGAGCAACATCGGTTTGGGGTAGGGCAAAGGTTAGCTTTGCGCAATAAAGGGCAAAATAAAAAAAGTACTACGTATCCACATCAGTTAATGATGACAGCCACACCAATACCACGTACTCTCGCGATGAGTTATTACGCAGATTTGGATGTCTCTATAATTAAGGGATTACCTCCTGGTAGAAAACCCATAGTCATGAAATTAATAGAAAGGAGCAGAAAAACAAAATTGATAGATTATTTATACCGGGTTTGTGCATCAGGAAGGCAAGCATATTGGGTATGCCCCCTGATTGAAGAGCGAGAATTAACTATAGGTGGTAATTCTCCACAAAGTGCAGAAAAAACTTTTGAGGAGTTGAAGGTTAGTTTGCCTAATTTATCTATAGGTTTATTGCATGGCCGTTTGTCAGGAGATCAAAAGTCCGTAGTAATGAAACAATTTTTAAAGAAGGAAATAAACCTTCTCGTAGCAACCACTGTTATCGAGGTTGGGGTTGATGTGCCATCAGCGACTGTTATGGTCATAGAAAACTCAGAAAGAATGGGTCTTTCACAGTTGCATCAGCTAAGGGGTCGTATTGGCCGAGGAGAAATGGAAAGCACTTGTATTTTGTTATACCAAGAGCCACTTTCGCCCGTAGCAAAAGAAAGATTGAAAGTCATATATGAGAATACTGATGGGTTTGTTGTGGCAGACCATGATTTAAGGGTAAGAGGCCCTGGAGAATTTGTTGGGGTAAAGCAGTCCGGACTACCAATGTTAAAATTTGCGGATATTCATGAAGATGAAGATCTACTTCTTGAGGCAGTAAAATTAGCTAAAATATTAGTAGACAATAATTCGGAAATAGTTCCAAACCACGTAAACCGGTGGCTTGGAAAAAAGTTGTCTTATTTAACGGCATGAGTTGAACTCCGTGGAAAAAAAAATATTTTGCTACGTCAGATTGATGCGATTAAACCAGCCAATCGGAATCCTTCTTCTATTGTGGCCGACGCTATGGGCGCTTTGGCTTTCCTCTGGAGGAAGTCCTCAATCGAAAATAGTTTTTATTTTCGTATGTGGTGTAATTGTGATGCGGTCAGCTGGCTGTGTGATCAATGATTTGGCTGACAAAAACTTTGATGGACATGTAGAACGAACCAAGAAAAGACCAATGGTGACCGGAGAAATTACTCTACTAAGTGCAGTTTCTTTGCTTTCTTTTTTGCTAGTATTAGCTACAGGACTAGTTTTGCATTTAAATTATCTGACGATTAAATTGTCATTGATCGCTATTTTCTTAGCCGCAACCTATCCATTTACCAAGCGGTTTTTTATTATGCCGCAAGCTTATTTGGGTGTGGCCTTCGGGTTTGGTATCCCGATGGCATATGCATCGACTGTTAATAATGTGCCATTTGAGGCATTCATAGTGTTGATGGCAAATGTTTTTTGGACAATTGCTTATGATACACAGTATGCAATGGTAGACCGTGATGATGACAGAAATTTAAATATCAAAACATCGGCTTTATTATTTGGGGATAAAGATATTTTGATGATTCCATGCTTTCAAGTGCTGTTTCTTGCCTGTATGGGCTATGTGGGATGGATAAAACAAATGGGTTCACCCTATTTTTATTGCTTAGTATTATGTTTTGCTTGGTTTATCCTGCAGTATAGGATGTTCAGAACTCGAGAGCGAGAAGGGTGTTTTTCATCGTTTAAAAGTAATCATTGGGTAGGAGCTACTATTTTTTTTGGCATTGTTCTTGATGCTAGCCTAACAAGTTAAAATTTTTTAAGAGACAAATAGGTTGGAGGGCGTATGAACTTAGGGTTAAATGGCAAAACTGTTCTGATTACTGGGGGCAGTAAGGGTATTGGTTTGGGGTGTGCAAAAGTGTTTTTGGAAGAAGGAGCAAAGGTGGCATTATCATCTCGTAGTCACGATAATCTCGAAAAAGCAAAAAAAAATTTAGAAGCGTATGGTTTAGTTACGATAATATCAGCAGATTTATCTATACCTGGTGATGCAGAAACCCTTATCAAGACACTAGAAACAAAATGGGGAAATGTAGACGTACTGGTAAATTCAGCAGGGGCGGCTAAGCAAGCCCCAGTGAATGAATTGTCCATGGATTCGTGGCAGGCGGCTATGAACTCTAAATATCTAACCTATATGCATACCATACAAGCAGCCCTGCCGGTGATGAAAAGAAAAAAGGTTGGGTGCATTGTTAACATTATTGGACAAGGGGGAAAATTTCCACTTCCATTTCACATAGCCGGTGGGGCTGCAAATGCGGCTTTAATGCTTACTACTGCAGGGTTGGCTGGCGTTTTCCCCCCCGACATACGTATTAATGCCGTTAATCCGGGTTATATAAAAACAGAAAGGTTAAGTCATATACTCGATGCTAAATCCAGAGACAGTGGAGTCAGTCAACATAAACTCGAGGAAGAAATATCTGCTGAAATTCCAGCCCGAAGAATGGGGAAAGTAGAAGATGTTGCTAATATGGTTGCCTTTCTGGCGTCACCAGTGTCTTCATATATTACAGGTGCTAATATACCTATAGATGGTGGGCTCTTTCGCACAATTTGAAATCAACTGTTTTCAAGAAGTTTATTTGTGGTTTTAATAGTTTTTCAATTTAGGATATTATGCCACTTCAGGTTTTACATTTTACTAGGAATAGAATGGGGATGTTATGGGTAAATTTAGTTTTATTGGTTGGGCCTTCATTGGTCTTTCTGTAAGCCAGTCGAGTTTTGCTGCTGTTGATACTGCGAAAGCGAAAGAGCTAGCAACAAAAAAGATGTGTTTAGCGTGTCATGCGGTTGATAAAAAATTAGTGGGTCCGGCGTATAAGGCAGTAGCTACGAAATATAATGAGGAAGATGAAAAATACAAAGATGATAGGGATGCAGCAATAAAACTGCTGAGCCAAAAAATAATTAAGGGAGGTAGTGGTACTTGGGGAAACATTCCAATGCCTCCTAATCCAATGAGCGAGGCAGAAGCAAAGTTGTTGGTAGAGTGGATACTATCAATGTAGATGTAGGGTTTGTTTAAATAAAAAAGCCGGGGATTAACCGGCTTTTTTATTAAACGGATTTGGGTAGGAAATTGACCTTTATAAATTCGTGATTGATAATCGAGTCATATCAACGGTTGGTAAATAAGGAGAGTTTCATGAAAAGAAGTGCTGGTATTAAAAAAGTTTTAGAAGTTTTTAAAGGGGCATTAATTTTATTCACTTTTCTTGGACTCTCTGGGTGCGGGTCTCAAGATTCAGAGGTTGGTAGTAATGTTGTAAAAATTGGTCAGGTTAGTCCATTGACCGGGAGTATAGCTCACTTAGGGAAAGATAACGAATATGGGGCAAGGTTAGCAATAATGGAGGCAAATGCTCGAAAAATCTCTATTGCCGGATCACCAGTGCAATTTGAATTGGTATCTGAGGATGATGAAGCAAAACCAGCAAAGAGCACTATTGTGGCTCAAAAACTAGTTGATGCGGGGGTAGTGGGGGTAGTCGGTCATCTCAACTCTGGTACTACCATTCCAGCTTCGAAAATATATTTTGATGCTGGGATAGCACAGATTTCCCCATCGGCCACAAATGTAAATTATACAAATCAAGGGTATAAAACCGCTTTTCGAGTGATTGCCAACGATGCACAACAGGGCAGAGTTCTGGGAAATTATGCTGTGAAGCTTGGGGCGAAAAAAATAGCAGTTATTGATGACCGTACGGATTACGGGAAGGGGTTAGCAGAAGAGTTTGAAAAATCAGCCAAAGCATCAGGTGCTGACATAGTTACCCATGAGTTTACGGATAACACAAAAACAGATTTCACGGCTATTTTGACCCGTATCAAAAGTATGAATGCCGATCTAATATTTTTCAGTGGAATGGATGCTCAGGCGGGTCCAATGATGAAGCAAATTAAAAATCTGGGTATAAAAACTATTTTTCTTACGGGTGATGGGGGGAAGACACTACAATTCTTGACCTTAGCCGGGTCAGAAGCGGAGGGTGCCTATGCGTCTTCTCCTGGTGAGCCATTGGACAAGATGCCTGGAGGGAAAGAATTTAAAGCCAAGTACAATGAAACGTTTAATGAAACGATTCAGATATACGCACCATATGCTTATGACGCTATGAATACTTTAATATCAGCCATGATTGAGGCGGATTCCATTGATCCAAAAGTATACCTTCCTAAGCTCGCTAACATAGAATACTCTGGTGTCACGGGGCCAGTAGCGTTTGATGCTAAGGGTGATATTAAAAGAGGTACAATAAGCCTATATAAGGCAGTGGAAGGGGAGTGGGTTCACCTAGAAACTCTAGAATAAATAAAACTTTGATTTGGCAGAATACAAAAGCGGCGCCTTTTTAAGGCGCCGCTTTTACATAAAACGATTTGGGGGATTATTTTGGATATTTTTCTTCAGCAACTAATCAATGGGTTGGTGTTGGGAAGCGTATATGCTTTGGTAGCCCTTGGGTATACTATGGTTTATGGAATACTCGGGTTGATTAACTTTGCCCATGGTGAGGTAGTGATGGTTGGGGCGATGGTGGTGTTGTCTATGATTAGTTTGCTTTCAAGCTTTCCACTTCCTCTCGGTAGTGAATTAATTTTACTAATTTCAGTTGTTTCTGCCATCATAGTTTGCTCAACTTTAGCTTTTTTTATGGAAAAAGTGGCATACCGACCACTCCGAAATGCTCCAAGACTTGCACCATTAATAACAGCTATTGGGATGTCTATACTTTTACAAAATATAGCAATGATGATTTGGGGAAGGCAATATAAGACTTTTCCCGATTTGTTTTCCATAACTTCCTACGATCTAGCCGGTGCTAATATTACCAATGTGCAAATTTTTATTATTTGTTTGTCAATACTGATTATGATTGCGTTGCTTTTGCTGATTAATCTTACGCGAATTGGTCGGGCGATGAGGGCTACAGCTGAGAACCCCTCCATAGCAAGTTTGATGGGCGTAAATGTTAATACTATTATTTCTCTTACATTTGTAATTGGGGCTGCATTAGCGGCTGTAGCTGGTGTTCTTGTGTCAGCAAACTACAGCGTTGCCCACTACTCAATGGGCTTTATACTAGGCTTGAAAGCCTTTACAGCGGCGGTGCTAGGTGGGATTGGAAATATGGCAGGTGCAATGATCGGTGGCATATTATTAGGGCTGATAGAGAGTATCGGGGCTGGTTATATTAGCGATATTACCGGAGGGTTTATGGGAAGCCATTATCAAGATGTGTTCGCTTTTTTGGTTTTAATCGTGGTTTTAGTATTTAGACCAACAGGTATTATGGGTGAAAGAATTGCTGACAGATCATAAAATTTCTAGTTTAAAAACATATTTTACGAGTTACCGACACGCAGTCTGGATCGGTTATGTCATGATAGCGGTGGCCCTAATAGTTTTGCCCTTTCTGGTTGAATCTACGATTGGGCGGACATGGGTTCGTATTTTAGATTTTGCATTAATCTATGGGATGCTGGCACTTGGCTTGAACATCGTGGTGGGGTTTGCAGGGCTATTGGATCTTGGTTATATAGCTTTTTATGCGGTTGGAGCCTATACCTGGGCTTTGTTAGCCTCGCCCCAATTTGGTTTACATCTTCCGTTTTGGGTAATAATTCCAATAGGTTTTGTGGTAGCAGGATTTTTTGGGGTGTTGCTAGGTGCTCCGACTTTGAGGCTTCGGGGTGATTACTTAGCCATCGTTACCCTTGGTTTTGGTGAAATTATTCGTATATTTTTGAATAATTTAGATCATCCGGTGAATGTCACAAACGGGCCGGTAGGGATTAATCTTATAGACCCTATTAGTATCGGTAGTGTAGATTTTACTAAAACTCAGGAAATATTCGGATTAATTTTTTCAGGGGCACACATTTATTACTATGTGTTGTTACTGCTTTTATTGGTTAGTATATTGGTGTGTATACGGCTAGAAAACTCCCGCTTAGGAAGAGCTTGGGTTGCAATCAGGGAGGATGAAATTGCAGCTCAAGCGATGGGCATCAACACAAGAAATGTAAAGCTTTTAGCTTTTGCCATGGGGGCAAGTTTTGGTGGAATAGCTGGAGGTCTATTCGCTAGTTTCCAGGGGTTTGTGAGTCCCGAGAGTTTTATTCTATTGGAGTCTATTATGGTGCTCTGTATGGTCGTTCTTGGCGGTATGGGAAATGTTTGGGGCGTTGTTTTAGGAACTTTTATTTTAGCAATACTACCAGAAGTTCTTCGAGATATTAGCTCGCCTCTGCAAGAAAATATATTAGGTAAAGTTTGGTTGGATCCAGAAAGTCTACGCATGGTGTTGTTTGGCCTAGCGTTGATTGTCGTTATGTTAGTCCGACCGACTGGGTTGTGGCCTTCAAAAAAAAATAATTAAATCATGATGCAAGGAATTAGAAATAATTTAGTGGTTGAAATTAATGACGTTTCAAAATCTTTTGGAGGCTTAGTAGCTTTATCTGATATTAGTCTTGATATTAAACAAGGGGAAATTTGCGGGTTAATCGGCCCAAATGGGGCTGGTAAGACTACATTGTTTAATATCTTGACTGGTATATATAGTCCTGACTCGGGCGTTTTTAAAATAAATGGCCAGGAGTGTCAAAACTTAAAGCCTCATTTAGTAGTTAAGGCTGGATTGGCCAGAACATTTCAAAATATTAGGCTCTTCGGGAATATGACGGGATTGGAGAACGTTATGGTAGGCCAACATGTTAGAACAAAAGTTGGGGTGGTGGGGGCAATTTTTCGACACCGGTATGCTAGGCAAGAAGAGAGGCAGATAGAAGAGAAATCTCGGGCATTGATGGTTTATGTAGGACTAGATCCAGACACAAATCAGCTCTCTAATACCTTGTCGTATGGAGATCAAAGGAGATTAGAAATAGCAAGGGCCTTAGCTACGGACCCTGTAGTTATTGCACTTGATGAGCCGGCTGCCGGTATGAACGCTACAGAAACCGGAGAACTGCGTGACCTTCTCATGAGGATACGAAAAGATGGAGTTACCATTTTGCTTATAGAGCATGACGTCAAGTTGGTGATGGGACTGTGCGATAAAGTGGCGGTTCTTGACTATGGCGTCAAGATCGCTGAAGGGAAGCCAAACGCTATAAAGCAGAACAAAGATGTTATTCGAGCTTATTTAGGTGGAAGTTTGTCATGACTCTCCTTAAGGTAACAGACTTTAGAGTGGCTTATGGCGGTATAAAAGCCGTGAAAGGTGTAAATCTTGAAATCCTTCGGGGAGAGATCGTTGCACTTATAGGTTCCAATGGAGCTGGCAAAACAACATTACTTAAGGCTATTTGTGGTTTATTAAGGTTTGAGGGGCAAATGACCTTCGCGGGAGTGGACGCAAAAAGAAAACGATCTGATCAATTAGTAAAGCTTGGCCTTTCTTTGGTCCCTGAGGGTCGTGGTGTTTTTGGTCGTCTAACGGTCTCTGAAAATTTGATGATGGGGGCTTTTTTGATCAAAGATAAAACAAGTATTAAGAATGATATAGACCGTATTTACCAGATGTTCCCGCGCTTGGCTGAAAGAAAAAATCAAATTGCAGGTACGCTTTCGGGAGGAGAGCAGCAGATGCTCGCGATCGGAAGAGCTATGATGGCGAGACCGAAAATGCTTTTATTAGATGAACCGTCAATGGGTTTGGCCCCCATGATGGTTGAGAAGATATTTCATGTTATTGATGAAATATCGAACTCAAATGTGACGATTTTACTAGTTGAGCAAAACGCGAATCTAGCACTTAATTTTGCCGCTAGAGCATATGTTATGGACAGCGGTAGGATAACCCTGGACGGCCCCTCCTTTGAACTAAAGACCGATTCATCAGTGAGACGGGCTTACTTGGGAGGGTAGGAATCCGGTGCCTTTCAGAACCCTAAAGTATTTGGATCATTTGACCTCTGCCAGGTACCCATCCATTCGTTCTTTATTGATAGCTACAGTACCTTTGAAGTCCTTCCACGCTTTTTTGACTTGATCGAGGTTAACAGCTTTCCCAACTTGTACAACCCCTAGCATTCCCATCACCGCGTGAGGTAGACATTTGTAAAGATAAACACCCTCTTTGTCGAATTTAACTTTTGTTGCTTTGCCATTCAAAGGAGTTTTGAACGCACCTCCAGTCGGTGCTGAGAAAGATTCAGCGTTGTGAGTAACATCAGAGGGAACAAAGTTTATTGTGTCCCCTTTTTCAATTTTTATATAACCCGGCTCAAAAACCATGGACTGGTTATTCGCACCAGTGGTCACCAAATTGACAGTGTATTCTTTCGCATTGATAAGAGGGGCAAACAGCGTGAGACATAAAATAATGACTAATTTTTTCAAAGTAAACTCCTATGCATAAATCTTTATTTAATACTAATCCGACAGGTAATCAACTAATTAAGTTTCTTACCTTGGCAAATGGTTTGCGGCCAAGTCTAGCTTTAAATTGCTTTTAATGCAAATGCGTCTCATTCAGAAGCCCAGTCTCTAGGAACTAAATATTTGTCAGTCAACTCGTGCTCAGGGGAATCTTTATCCGGCTGCCAACTATATTTCCATTTTGCCGTAGGAGGCATAGACATCAAGATAGATTCTATCCTACCCTGGGTTTGTAGCCCGAACAATGTTCCACGATCATGAACCAAGTTAAATTCAACATATCTACCCCTTCTATATAACTGAAAATCACGTTCTCTTTTTCCATAATTAGTGTCTTTCCTTTGCTTTACAATGGGTATATAAGCAGGTAGAAAGGATAATCCTACACTTTTACTAATTGCGAAACATGTTTGGAAGTCAGGGGTACTTAGGTCATCGAAAAACACTCCCCCAACACCCCGTGCTTCATTCCTGTGCTTTATAAAAAAATATTCATCACATTGTTCTTTGAACTGAGGGTAGTAATGTGACCCGAAAGGATCTAAGCTTTCTTTTAATGTACGGTGAAAATTTTTTATGTCACCATCAATTCCATAGTAGGGAGTAAGGTCAATGCCACCTCCAAACCACCAATCACGAATTTTAGATTTAGACTTGGCAACAAAAAAACGAATGTTCATATGAACTGTCGGGATGAAGGGGTTTTGGGGATGTAATACAACGGATATGCCCATGGCTTCGAAGTTACTGCCAACTATATGCGGCCTACCATCCGAAGCAGCCGGCGGTAGATTTTTTCCTAATATATGGGAGAAGTTTATCCCCCCTCTCTCTATAACGGAACCTCCTTCGACAACTGAAGTTATGCCACCGCCCCCTTGTGCTCTGTCCCACGTATCTTGGAGAAACTTTTTCTCATCCAATTTCTCGATTGCTGTGATAAGCTTTTGCTGGAGATTAAGCAGAAAAGTTTTGACAGAGCTAATTTTCATGGTCGGATAACGGTCCGCCAATATCGCGTCTATAGCTGGCCCCAGGAAATGAAATAGACTTAATATTTTTGTGTACTCTTTGTCGTGCCTCATCCAGAGTGTCTCCCAAAGCAGTAACACATAACACCCTCCCTCCATTTGTTA
>CACOJS010000021.1 GCA_902627495.1 Hydrogenophilales bacterium | reverse complement strand
CAACGCAAGCAGATATAATGATTTGGTTAGTATTGCTAGAAAAAAAAACTGGGTAACAGTGCCGGGGGAAGCAAAGTCAGACACTGGTGATTGGCCCACAGAGCTAGGTCTGATTGTTTTTGAAGTTGTTTTAGAAGAAGTGGAGGAATTAGCTGTTTTTTTTAATCAATTAGCAATTGTTCGTGGCAATATCGGAGCTCCTGCTAGGTTGATCTGGCTTTGATTAATTATTTAACACACGCGGTAAATATAGTATTGTTATGTTTATTAGAGGGATAAAGTAGCAGGAGACAGACGATGTTGGATCTGAGAATAGATAATGTGAAAATCTATGATGGTAGTGGAAAGTCAACCAGTTTTGGATCTTTGGGTGTGCGGGGTCGAAAGATCGTTGCCATAGGGGAGATTACAGAAGGTGCTATTGAGACAATCAATGCTGACGGTTTGGCGATAATGCCAGGAATAATTGATAACCACACACATTACGATGCCCAGATCACGTGGGACCCAAATGTAAACCCTTCTCCCTCCCTCGGTGTTACTACGATCATTATGGGGAATTGTGGATTTACAATCGCTCCTTGTCGTCCAAAGGACCGAGACCTGACGATACGCAATCTAACGCATGTTGAGGGGATGCCACTAAAATCACTGCAAGTCGGTATAAATTGGGATTTTGAGTCTTTTCCTGAATATATGAATATGTTGGAGGATCGCGGGGTAGGTCCGAATGTTGCGGTTTTTTGTGGACACTCAAGTCTAAGAACATATGTCTTGGGACATGATGCACATAAACGTGAAGCCACAAGGGAAGAGATGTCACAAATGAAGCGACTTTTGCGCGAAGCAATGGATGCGGGGGCGTGTGGTTTTTCTACAACCAGATCGGGCCAGCACAACGGTGAGGCCGGCATTCCTATGCCATCCCGACTTGCTTCTTTTGATGAGCTACGAGAGTTTTCCAGGGAATTAAAAGATGTTGGTCGTGGTCTTTTAATGATGACAAAAGGAGGGGATACCCGTATTAAAGATATTGAGGATTTGGCGTCGATCAGTGGTAGGCCATATTTAATCGCAGCTCTTCTCCATTCGCCCATAGCACCAGAAAAAACATTCAACGACTTAACTGAAATAGGAGCTGCACAGAGAAGGGGAAATAGGCTCTATGGTGCAGTATCTCCATGTCCTTTAACTATGGAATTCACCATGCATGAGCCATATACCTTTGAGGGACTGCAGGTTTGGAGTCCAGTGATGAAAATGACCGAAGATCAATTAAAAAAAATACTTTCAAAAAAAAGCTTTAGGGAGAAGATGCGATCGGAGTTATCAGCTCGGGCTTACAGGATTTTTAATGGGGAGTGGGATAAAGTTTGGGTCACTCAGGTTAAGCATAAAAAAAATATTCATTTAGAAGGCCAAGATATCGCTAGGTTATCCCGACGGAAGGGATGTGATCCATTGGATTTTATGTTTGATCTCGCATTAGAGGAGGATCTGGATACTGTATTTACTGCTACCCTTATGAATTCGGATGAACAAGCTGTAGGGGAGATGATTAAAAATGATCACTCTGTTATTTCTCTGTCAGATGCTGGTGCTCACTTAACATTTTTTTGTGATGCAGGATATGGGCTCCATCTGATGGGTCATTGGTCCCGAGATCTAAAATTGTTGAGTCTCTCAGAAGCAGTTAAGAAGTTGACTGCTGACCCCGCAAAGTTGTTTGGTATCAAGGATAGAGGTCAGATTAAGATTGGGAATTGGGCTGACCTTATGCTTTTTGATCCTGCAAAAGTAGGACGTGGTGGCTTAGAAAGAGTTAATGATTTGCCGGCCGAGGGTACCCGCTTGACAACACCGGCGTTGGGTGTTCACGGTGTATGGATAAACGGCCAGCGGGTGGTCTGTCCTTCTGGTTTTTTGCCGAATTCTCCTCTCGCTGGTATGGTGTTGCGTGAATTTGATGCTTAAGGAGACTGCTAATCTTGAAAGTGCCGAGGATGGATTTTTTCAGGAGAGCATTTGCCTAGTTCGTTAACAAAAATTTTGGTGGACCCTGTTTGAGTAAACATCTGAATTACTTCATACTTAAGTGCTCCGTTGATTCGGTTAATAGTGATTTTGTGCGTCATGTAGGACCCCTCATCCCAAGTTTGTCTTCGCATCGCTGAGATGGAGATTTTTGAAATTAATGCTTGATATACCCACCCTTGATTGTCAAATAGCCTCTTTCCGGTCATATCAATTGCGTAACTTTGCTTCGCGTCGGATAGTCTACAATGAAACAAAAGATCCTTCACTTCACCAGCTCGAGTATCGGTATTTGTCACTATAAGAAGAATTGTGGTGGTCCATAGGAAAAGAAGTTTCATCTGCGGGAATGCCATTTCAGATTAAGTATCTTTTTCTAGTAAGCTTTCGATCTTCCTTATTAGTTTTTTGCTACTCGGAGTGGTTATACTGCTGTAACTGAAAACTTCCATTCCGTCACGCGAGATGAGATATTTATAAAAGTTCCATTTTGGGGCAACACCTGTGGATTCTATTAGTTGCTCAAAAAATGGGTTGGCACTGTGTCGCTTGACCGAAGATTTTTCCATCATTGGAAATTTAACTCCATAGTTCAATTCACAAAACTCTTTTATTTCTTCATTAGACCCCGGTTCCTGACCACCAAAGTCGTTAGCGGGGAACCCAATCACAGTGAACCCCCTGTTCTTATATTCTTGGTGTAGCTCCTCAAGAGCCTCAAATTGAGGCGTGAATCCACATTTGCTTGCAGTATTTACTGCTAAAATGACCTTCCCTGAGAATTGGCAAAGGTCTACTTCATGCCCCTCAAGATTATTCATTTGATAGTCTAATATTTTAGGGCATTCTGCCATAATAGTTCCTGAAAAAAATAAGGTAAAAAGTAAGGCTAAAAGCTTCGTGACTGACATTGATGTATCCTTTTAATCTAAATTTTGTACAACAATAGCAAGATTGACTCCTAAATTAAACTAAAGTTCAGGTGATTAGAAGGTTATTTTTTTTTTTGTTAATATTGTTCTGTTAAGATTAGCAAGTACATCGTTAAGTACTTGTCAAGGAGGGCAGCATGACTGAAACTGGGAAAATCCAGGTTGGCGAGGACAGTCCGGGCGACAGAGATATCTTGGTTCGAGATATTCTTAGGCTCAAGAGCAATGAAATATTTAGTATAGATCCAGAGGATCTCCTCCCGACAGCCGTTTCTTTAATGGTGGAGAATGGTATCGGCTCCCTTATGGTGGTTTCTGAGAAAGAACCGGTTGGCCAAGTCACATTTCACGAGATACTATCTGCTCTCCACCAGCATAACGGTGATATAAAATTAGTTAAGGTCAGAGGCGTTATGAAAAGAAATATAGCTTATGGGAATCCCTCTCATTCTATGCGGTATGTGAAGTCTTTAATGATAGATAGGGAAATCCGATACCTCCCCATTGTTGATAATGATGAATTAATTGGAATTATGTCCTTCAGAGATATTGCTAGGGCGGCTTTAAATTTAGCTAACCATGAAAACTCAATGCTGAAAAAGTACATAAAAAATTGGCCAGAGGATGATTAGGCTATATGAATGATTAGTTATATCACCAGGTATATAGAAAAGCACTTGGCGTCAGGAGTCAAAGCTAGGGAGCTGTTTGCCTGGAGTGCGTATGATTTTGCGAATTCTGGTTTTAGCACGGTAGTTATTACAGCTGTTTTCAGTGCTTATTTTGTTGAAGTTGTTGCTGGCAATGCTAATTGGGCAACGCTGCTCTGGACTACTGCCCTTTCTGTGTCTTATTTAATGATAATGTTTACTGCACCAGTCCTAGGTATTATTGCCGACACTCGTCGATTGAAGAAAAAGTTTTTGCTCATAGCAACGTTAGGTTGTGGATGTTTTACCTTAATGCTTTCCCTAATTGGAGAGGGTGATGTTTTTGCGGCCTTGATTCTAATCGTTATGGCAAATTTATTTTTTGGCACCGGTGAAAACCTAATCGCAGCGTTCTTGCCTGAGTTGGCAAGATCGGAATCTCTCGGAAAAGTATCGGGTTGGGGTTGGGCAATCGGATACCTGGGTGGTCTTTTTACTTTAATAGTTTGCCTTTTATATTTGACATCTGGTTCAGTCGAGGATGCAAGCGTATCGTACACCATGGTGATAACAGGGATCATTTTTCTACTTGCATCTACCCCTACCTTTGTATTTCTAGAAGAGCGAGGTAAAAAGAACGGTAGCTGTAAAACAGATTTTCCTAGTAGTTATTCTATGTTGAAAGGAAGCTTGCATAACCTTAATAAATTTTCTGATCTAAAAGTATTTTTAATATGTTTGATAGTATACCAGGCCGGTATTCAAGCAGTTATTACATTAGCTGCAGTGTATGCAAATCAGGCGATGGGTTTTAGTACCGCCGATACAATTTCTTTAATTTTAGTCGTTAACATTACAGCGTCTGTCGGAGCTTTTATGTTTGGGCAAGTTGAAGATCGGGTTGGGCACAAAACTACCTTACATTTAACATTAATTGGTTGGTTGCTTACGGTTGTTATTGCATATCTCTCTCTAGATCGAACTCTTTTCTGGATTGCGGCGAATCTCGCTGGGTTGTGCTTAGGTGCTAGTCAGTCAGCAGGTAGGGCATTGGTGGCCTACTTTAGCCCCTCTAACAAGGAGGGAGAGTTTTTAGGTTTATGGGGTCTGGCGGTTAAATGTTCATCAATTATCGGACCCATAACGTATGGTAGTATTGTGTGGTTGAGTAAAGGGGATCATCGCCATGCCTTACTGTCATTAGCCATATTTTTTATTTTGGGAATGATAATTCTTGCTAAAGTTAACGTTCAAAGGGGTCGAAAATCGGCGATTAGAGCCTCCAGGGAAACCAAGCTAGGGTAATAAATTTTGGCTATTGGTAATTATCACTCTGTCGGTCGTTCTCTGGTGGCTGTCTTGGGCCTGAATGCTTTGCATACAGCATCATTTGTAAACAAATATGGGCCCTGAATAAGGTCAATGCAATAAGGTACAGCGGCGAAAATTCCTGACACTATGACTTTTCCATGCTCGTCTTTTAGACCTTCAAGAGTTTGTTTGATTGATTTTGGTTGTCCAGGAAGGTTTATTATCAGGCATTTGTTACGAATAACGGCGACTTGCCGGGAAAGTATCGCGGTAGGTACAAAGTTGAGGCTAATCTGCCTCATCTGCTCACCGAATCCAGGCATCTCTTTATCTCCTATTGCAATCGTTGCTTCAGGGGTGACATCCCTAAAAGAAGGCCCCGTTCCTCCCGTAGTTAGGACTAAATTGCATTTGTTATTGTCCACTAATTCTACTAGGCTGGTCTGAATAACATTTTTCTCATCTGCAATTAATTGAGGCACAAAGTTTATAGGGTTTTCAATCGCGGATGCTAACCAGTCTTTGAGTGCTGGTACTCCCTCATCTTTGTAAATGCCTTTCGACGCACGGTCACTAATAGATAGAATGCCAATTGTAATGTTCTCAAATTTATTATTCATGAATTCGATCCTGATCAATTTTAGAGTCCAGGTAGTTAAAAATTAACCTATAATTAGCTTTTCTTGTCCTTTCAGAATTGCTGTGCAACATATTATGGACCAATTTCGTCAAGTGGGTTTGTCCTATATTGGGGTGGAGTTCGCACAAATCGGAAACTTTCATTTTTTTGGTTACCAAATCATCTCTGTAGCGTAGAATTAATCGATGTCTAAATTTTTGGGGAGCCTGGTTGGCAAGAGTTTTATTTATCTCTAACCCAATGCTTTTGTGGTCAATACTACGTAAAAGTCTTCCAATGAATAGCTGCTGCCTCCGACGTGCACCGTTACTTGACATTTTTTTTGCTTTAATTATGGCTGACCGGATGTCGTCTGGCATATTAATTTCAGCTAGTTTTTTTTCAGGTAGTTTGGAGAGAAAAACTCCTAATGTGTGGATATTATTAGCCTCTCTTTTTTTTTCTGATTTGCTGGCACGAGGCACCTCATCGTTCATAATTGCTATCCTAGGTATAATTGAGTGGTATTATATCTAAATTTATTTAGATACCATAGAGTACTTTTTTTATTACTTAAAGATATAGAAAATATATGGCCAAAAACGATTTTTCGATACATAAGAACGATTTAGAGACGATTGCATGTCAAGCCTTGGATCATGCCAAATCGCTGGGCACTTCAGCTGCTACAGTGGAAGTTTCAGAGGGCGTTGGTCAAAGCGTCACCGTCCGAAGGGGCGAGACAGAGTCGATTGAGTATAGTAGAGATAAAGGACTTAGTATCACAGTTTATCATGGAAAAAAGCTTGGTAATTCTAGCACATCAGATCTCTCGGCCGATGCAATAGTCAAAGCTGTTGAGGCAGCGTCGACAATTGCTCAATTTACGCAAGAAGATGAGTTTTCAGGGTTGCCAGATAAAAGTTTAATGGCTCAAAATATCAAAGATCTAGATTTGTTCCGACCCACTGATCTTGCAATTAATGAAGCTTTAGATCTTGCCAGAAGTTGTGAGGAGGCTGCTTTCTCTGCTGACTCTCGGGTGGAAAATTCGGAGGGAGCAAGTTTTTCTAGTAACCGTTATCAATTTGTCTTAGCAAATTCACATGGCTTTTGTGCTGGCTACCCTACTAGTCAATATAGTCTTAGCTGTGCAGCGATTGCTGGTAGAAAAGATGATATGCAAAGAGATCACTGGTGGGCGGTCAGTAGGGATTTTACTACCCTGGATAAGTCTGAGATGGTAGGTAAAATGGCAGGAAGTAGGGCTGTGTCTAGACTTGGGTCAAAAAAAATTGCAACCCAAAAAGTGCCAGTGCTTTATGAGGCTGGAGTGGCCTCGTCCCTGCTTGGGCATTTCGTCTCTGCTATAAGTGGAGGATCTCTTTATCGTAAGCAGTCATTTCTGCTTAATTGTATTGGTAAAAAAATTTTCCCAGATTTTATAAATATTTCTGACCGTCCCTTTATTCCTGGTGGAATAGCGAGTAGCCCCTTTGATCAAGAAGGAGTAAGGACTCAAGAAAGGCATATAGTTAGTGAAGGGGTGGTCTCTGGTTATTTCTTATCTAGCTATTCAGCAAAAAAACTAGGAGTGCAGTCAACGGGTAATGCAGGTGGTAATCATAATCTTATAATGGCCTCTACTAACGATGACTTTAATGACTTGTTGCGCAAAATGGGAACAGGGTTTCTTGTTACGGAGATGCTTGGAATGGGTGTCAACGGGTTAACTGGAGACTATTCCCGGGGTGCAGCCGGGTTTTGGGTAGAAGACGGAGAGATAGCTTATCCCGTGGACGAAGTTACAATCGCTGGAAACCTCAGGGAAATGTTTTCGGGGATTGTTGCAGTCGGTTCGGATATTTTAACTAGAACTTCGCGGCAATGTGGATCAATATTAGTCGATAAGATGACGGTGGCAGGAAATTAACCAATAAAAAGTAGTTAGTTTATGGTTTTAATTTTGACCGCAATGAAAATGCTTATCACGGTGCAAGTGACGGATATTAAACCCACAATCCAATAATTTGTAAGCGATCCTGAGCTAGAGTTTCCTATGATTAGTGCACTTGAGATCGTAGCTATACTCATTGCTAGCTGTTGGGATGCACTATTAAAACTCAAGAAGCCGCCTCTAAGGTGAGGCGGGGATGCTGCACTAACAATTGCCATCGCTGGGATGAAACGGCCAGATACAAAAATCATAAAAAAAGTTGATGCAGTCAGAGCTAGCCAAAGCGGTACAGGGGGCAGATTAGTGCTAATTAAAATAGGAAAAATAGATATTAATGCTACGATGATAAATATTCTAACCTTCCCATGTTTATCACATAATTTTCCTATTATCCGAGAGGTAAAGATTGCAGCTAATCCTCCAAAAAAATATATGAGAGGTAGGTCTGTTTCCTCGAGGCCAACATTAAAAACCATGTAGGGTGCGATGAAAGGTATAACTGAGAACCCTCCCAAAAAAAGTATCCCAACCAAGCCCAAAGCCTTTATGTGATTTTTCTCCGACAATATCATTATGCTTTGTTTAATCGGGGAGTGAGCTGGCACGTTTTCGGTATGGCTTTGTAAAGAAGGAATCCAGCTCAATATTCCAACACCAATTATAACGGCTAAAAGTAAAATCAAATAATAAGGTGCATGCCAGTCGAAACTATTTGCTAAAAGCATTCCAATTGGAACACCAGCCACTGACGATAGGGGAAAAGCTATACCGATTTTTCCGAGGGCAACCCCTCGTCTATTCTCAGGAACAATGTCAGCAACTATTGAAAATACTATTGCGTTGAGCACACCACCAAAGAAACCTGACAAACCACGAGCTATGAGCAGGGTCTCATAGCTATAAGCTAGGCCGCAACACAGGACGGATACAATAAATCCTGTGTAGAGAAAAATCAGGCTTGATCGGCGATCAAACTGATTAATCAGTAATGCACAGAGTATTGCACTTACAGTGGCACAGATTGTGTAGATAGAGACTAATACACCAAATTGTGGTGCTCCAATATCCCAAAGCCTCATAAGTTGTGGTCCTAAAGGCATAATTAGCATGGCATCCACTATGTGTATTACCTGAATGCTGGTAAGCACCAATACAACATAAGATTCTCTTTTTTCTTCAAACCGTGTCATCTGCTGTATTTATAGGCCAAAGCTACTTGCTATTAGTTCGTAGGACTCGATTCTTTCTTGATAGCCCCCTGTGATTGTGAGTATCATAACCTCATCGGCACAGAAATCGTTTTTGATCGTTTCTAGCTTTTCTTTAACATATTTGGGGCATCCTATAATGCTTCTCGTTCTGTTTTGTTTAACCGCCTCTTTTTGAAATTCTGAATATTGATTAGATCTTGAGCTTTCTGTTGTCTGTAATGGTGTTTCCTCCCCTGTGGCCATTAGAAGGCGTCTATGATCAAGCGGTGCCGCCAGTATCTCTGCCTCTTCTTGTGTTTTGGCACAGATAACCGATATGCAAACCATGTTGTACGGTTCTCTCTCTTTTGTTGACTTTATAAACTCTCGTCGATAAGTCTTACTTGCATCTTCTCCACCTTTGGCTGATATAAAATGGGCAAATGCAAACCGGAGTCCTAGGTGTGATGCAAGTGAGCTACTGAAATTTGATGATCCAAGAAGCCATATTTCAGGAGAAGTGGGGCTTTTTGGCATGGCTTTGATTTCTCCAAACGCATACTTATCAGGTATTTTGTTATCTAACCAGCTTATTGTTTCTACAACTTTTTCTGGAAATGAGTTGATATCAGCAAGTGCCTGTGCATTAAGGGCGTCAGCTGTTAGTCTGTCTCCCCCTGGTGCTCGGCCAATCCCCAAATCTATTCTCTGCGGGAAGAGTATCTCAAGCATATTAAAGGTTTCAGCTACTTTTAACGGGCTGTAATAGGGAAGTAAAACACCGCCTGTTCCTATGCGAATTCTTTTTGTAGCTGCTCCTATCATGGGAAGAAGGATCTCTGGACAAGGATCAGCAAGGCCTTTCATATTGTGATGTTCAGCCAGCCAGTATCTGTAAAATCCGAGTGCCTCAGCCACCTTGGCTAACTTGATTGTTTCATGTATTGCATCGCTACAGCAGAGATTTTCTATGATAGGTGATTGATCCAGTACCGAGATACGCATAACTAAGTTTTCCAGAGGTTTGAATAAAAATTGTGAAGTTGTATTATACGACGATGGAGACTGCTAAAACTATTAATTAATTGTCGTGACTGCTGACCAAATTATTTTATTTGGCACATTGCTTTCGGTATTCGTCCTTTTTCTTTGGGGGCGAGTCAGATATGACATCGTAGCATTTGGTGCTCTAATTTTTGCCGTACTTTGTGGTGTCGTTCCTATCGAAGGTGCATTTCTTGGATTTGGACATCCTGCAACTGTGATTGTTGCCTTGGTCTTGGTGGTGTCAACTGGGTTAGTCAACTCGGGAGCAATATTTTTTATTTCTAAAAGAATATTTAAATCTGGAAGGTCATTACAAACTCATATAACGTTTAGTGGAGGGGTCGGGGCACTACTTTCAGCATTTATGAACAACGTTGCCACCTTGGCTCTTTTAATGCCAGCAGATATTCAAAATTCCCGGAAATCTAAATGGCAAGTCCGCTCTAGCTTAATGCCGTTGTCGTTTGCCACAATTTTAGGAGGAATGATAACTTTGATTGGCACTCCACCCAATATCATTGTCTCTACTGTCAGGGAAGAACACCTCGGTCAGCCATATGGCATGTTTGATTTTGCGTATGTGGGGCTTATTGCAGCAGCTATAGGTTTATTGTACCTTTCTACAATAGGTTGGAGATTAATACCAAAATCACAGGAAGTTGATAAGGATGTAGACGCTTTGGAGAAGGCACGTTATTGTTCAGAGCTAACCATTCCGGCGACCTCTCCCTTGATTGGAAAAACACTTGCTTTTCTTAGGAATGAAGCTATTAGGGCGGATGTTTCTATCCGTGGTTTTGTCAGAAAGGACGGCAAGTTTTATGGGAGGAATAGTCGGAGTACATTTGAAGAAGAAGATACTTTGTTGATTGAATCTACGCCAGACTCTCTAGATGAATTTAGATTAGCACTTTCTCTTCAATTCTCAGCAGGTAAACGACAACAGTTTGCCGAAGAAACTGATGGCTTAATACTGTGTGAAGTTGTAGTCCCTGAGGACTCCAGAATCTGTGGTCGAACTTCCCAAGCAATCGGCCTGTTTTGGAGGCAAAGATCTATTTTGCTTGGGATATCCCGCAAGGGACGGAAAATGAGCAAACAAGTCAGAAAAATACGTATTAAACCTGGAGATTTATTGCTATTGTTGGTTCCTGCAGAGGAAGAGAATAATATTGTTAAATGGCTCGGATGTTGGCCATTAGTCGATAGAGGGTTAACTGTAACTCAGGGAGACAAGCTTTTTCTTGGAAGTATAGTTTTTGGGGTTGCAATTTTATTGGCCGGGTCTGGACTGATTTATCTGCCAATAGGTTTGGCCGTAGTGGTGCTTGTTTATGTAATAGCAAAATTAGTCAATCCATCAGATATCTACGGTTCTGTGGAGTGGTCAGTTATTATTCTTTTAGGTTCCATGATTCCATTGGGAACTGCAATGACTGATGTCGGTGGGACAGCTCTTATAGTGGATTTGGTTATGAAATTAGCGGCAGACTGGCCCCCTTGGGCTATTTTGACTGTTTTGATGACTGTTACTATGACTTTGTCCGATGTTCTAAATAATACTACTACTGCACTTATAGCGGCTCCTATTGGAATAGAAGTAGCCAGTCGGTTGGGAGTAAGTGCTGACCCTTTTTTAATGGCTGTAGCTATAGCGGCGTCATGTGCATTTCTCACACCAATAGGTCATAAAAATAATACTTTGATAATGGGCCCTGGCGGTTATGATTTCTCTGATTATTGGAAAATCGGGTTGCCATTAGAGATTATTATTATTACTGTTAGTATCCCTGCCATTTTGATTTTTTGGCCTCTATGATTCAGACCCTAGTAATACTCATATGGTTTTTTTGGGATTTTTTCAGTCTCTTTGGTAGTATTACGGGAAAAATCCTGAGGCTTATCCCACCAAAATGATCGGGCCTTAACCTGGTCCCCTTTGACCCTGGGGTTTTTTTTTAAATAATCCCGCAGAAAATTTGTTGTCTCTGAGACATATGATCTTTTCATAGGTTACAAGTATATAATAAAATTAAATTTAATGTTCATGCGAGACCAGAGGATAATTTAAGGTAAAAAATATGGCCAAAAATCAATCACAAGCTAAAATGTCAGAGATAATCCCTCCCGTCGCCAAACGAGTCAGGCATTCTCGAGTCATCCAGGGCGTCACCTTGATTGATAACTATGCTTGGTTGGCTAAAAAGAATTCCTCAGCTGTCACAAAATACCTTAAAGAGGAAAATGAGTATACCGATCAAATGATGTGCCCCAGTCTTAGTCTTCAAAAAAAAATTTATGAAGAGATTCTAGGAAGGATCAAAGAAAAAGATATCGATGTACCGTATAGGGATGGTAACTATTTTTACTACTCAAAAATAGCAAAAGG
>CACOJS010000020.1 GCA_902627495.1 Hydrogenophilales bacterium | reverse complement strand
ACAGTCCCTGGTGAGACAGATCTTACGCCCAAGCGACCTATTGTACTATTACCATCGGTAAAGGAATCTATCACAACATCAAATTTTAGCAAGACGCCAGCACGATCAACCTTTATCATCAAGGACTGTCCAGGAGATTGCTGTATAACTTGCACTAGATGTTTCCAACTAAAAATCCGGTTATCTCCTGCTTCAAGAATCCTGTCTCCCACCAACATACCAGCTTTATAAGCCGCTCCCCCTTCAACCAAACCGCCTATATCCGCAGGAAGATCAATCTGAAAGGGTTGAATTCCCACTAATTTTACCGGGTCAGATCCTGAGTCAACCAAGGCAACTTCCTGTAGATCTATCCTTACTTCCCGTATCTCATCCTCTATTCCTTTTACTAAAAACCTAATATCTTGATTAAACCCATTTTGGATAATTTTCCATCTTAGTTCACTCCATGAATTAACCTCTGATTCATTAACTTTGAGCACTATATCCCCTCTATAGAGTTCACTCTTACTGGCAAAACTCTCTGGCAACGGATCATCAATAATTGGCTTTATACCTGGTGATCCAATTACAAAAAGCAACCAATATAGAAAAATAGCCAGCAAAAAATTAGCCAAAGGGCCAGCGATGACTATCGCTGCCCGAGACAATATCGGTTTTTTATAAAAATCTCTGGAGGTATCGGTGGTTGCAGATTTTGGTGGCCGCATACCAGAAAAATCAACATAACCTCCTAGGGGAATAGCACCGATTGACCATAATGTATTATCTTTTCCCAACTTTCTGGAAAAGATTGGCCTGCCAAATCCAATGGAAAATCGCAAAACTTTAACCTTTAACAATTTTCCCACGCTGTAATGCCCAAACTCATGGATAATTACCAATAAACCAATTGCAATTAAAAACCAAAAAATTTTATTCAAAATTTCCATATCGTTATCTAGCAAAACACCTAGATGCCAATAGTCTGGCAGATCGATCTGCCTCAAGGACATCATCTAGTGACCCAATGTGTTGGTTGGGCAATTTATCTAGCACCTTTTCCACTACCTCAGGAATTGCAGTAAAGTTTAGAGTTTGATTAAGAAATGCCTCCACGGCGACTTCATTTGCAGCATTGAGATAGATACTTGAACTACCTCCCTCTGCCAAAGCCCTATAGGCCATATCCAAGCACCTAAAACGAGACCTATCCGGCTCGAAAAAAGATAAGGCTCCAACATCCGATAATTTCAACGATTCCACACGATGACCCACTCTTTCAGGAAAACCGAGGGCATGGGCAATAGGAATAGTCATATCTGGCACACCCATTTGTGCTAATACGGAACCATCAATGTATTCTACCAAAGAATGAACTAAGCTCTCCGGGTGAATTAAAACCTCGATGCTAGCGGGACTTACGTTGAATAAATGATGTGCCTCAATTATTTCCAAACCCTTATTCATTAGAGTAGCAGAATCTACTGATATTTTTTTTCCCATATTCCAAGTTGGGTGTTTACACGCTTCTGCCGGAGTTACATTTTTCAACGAGCTTTTATCCATGTTGAGAAAAGGGCCTCCAGATGCTGTGAGAACTATTTTTTTGAGCCCATGATCCCTTGGGACACGATTATAAGCCCGGGGAAGTACCTGGAAAATAGCGTTATGCTCACTATCAGTTGGGATGATTTTACCCTTATTTTTCTTGACTAGGTCTAGTAATAATTTTCCGCTCATAACCAAAGATTCTTTGTTGGCTAACATTATCTTTTTTCCAGCTTTCGCCGCTGCCACTGTCGACCGAAGACCCTGAGAACCAACAATGGCTGCCATCACACTATCAACACTGTCAGAAGCTACAATCTGTTCTATCGAGTCTAACCCTTCAACTACCTCACAATCAGGAAGTTTAGTTTTAAGCATATCTCTCAATTCAAATGCTGCTCGGTGGGATACCAGACAAACCAAAGCTGGCTTAAATTCAATACACTGATTATATATTTTTGCAACGTTTTGATTTGCTACTAATGCATACGCCCTAAACTTATCCGGATTAGCTCTAATGACAGCAAGGGTACTTTCTCCGACACTTCCAGTAGAGCCAAGTATAGCTACGTTTTGCATAACGATTGGGTGTTAATTTCCAATATTAACTACTATAAAGGCAAAGGGAAGGGTAAGTATTAGGCTATCGACCCGATCTAAAATTCCTCCGTGACCTGGCAATAGTTTTCCACTATCTTTTTTCCCGACTTGACGTTTTAATAACGAGAAAAACAAATCACCAAAAATACCGAGAATGACCAATATCATTGCTGCTAATAACAGTTGAGTTTTTTCTGTTCCCGAGAAACCTAATGGCGAGATTATAACAAAGCTGTATATAAATACCCCTACTAACGCACCGAAGACTCCTTCCCAGGTTTTCTTTGGACTGATCGTGGGTGCCAATGGGGTGCGCCCGAACTTCTTCCCACAAAAGTAAGCAGTGGTGTCTGAAATAAAAACTAAACCCAAAATTGCCATCAAAAAAGCCGGGTCAACTTTTAGAAATACCGAGGACCACCAGAAACAGAAAAATAAAATCCAAACGACGCATCCGACTATCCAATCTGCTATACACTTCCATTTCAAGAAGATCCAGAGGGGCACAATGGCCAAGTGCATCATAACAGAGGTTAAAACAATCATCTCTAGCATATAATCAACTACTTGCCCTATTTCATGAACATAACTTAAACCAGTAACCACTAAACATGTAATTACCAAGCTAGCAGTAAAATATACTTTTTTTCTTGGGCTATAGCCCCACAATTCACTCCACTCCATTGAACACAAAGCAACAACAAAGATTATGAAAAGATCCCAAACAATTTGACTAGAGTAAATGATCATGACTACGAGGAACGGCAAGGCAACTGCAGCAGTGATAAATCTGTCCTTTGTCATATCGAAGTAAAATACTTACGCATGAGTCAGGCCACGATCTCTGATTCCAGGTTTGTATCTACCCCACCAAACCGCCTGTTTCTTCTTCGGAAAGAAGTAACAGCTTGCTTGAGAGAATTTTCATTAAAATCGGGCCATAACTCGTCTGTGAAAAAGAACTCAGTGTAAGCCATTTGCCATAACATAAAATTGCTAATTCGCTCTTCCCCACCGGTTCGAATGAATAAATCAGGGTCAGGAGCAAAATTTAAAGACAGAAATTTGCTCAAATCTTCCTCAGAAAAAGAATCTTTATTAGACGTTTTTTCTTCCTGGTAGAGTAAATTCATCGCCTGAACAACATCCCATCGTCCACCATAATTTGCCGCGATGGTAAGGTTTAGCCCGTCATTATCGATTGTCATATTTTCAGCATTTTCTATTGCTCCCCCTAAGACTTTACCAAAAGCTGACCGATCGCCGACGACCCTAAGACGAATGTTATTACTGTGTAACTCTTTAACTTCTTTCTCCAGAGCCTTTAAAAATAAATTCATGAGAAAAGTCACTTCTTCAGGAGGACGTCGCCAATTTTCGGTAGAAAAGGCAAATAACGTAAGATACTTTATACCCAACTTAGTTGCACCAGATACTACCTCTCGAACCGTCTCTACCCCTCTTTGATGACCTACTGCTCTAGGTAACTTTCTTTTCTTGGCCCATCGTCCGTTACCATCCATAATAATCGCTACATGATCAACCGATGGTTTTCGTTGAACTCGAGCATTAGATGACGTTTTATACAATTGACCTTAAACCGATAGCAAATCGGCCTCCTTAGTAGCAAAAATTTTATCAACTTCCAATACACTTTGATCAGTGAGCCCTTGCACTGACTCAGACGCTTTTCTCTCTTCATCCTCTGAAATAGTTTTTGCTTTCATTAAGGCCTTTAACTGAGCGTTTGCGTCTCGCCTAATATTTCTAAGCGCAATTTTGCAATTTTCGGCGTGGGTTTTTACTACTTTAACAAGTTCTCTTCTTCTTTCCTCTGTTAAAGCTGGCATTGGCACCCTTACGGTATCCCCATTTACGGCAGGGTTTAACCCTAGATCAGAATCCCGAATTGTTTTATCAACTATTGGAACTAATTGCTTATCCCATGGACTGACTGATAATGTTTGTGCGTCTAACACACTGATATTAGCTATTTGATTTAAGGGTGTAACAGTACCATAGTAATCAACTTGAATTTGGTCAAACAATCCAGCATGTGCTCGCCCAGAACGTACCTTACCAAATTCAGTTCGAAGAGCAGACAGGGAAATCTCCATCTTTTTCGCAGTATCTTTTTTAATGTCTTCGACTAACATATTCCCCTCAATTATGCACAAAGGTGCCCTCATCATCACCTAGAACTACCCGCTTTAAAGCCCCTTTTTTTAAGATACTAAACACGCAAATTGGAAGTCTTTGATCTCGACACAGCGTTAATGCAGTTGCATCCATAACCGCTAGCTTTTGAACTATGGCCTCATCAAAACTAATTTTTGGATAGCGAGTAGCTTTAGGGTTTTTCTCGGGATCCTCACTGTAAACTCCGTCAACCTTTGTTCCCTTAACAACAATATCCACATTCATCTCTCTACCTCGAAGAGCGGCTGCCGTATCAGTTGTAAAGAATGGATTTCCGGTGCCAGCTGCAAAGATTACAATTCTGTTTAACTCTAAATGACGCATTGCCTTACCCCTGATATAAGGCTCAGCAACCTGTGCAATATTTATGGCAGACTGAACCCTGCTGTTCATCCCTTTTCTTCGCATTTCATCTTGTAAAGCTAAAGCATTCATCACAGTTGCAAGCATGCCCATATAATCTGCCGTCGCCCTGTCCATTCCGCTAGCAGCAGGAGCGACCCCCCGAAAAAGATTCCCTCCACCAATTACTATAGCAACTTTTACCTCTAAATCAATAACTTCTTGAATCTCAGTAACCACATTTGATATGGTCTCCTGATTTATACCAAAGGCATCTGATCCCATCAAGGCCTCACCCGACAACTTCAACAAGATTTTTTTATACATAGGCATCATAAATAAGAATGTCCATAGGCATGTACGGCAAGGACCTGGTATCCACTCTTACTGAACCACCCTAGAGGCCTGTGCTTGTGCCTCTACTTCTGCCACAAAATCATTAACTTTTTTCTCTATGCCCTCTCCCACTACAAACATTTTGAAATCATGAACTTTTGCTTTTTGTGCAGTTACCAACTTACCCACCGATTGCTTGTCATCTTTGACAAAGCCTTGCCCTAATAAGGTAATCTCTGACAAATATTTCCGAATACTGCCCTCCACAATTTTATCAACTATCTCCTTTGGTTTTCCTGCTTCTAGAGCTCTACCTTTAGCTATTTGCCGCTCTTTTTCAATAGTCTCTGCGGGTACCTGATCTTCAGAAATGGCAATCGGTTTCATAGCAGCGATATGCATTGACAAGTCTTTGCCAAGAGCAGGACCGCCTCCTTCTAGATCAACTATAACTCCAATCTTAGAACCGTGTAGATAATGACTAAGAGTCCCTTTTGCCTCAAGTAGCACAACACGTCTGATAGACATATTCTCTCCCAATTTCATGACTAGCTTTTGTCGAATTGACTCTACGGTCTCACCATCTATTTCTATGTTGAGCAAATCCTTAACATTATTAGTTCTCCTATTGCACGCTTGGTTGGCAACTAACTCCACAAACGTCTTGAACCCCTGGTCTTTCCCCACAAAATCAGTTTCGCAATTAACCTCAACCATAGCCCCCAGCTTTTGGTCAGTATTCACGTGAATGCCCACTGCACCTTCGGCAGCTATTCTTCCTGCGACTTTAGAAGCTTTGGAACCACTTTTAATCCTGAGGAGTTCCTCAGCTTTTTTTAAATCTCCATTGGATTCCTTGAGTGCTTTTTTACACTCCATCATCCCTAAACCTGTTAAATCGCGCAACTGCTTGACACTTGACGCAGTAATCTCTGACATACCTATAAGGCTCCTTGAAATATTATTTATATAAATTCCCGATTTTTACTCGACAACATCACCGGATTGATCTGGGCTTGAATTATCATCAATCTCTACAAACTCTTCTTCATCAATATGCTGGGCCGCATCTGCCTTTCCCTCTAAAATAGCGTCGGCAACTCCCCTCGCATACAAACGGATAGCACTGCTGGCATCATCATTGCCTGGTATTACATGGTCAACACCCTCGACTGAGTGGTTAGAATCAACAACTCCAATTACTGGAATACGCAAACGGCGTGCTTCCTCAACCGCAATTTTTTGGTAACCCACATCAATTACAAACAGTGCATCTGGCAATCGATTTAGATCCTTTATACCACCCAAGCTCCTTCGGAGCTTATCCAGCTCTCTTTGCAAATTTAGGGCTTCCTTTTTGGAAAGCTGATCAAAAGAACCATCTCCCTCCATCACCTCCATATCCCTCAAACGTTTGATGGATTTTTTTACGGTCTTAAAGTTGGTAAGCATACCTCCTAACCAGCGGTGGTCCACGTACGGAGAACCTGATCTTATGGCTTCTTCGGCAATAATTTTGGTAGCCTGACGTTTGGTTCCTACGAACAAAATCGTTCCCTTATTAGAAGCCAAAGTTCTGACAAATCGAACCGCGTCCTGATACATTACTAGGGTTTTTTCAAGATTTATAATGTGGATTTTGTTTCTATGGCCAAAAATATAAGGGGCCATTTTGGGATTCCAATACCTGGTTTGATGCCCAAAATGAACACCCGCCTCAAGCATTTGACGCATTGTTACTGCCATACCACCTCCTCACCGAGTTAATCCTCCGCTCTCTATTAACCTTTTTTGACAAAGGCACCCGGACAATTTACTACTTGAGAGCGTGCGTTATAAACTAGCAATATTATCACGAATTGGCAGCCCATGTAATCCTAACTACTTAATCGGTTGAACTTTTTATCACTTTTTTTGGATGAATCTCTGCCCCCAGCACTCATACAGTGCTATCCCAACCGCCACCGATATATTCAAACTTTCCACTTGCCCAGACATGGGGACTATAATCAAATCATCACATAACTCTCTAGATAGCCTTCTCAACCCTTGCCCTTCGCCCCCAAAAACCAACGCAACTCCCATACTAAGGTCACAACTCGGTAATTGAGCCGCTGCTGAATTACTAAACCCAACTATTCGAATTCCTTTAGATTTTATACTACTAAGTGTCCTGGCTAAATTTGTCACTTGAATGAAGTTGACTCTATCTGCTGATCCAGAAGCTGCCTTCAATACTCCAGAGGATAACGAAGCTGACCTGTTTTTAGGAACGATAATAGCATCCACACCAAATGCCTCTCCCACTCTAAAGCATGCCCCCAAGTTCCGTCCATCAGTTACGCCATCTAGTACCAGTAACAATGGATTATCTTTTGTGCTAATAAGAGTCTCCAGTGGGATTGATTTGTTATTCTCCAAGTTCACATAAGCTATGGCTCCATAGTGCTTCTCACCATCCGCAGTCATGTCAAGGTTATGGGAAGCAACAAACTCTAGCCTGACATTCTTGGTACTTGCTAATTTGACAAGCTCATTTAACCTCTTAGTCTTTCGGTCTTTATCAATCAAAATTACTTTTATAGAAGCTGGGTTTTCTTTTAACTTTGACATAAGGACATGATGTCCACAAACTACTGAACCTCTTGTATCTAAAAGTTGTTTCATTATCTGTATTCTCAATCAGTATCTATTACAAAATCCATCTCACCCATTTCTATATCGACCTTGACTAACCTTACGGTAATAGGTGACCCTAATTGAAATTTCTGCCCTAAACTTCCACCGATTATTCGACACCTATCTACATCGTAATAATAATAATCTCTCCCCAACTTAGAAATGTGGACCAAGCCATCGACTGGATAATCATCTAAAGTGACAAATATCCCAAATTCCCGAACAGAGCTGACATATCCTGTAAATTTTTGACCCAATTTATCCCTCATAAATACGTGCGTGCACCAGTTACCTGCATCTCTAGAGCTACTATCTGCCAACCGCTCTCTTTCTGACAAATGAGATCCCAAAAATACTAAATCCTCCTTTGGAATCGATCTGTTACGAATAATAGCCTTAATAGCACGATGGCATATTAGGTCGGGATAACGGCGAATTGGAGAGGTGAAATGAGTATATCTATCGTAGGCCAGTCCAAAATGACTCATAGTGCTATCTGCGTAATAAGCTCTCTCAAGAGACTGAATTACCAACTGTTCTATCAAAGGTGCACTTGCTCTCGAGCTGATCTCTTTCAAAAGATTTCGGTAAGCTAAGGGGGTAGGATTAAAATCCAATTCAACCCTAACCCCAAGAGATCTCAATTCTCTATTCAGTTGCACTACTTTTTCATCGCCCGGTGACCCATGCACTCGAAAGAGAATGCTGTTTTCGAAAGAGCTGATCAATTTAGCCGCACACACATTGGCTGCCAACATACACTCTTCAATAATCCTGTGACTTTTAAACTGATCGCGATGAATCAAGCCTTCTATCCTATTATTTTTATCAAATTGATATTTAGTTTCCTTCGATTTAAAAGATAGTGCCCCCCTCTCAAGTCTGGCCTGATTGAAATAATCAAACAACGTATTTAAGTTTTTTAGGTTTTCAGCTATCACCGGAGTAATTAAACCTCCAGAATCATTGGAATTGAGAAAGAAATTATTAGCTTGCTTATATGTTAACCGTGCTTCCGACTTTATCGAAGCCAAGTAGAATTCAGAATTTTTAACCGACCCATTGCTTTCTACAAGCATTTCACAAACCAAGACCAACCTCGAGGTGAACGGCCTTAGTGAACATAGATCATCTGACAATATAACAGGCAACATGGGAACTACCATCCTTGGAAAATAGATTGACGTCCCTCTTTCTCTTGCTATTTGATCTATCACATTATCCTTTGCCACAAAATGGCTGACATCGGCTATTGCTACTCTTAAAACAAATTTATCATCTAAAGCAGAACAATGAATAGCATCATCAAAATCTTTCGCATCATCACCGTCTATGGTTACAAATGCAAGTTCTCTCAAGTCTCTTCTTTTCGGGATTTCCTCCTCTATAATATGAGCTCCTAGACTTTCACAAGCTTTTTCAACGTCAGCAGGGAATTCTGTCTTAATGTCGTACACAAAGGTCTGGACTTTCGACTCCATACCCAGTTCATCAACCGCGCCCCAAACCTCTATCACCGATAGGCTTAAATCCTCCGGTAATAGCCCATCTTTAAGTTTGCATAGTATGACATCCCCGTTACTAATATTCAGTAAGTCCCCCTCCTTTATTTCGATTTTTTTTCCAAAACCCTTCCCAATGGGCTTTAAGTAATTCTTCCCCTTATCTTCAAAGAAAGTACCCAATATTTTTTCTGTTCTACGCTTTTTAATTTGGAGCACCTCTACCTTAAGAGCCTGCCTTTTGGTTAATCTAGTCTTTTTTACACACACCAAATCACCATCGAAAATATTACGCATCCCCCTCCTGCTTATATTGAACGTCTGATTAGTACCGCCCTCTCTAAGAACGCCTGTGCCATCTCGTTTTCTCTCGACATAACCTTCGGTTATTTTTTTGTATACATTCATTCGTTTTGCTAGCTTAATTTTTACACCTCAGATTGTGGTTAATAAACATGATCTATTTTTCTAAATATTCTTAATTCTGCTACGATAAGATTAGTATCAAATCAATAGCCCAGGTGGCGAAATCGGTAGACGCACCAGGTTCAGGACCTGGCGGTGGAGACACTGTGGAGGTTCGAATCCTCTCCTGGGCACCAAGATCAACTTACACTTTTAAGGTAATTTTCTAACGATAGTATGTTCTCGATCAGGACCCGTGGAGACTACGTGGACTGGAACCTCACACTCTTCCTCTAAATATTTAATAAAGTCTTTCGCATTTTTGGGCAACTTATCATACTTGGTGATTCCTTGAGTTGACTCCCGCCAGCCCAGAAGTTCTTTAAAAATTGGCTTACAATTAGAGAGCTCAATCTCATTATTTGGAAAGTGCTTAAAACGCCTACCATCAATATTGTAACCAATACAAACCTGGATTCTCTCCATTCCATCCAACACATCAATCTTCGTCAAACACAAACTTGTAATGCCATTTATTCTTATAGATTTTTTTAAGGCTACAATATCAAGCCAACCACACCTCCGTGCCCTTCCAGTTGTTGCACCATACTCATTGCCTCGGTCTGCCAAAATTGAACCAACACCGCCCTTTAATTCCGAGGGGAATGGGCCTGACCCCACTCTGGTGCAATACGCCTTGGTTATTCCTAAAATTGACTCAAGATGCAAGGGAGATACCCCCACACCAGCTGAAACCCCTCCGGCCACACAGTTGCTGGATGTCACAAATGGGTAGGTGCCGTGATCTATATCCAGTAAGGCACCTTGAGCTCCCTCAAACAAGAATTTTTTGCCTTTTTTTAATTCGTCATCAATCAGCCTACTAACATCAGTGGCTAGCGGTTGCAGCACTTCTGCAAGACTTAGAGTTTTTTCATGAACCTCTCTTAAATCAAATTCATTACCATTGAAATAATTCTTTAATACGAAATTATGAAAATCAAGGATATCTCGTAGTTTATCTTCTAATACTGATGCATTGAAGGTATCGTTCAATCTGATAGCCCGTCTTGCGACCTTGTCCTCATAGGCCGGACCAATACCCCTTCCAGTCGTACCAATCTTATTCTTGTTTTTTTTCTTTTCTCTGACATTGTCTAACGCAATGTGATAGGGCATTATCAAAGGACAAATATTACTTATCTTGAGTCTTCCTTCAATACTTACACCCATTTTCTCCAAAAGATCAATTTCTTCAATTAAAGCACTAAGTGAAAGAACAACCCCATTAGCAATGTAACATCCAACCTCGTCTCTTAATATACCAGATGGGATTAAGTGCAGAACTGTTTTATCACCGTTAATTACTAAGGTGTGACCAGCATTATGCCCGCCCTGGAAGCGAACCACCCCATCAACATTTTCAGTTAACCGGTCCACTATTTTACCTTTTCCTTCATCCCCCCATTGGGCACCCACTACCACTAAATTACCATTCATTAAATCTCTTCCTTTACCTGCACTGCCTATATTATGTTCATGGCACTACTTGAGAACCCAATCTCCCTCCTCATGCACGAGCCGAACAACGTCCATATGCTTCATTTTGATAATCTTATTTCCAAACTCTTGAACTACTACTAGCCCTGACTCTCGTAGCTCCTCAATTTTCTTGATCAGCTTTAAATCACCAGGCTTATATGGTGCAACCACCGTCTTAACCTTCTCCCCACGATTAGTCAGAGCCGAGAGTTTACGCAGGTTCATACTAAAACCAGTTGCTGATCGTGCTCTCCCAAAAGACTTTCCCAAATCATCATACCTACCACCCCAGCCTAAGGCTTCATTTTCACCGGATACGAATAAAGAAAAAACCAAACCGGTATGGTACTCAAAACCCCTCACATCAACAAAATCGAAAGAAAGATCGACAGCTCTTTTATGAAAAATTTTCGCCATTTCCCGAAGTACTTTTAACGATTTATGGATATCATCTATGTCTGGCAAGTAATCGGCCACGACTGACAAAGCATGAGGATCTCCAGTCAGCGTAGGAAGCTCGATTAAAGCTCGGCGAACCTTTGAGTCTACACCTTTGCAGATATCACTAATACCTGGCCTATCCCTGTTTTTTAAGGCTAAAAACAAATCTTCAGTTCGCTCAGAATCCATACTCAGATCAGTATTTTTAATTAATCCTCTTAGGATACCTTGATGGCCAAGAACAATGTGTAGTGCACTAGGGTCGAGACCTGCTTTATTGGTTATCTCCAGCATTACCTTCTGAACCTCAAGATCAGCCTCTATTCCTTGAACTCCAAAAATTTCAGCCCCAATCTGCAGAGACTCTCTTGAAGAGAAAGCACTTTTGGGTACGGTATGTAGTACACTACCGCTATAGCATAAGCGGGTGATTTCATCCTGACTTAGAACATGGGCATCAATTCTAGCAGCCTGAACCGTCATATCCGCGCGCACCCCTAGGCTTTTACCAGATAACTGATCAACTAACTTGAAAGTAAACCTATCCAGATCACTAGTGGCACCAGTTAACAAAGAATCCAAATACTCCACCATCGGTGGCATAATGTGCACATAACCATACAATTGCATTTGATCAATTGCAGACCTTCTAACCTTCTCAATTCGACTAACCTCGGAGGGGTTTATATCATCAATATATTCCGGTAATAGCCATTTACGCATTTTTTTTCGACCGTGCGTTACACAAACACAAAAACCAAAAGCAAACCAATCATCATAGAGCAAAGACCCATAAACCGAACTTGACCATCGCTCATACCTACTAACCTTCTAAACATATCCTTCCACACGTGAGGGATAACAAAAGGAAGTAGTCCTTCAATGATGAGAATAAGTGCGATTAGAGCTATAAGATCTTCCCAAACAGGCCCCATAATTTAAGGTCTACTCACATCTTTCTATTAAAAATTATCTCCTACCCTTATCTCTGTGGTCGCGAGGATTGTAAGTACTTAAAAAAATCAGACTGTGGATCTATTATCATAATATCTGTTTTTTCCTTAAAACTCTGTCGATAGGCCTCAAGACTTCGATAAAAGGAATAAAACTCAGCATCCGTCTTAAAGGCCTTCGCATAAGTCGAGGCCGCTTGAGCATCACCTTCACCTTTCTTCCTTTGGGCATCCCTGTAGGCCCCGGCGATAATAATTTCTTTATCTTTATCAGCTTCAGCTCGAATCCTTTCTGCCTCAGCAAAGCCTTGGGATCTCAATTCATTAGCTACTCGCTTCCTTTCTGCCTCCATTCTCCTGAATACTGCCTCACTGATATCAGGAGTTAGATCAACCCTTTTTAGGCGAACATCTATGACTTCAACCCCTATCTTTCGAGCATCAACGTCTACTTTTTCTCTCATGGTTTCCATGATTTGATCTCGCTCACCAGAAATCACGTCATTAACGGTACGCTTGCCAAATTCCGCCCTCAAGCTATCATTAACCGTTTGGGTTAACCTGATTCTAGCTCGTTGCTCATCACCAGCCACAGAAACATAGTACTGTTTAACGTCAACTATCCTCCATTTTACAAAGCTGTCAACTAAAACATTCTTTTTCTCACTCGTTAAAAATCTCTCCGGCTCTTCTGGGTCTACCGTTAATGTACGAATATCAAAATAACGAACATTATCAACCAGCGGAGTTTTCCAGTATAACCCTGGAGTTTCTTTCACACTCACTACTTCACCAAGTCTAAAAACTATCGCTTTTTTTCTTTGATCAACTGTAAATAAACTTTGGCTCAGGACTACTAAACCGAGAAGCATTATTACTAATAAAACGTTTATTTTTCTTTTCATTGTCTCACTTCCCGATCTCTGTCACGAAATACATCCCTATCGCGCCCGCCTGCTGATACGGGTGGGTTAATATTTTCTCTATTTTGTAAATTAAAATTGTTGGCACTGATAGAAGGGTTCCCGCTCATTAACTTATCTAAAGGTAAAAACAAAAGATTACTGTTAGCCTTTTGGTCTATAAACACCTTGGTCGAGTTACTTAGTACCTCCTGATAAGCATCTAGATATAACCTATCACGGGTTACTCGGGGTGCTTTTCTATACTCTGCAACAATTTGCCGGAACCTTGATGCTTCACCTTCAGCTGCAGCAACTACTCGTTGCTTATAGGCCTCCGCTTCCTCGATGAGTCTTGCCGCCGTCCCTTGAGCCTTGGGTACCACGTCATTCCTATAAGCTTGTCCTTCGTTAATTTGTCTTTCACGATCCTGATTGACCTTGACCGCATCTGAAAATGACGCCTGGACTGGTTCGGGAGGCTGTGCATTTTGCATGGTGACCTGACTGACAATTATACCCGTTCTATATCTATCCAGTATTCTTTGCATAAGGGTCTTGGCACTTGCTGCGATTTCTTCACGACCTTCATACAAAACAAAATCCATTTTACTTTTTCCGACTATCTCACGAATAGCAGATTCAGCAACCTGTTTAACTGTTCTTTCGGGATTTCTATCAAAAAACAAATAGCTCTCAGGATCGGCTTTGACATACTGTACCGCAAATTGAAGGTCAACAATATTCTCATCGTCAGTCAACATTAAAGCCTCATCCTGAACCTTGGTTCTAGCTGAGTTCCTGTATCCAACTTCAACGGTGTATACCTGTGAAACATTAACAATTTCCGCTGATTGAACAGGCCAGGGCCAATGCCATCTGGGCCCAGGCTCCGTTGTTTCTAAATATTTGCCAAACATCAATACAACTCCACGCTCACTTGCATCCACAATATAAAATCCACTTGCAGCCCAGAGTAGAATGACCACTAGGACGGCAAATCTAAGCCCACCTGGACTGGGACCACCGCTTCCATTACTACTGTTCTTCCCGCCACCCCAGGTGCTCCCCAATTTGCTATTCAGTCGCCTCCAAAGCTCGTCTAAGTCAGGTGGACCTTCACCACCTCCATTTTTTCCCCAATTTGGATCATTTAAAGCCATTTTACATCTTTCAATTTCTAAAATTTAAAAATATGCTAGCTCAGAATAGTCAAATTTGCGACCATTTGGTTCCGTTCTAGATAATAACTCGTTTATACAAAGCTGAAGGTCACCAAGGCCCGACCCTGTCTTGGCACTAACCTTAACAACCTCGATTTTACCACAAGCATCCCGCTGGATTCCTATTTCGATGGAACTCAAATCAGTTTTATTGAAAACTATCAGCTGTGGGACCTCTTCAGCTCCGATTTCTAATAAAACCTTATTGACGGAATCTATTTGGAGGTCCCGATCATCACTTGCACTATCGACGACGTGGAGCAACAAGTCCGCCCTTACAACCTCTTCAAGAGTCGCCCTGAAAGCTGCGATTAACTGATGAGGTAAGTCTCTAATAAAACCGACCGTATCCGATAATAATACAGTATTGCCATTGTTACTACCGCGTAGCTTCCTCGTTGTCGTGTCTAGAGTGGCAAACAACTGATCCGCAGTGTATGCCGATTGCCTAGTCAACTGATTAAACATGGTGGATTTCCCAGTATTTGTGTAACCGATTAACGATACCTGAGCCACCTGATTTCTTCTCCGGGCTCTCCTTTGAGTCTTTCTCCGGTTGGCAACAGCCTCAATACGGGTTTTCAACAGTTTAATCCT
>CACOJS010000019.1 GCA_902627495.1 Hydrogenophilales bacterium | reverse complement strand
CAAAAATATTACAACGGTTCTTTCCGATAGCAAAGAAAATGTCGGACAGTTTGTCTTTGCTAATCGAATAAATTTATTTGCCGAACTTGATTTTTCCCTTTCACCAAATATGGTTGACTTTATAAACTTTATTGGCGGCAACCCAAAAAGCAAAATACCTATCTTCGGAACCATGAGTACCAATATGTTCTTGGCCCATCACTCAGATCATAAAGGTTCGGTACCGAGTAATACCACCAAAACTAAGAAAGGCCCTAAAGACTCTAGTAATATTAATACCAATACATCAGCTGGAAACAAATTCTTTAAAGGTATGGCATTGAGTACCCCTATGCCAAACGTTAAAATATCTAAACTACCCGGGAGCTTTTCTTTTTCAAAGCCTCATTTCCATATTGCCGATTCTTCACCAGATGGGAAATCCGAGGTTTGGACGGGCCTTCTTGCTGGAATAAATGCTGATCTACTTGGTAAAAAAATTGATTTCCAATCTAATGTGGGTTTTGGAGGTGGAGTTCTTTCTTTAGACGCCAAAAGTGACATGCAACTACCAGCACCATTTGGGATATCCTGGCTGGGACTAAAAGACTTAGCCCTCAATCTTGATTATGACGAAAAAAATAATGCAGGAAAGTTTAACTTTTCTGCACTACCTGCCCAAGCTTTCGGTAAAAAATTTCCAAAGATAGACATTGAACTAAAGGAAGACAAAGGGAAACTGACAGCCGGGATCCTAAAAATACAAGACATCGTTTCCTTCTCAGACTTGCCAATTTTAAAAGGACTCCCACATGCTGACCAGTTTAGTTTTACATTTTTAGACATTTCAAAACAAGGAATTTCAGGAGGTAGCAAATTACATGGCATTGAAGTCGATGTGGGTGTTTTCAAGTCCAATAAAGACTGGGTGTTTGCGGTAGCTGACAATGGAGGCGGCAAGGGATTCAAATTTACAAGACTAATGCCTATTTTAAAAGGGACCCCGCTCGCAAATATTCACCTGAATGATGCAGCACTTATATTTTCAGAGGGAAAGCTATCGGGAATACTAAATACTCTTCCTCAAGTCGCCCAACCACTCTTAAAGAATATTTATGGAAGTAATACTGCCAACGTTGACATAAAACCAGGAATAACTGTAGCGGCAAACCTATCTCCGAGCGACTCCTCTGGCACTTCATCCTCTGGATTGAAGGGGATCGGACTTGCGGATAACATTTTGATTGAGGGCACTTTGGAGAATATATTTGGCGGCAGAGGAATGCCTGGTATCGACATTCTTGTGCAAACCACCCAGGGCCCAGGAGACAAAGGGGCAAGCCATACTCCCAAAATGCTAAAATTCCCGCCCTCAACAGGATTTTTTATATCCTTGAAATCGGCGGAGGACAAAATTGAAGTTGATCTCGGACTTGAAGCCGATGTCAAACTCCACTTACCAAACAAAGAAGTGCTTGATTTAATCTGCAAACTAGAACTAGATTTTGACGACAAGGGATTTGGTGTTGATATCTTCCTTGATCTAAAGGGAAAATGGAAAGAGCCTTTCGATATCCCTGGACTAGAGTTAGACGAAGTGGCCTTAAAATTTGGAATCAATGATGTAGAGGAAGCAAAATTCGGTTTCCGTGGAACAGCAGAACTTGCAAATGGAGCGGAACGAATAGACGTTGCAGCTGAGATGGATTTTGAGCTGGATGCTCTAGGATTACCGGATGGCGTTGCTATCATGGGAACTATCTCTGACCTTAGTGTTCAAGCGTTAATTGATATAGCAGAAAGAATGGCTGGGGATGACAATGAAATCATGACACACGTAGATCTCCCTCTACCTCAATTTAAAAATGTAATGTTTGCTTTTGCAACGCCTGGCGCAACTGACCCACAACTTGGTCTCGTAGATTCAGGTTTTAAGATGGGGGGCGACGTTTACTTTTTGGGAAATGAATTAGGAAAGGCTGATATATCGGCTGGCCCAACTGGAGTCAAAATGGATGCCGAAGTGGCACCAATTAATCTTGATGTACTCAAACTTGAGAAAAACAAGATGAATATTGATCTAGGTTTCACCAAACCCCCTTTACTTGAAATAGTCACTCAAATCGAATTCCTCGGAGCAAAACAAGACACCAAGCTTGAGTTTAAAGAAGGCTTCATGGAAATGGAATTTGACGACAAGATTGCTGGTGGACTTTGGGATTCGACCATTAATATAGGCTTTGGACTAGATCCCAAAAAAGGAGAAGAACCAGACCTTTACATTTTCGGAGAGGTCAAGGCTGATTTCTTCAAATGGTTGCGCGATCAGGCTCCAAAAGGGATACACAAATTTTTCGGCATACTACAATCTGGATTCAAAGATGCCACCGACGCAATCAACCATGCCAAAGCAGTGGTGCATAGCTGGGATAAAAAAATTGCAGCTCGTAAAGAAGTTGTGCAACGAGAAAAAGCCAATGCTGATGCTGCACTGAGAAGAGCACAAGACAGGGTGAGCTCAGTAGAGAGAGATGCAAACAGTTGCCATAGCAGCTATGAATACCATAAACATAAATGTGGGTTTTGGCATCCAGGGGACTGCGCTAAAGCACTTTGGTATGGAGGTCGATACGGTGTGGAAGAAGCAGCTGTAGCGGTAGCTAGAAAAGCGTTGGACGCAGCCAAATCGGTCGTAGACCATATGCCATCAGAATTAATGGATCCACAACTTGCTACCCTAGAAACTGAACAGGCTGCTGCACAAACCGCCTTAGATTTAGCTCAAAATGCTATTGATGGTGTCTCAACCATGACAACTTGGATGGAATCTGGGTTAGACACACTAGTAGCTGAGGTAGGAAAGACTGATGCCCTAGTAATAAAGGATATTTTCTTCGAGGGAGATATGGATGCCATGATTCATGGTTCCCCGATGATCTTAAGTATGGATCTTGAAGTTTTTGGAGATGACTTGGGAACGCAGATGTTCGCTTTCAAGCTGGATGATCCGGTATTCGATGCGGAGCAACTAGCTTATATACCGCTACATATGATATCGGAGCTATTTAAAAACCACCTACCCAGCGGTCTCAGTAAACTGATGGGACCAGTTCTAACCGCCATTAATCAAGAGATGGATGCTGCTACCAAAACTGTCCACGATGCACTGAAAAAAGTACCCAATTCAACCACCCCTTCGATTGATCAACTTCAAAAAGAATTAACCTTTCAAGAAACCAATCAAAGGATTCACCTTGCCAAACTAGATAAGGGAACAATGACGGATTTGCCTTTCAATACGCTACCACTTATTTTAACCCAAAATACAGTAAATCAGACCAACTCACCACCCTCCCCCTCTACACAGAATACAAACTCTGATGTGAAAGAAAAAAAGACCGGTAAGGTCGAAACTCACAAGAAAAAATCCGTAAAGGATAAATTGGCTCAATTTAGGGAAAAAAGAGATAACTTGTTAAAACATACCATGGAACGCCAAAAAGTTTTTGGAGGAGCTTATCTAGAGTTTTTCCAGCAGCAAGAAAAAGCTCGAGAAAAAAATGAAAACGACATGTTTGTATCCTACACGGATATTCGTGTTCCCCCCGGAGAACTTTTTACAGAGAAACTTCTGGTTGCGCGGCACTCTAGACTTTGCTTGGGAACTAATGGTACGGGAAAAATAACCTTTCATCCATGTAACGAGAATACTGGTGGATTGCTATGGGCCACGAAAAGAAAACTGATAGATCGAGGTACGAAAAAACTAATAGCCTGGGATGCCACAAAAGCGGCTAAAAATCCCCGACTAGTGTATAGTCAATTGGTACATAACGGGTTATGCCTTACCACTCCATTCCATCTTGGCAGTAGCGATGAAAGCTCTCGCACTAGCCACAACAAACAACTAATAGAAATTGCAAAAAACGGTCCACAAACTCAAGATGCACATTTAACACTTTCAGGCTGCCGTTTAGATGGAAGAGGACAGTTGTGGAAAATTTGGAAGACAGCTCACGGGGGAAAAACGTCCGAACATGGATTTGAAATAAGAGAAAGAGACTCTGCTTTTTGTCTACGACCAAATTCAGTAAAAGCTCACACTAAGAAAAAAAATAAGGAAGTACTTGCCGTTTTCTATCCATGTAGCGGTGTTGCACACGGAACTTTCTCCCTGAGCATACCAAACAACAACATGCCTATCTGGTACGATCATAATGGCGTTATCAAATCCGACAATGGCTTTTGTCTGGATGTTCCTAATAACAGAATAGCAAACTCCAGTTCAACGGGGAGTGTTGTCTATTTGCAAAAATGTGTAAATGATGATTTTGACCGATGGGACTATGTTGTTGAATATGACAAAACTGTAAAAATCATCAATGACTATACTGGCCACTGCCTTTACCCTTATGACGAGGATGAAGGAAAGATAACCACAGCAAAGAAAGGTCAGCTAGTTCAACGTCCTTGTGACGCCCGATATGGTCAAGGCTGGAAAATGAGGATTATCCCTAAAAGCAAATGGTTTCAGCTTGAAGCCATGGACATCATGAATAAACCGTCAAACAAATGCATGATTCCTGATGATACAAAGCCTGGAACTGCCAAGGTTAACGTCTTTGTCAAACCATGTAATCCGGCAACTAGAGGACGATGGAATTTTGGGCACTGGAAAGGCCAATACCAATGGACTGAGTGGACGATAGACAATTCAACAACTGGATCTGTTAACAATCTTTCTACTACCTATTGGGTTTCACAAGATGACTTAAGTAATGATAATAAAAATGGTATTTGCAGAGTTGTTTTAGGAAATCAAAAAACGGGGGCTAAATACCAGATTTATCCAGGCACATGGAGGGGTGAGGATAGCACTTGCTCGTACCTTAAAGGTGGTAATGTGCAAGCCATGGTGGCAAATAATCTAGGCACAAACACCTATATCGAAGTGCTTTCTGGTCTTGATATCGGAAATAATTCCTCCACCGCAAGTTGGAAAAGTAGTGGGGGAGGGGTTCCCTTCGATAAAACGGGACAAAATAATCACCCGCCAACTCCTAACTTTAGCCCTTTTTTGGCCGGTGGTGACAGTGACACACCAGCCTTCTACCTTTGTCGACAAAAAAGCCAGTCGACCAGAGACTGGCACTATGGCTATCAACCCAGTGGCGGCAAATGTACCACCCCTATTAAAGATGGAGTGTCCCCTCAAGTTTTAATTTTACAGACGATTCTTAATAAGGATACTGGTAATTAATGCATAACCCAACGATCTAACCAATATGCCAATAAATATGAATCATAAAATAACGAATTCACAAAAAATCGTCCCAGTATTTCAGTTCAAAACAGGACTGTTGATCACGTCAGCACTAATACTGTCCGCCTGTTCTCATAATCGAGGTTTCACTAACTTAGACTCGGATATTGAAAGGATGGAAGTTCCATTTCATGTAAGTGAGAGGGACCTAAAATTAATAGGATTAGAGTCAGAAAACCCTCCTAAAACAAAAAAAGTTACTCCGTTAAAAAAACGATCTGCAGATCAAACGCTCAGTGAAATCAGGGAGTTTTCAAGGCTACTATCTCTCAAGAATAGCCAGGACCCTGCAACAGATGATGTTGTGAGGGGTCTCGAAGCATTGGTAAAAAATAAATATGAAGAGGCAAATTTTTATCTTCAACATGCACTGAAATTTGACCCTAAAAACTCTCATTTACACAAGTTGAATGCACTCTGTTATCACTTTAGAGGTGATAAGGGCGATCCGCAGCAGTACCAGTTGGCTGAAGTTGGCTATACCCTAGCTGGCCGACTAGATCCGGGTGACAGCTCGATACCATATTATCTTGGGTTATTAAACTTCACCCAGAATAAGCTCAAGACAGCACAGAATTATTTTGCCGAAGCTATCCTCTTAGATGATAGGAAACCGGAATATTATTTAGGGCTGGCAGCCTCTTCCTACTACTTGGGAGAACTCGATCGGGCCTATAAGAACATCAAGAGAGCCTCTAAAATGAACCCTTATGATGTGGAGACTATTCAGGCGTCTGGGATGATTCATGCTGCGATGGGGGCGTTTATGTGGGCTGAGAGACGGGGCGGACAACTAGCTACCCAAAACACGGTGAGACATCAATACCTTCAAAGGCGTATAGACGACTGGAAAAATTACTACTCAGCCAATAGCTTAAAAAGTGATACTGATTTTCAATTTCTAATGGCCCAGAATCTGGATATCTATGGGGTTCCCAAAGGGGGAATGTTCGATGATACGGATCCCGACAATCGCGACCCAATGCGACCGAGAGATGAGTCGGGTGGAGAGCCACAAAATCTTCCAAACGTAACTCAAAATGATGTGAGTGAGTCCCAATCCCAGTTATCCCAGCCAAAGAAGGATGTGCCGGCAGTACAACCTGTTACCAACAGCAATGAAGCAACAAATATTGCGAATAATAATAATATAACTCACCCTACTTCACCAAAGAAGACAAAACCAAAGATAAAAACTCCCAACATGGCCCTGGTAGATGTGGCGATAATCAGAACAGAGGAAATCTACCGATCGTCAAAAGGGGTAAACCTCCTAAATGGGCTCAACCTTTTCTTTACATCAGACTCCCTCTTCACTGACACGAGGAGAGTTAGAGTACCTCCAAGCGTAAATGATAGCTTTACTATAAAGTTGGGGACAGATGGTGCCGGTCTAAACTACTCTTTAAATATCTTTAACGATAACTATGATAGGAATGAGGTAATCGCACGGCCCACCATCTTGGTTGAAGATAAGAAAAAATCGAGCTTCTTTTCAGGCGGTACTATGCACATTGTTCTTGAAGGAGGGGTTGCTGGCAGTGGATCAGTGGAACCAATCGATACTGGAGTGACACTTGAGGTCGAACCAAACTTCCTGGACGCTGACACAATAAACCTGAGTGTATTGGCTAAACGTACCTTCTTAGAAGCTGGCTTATCACAAGTAACCAGCAAAATTACTGGAACTACTTTTGCGAAGACCTCCAAAACCACAATTTCTGCAAACCTAACTCTCAAATATGGGGAAACAATGGTACTTTCTGGGCTATCTGATCAAGAAAAGGAAGTAGTAGATGACAAAGTACCCGGTTTAGGGCAACTCCCGGCTGTACAGTATTTATTCCGAAACCAAACTAAACTCTCTTATAAGAAGACAGTGCTTGTTTTATTGACTCCGCGAAGGGCATCTTTGTCATATGATAATGGCGACTCCATAAACCCAGAAGCAGGTATGAGAGCTCCGAATGTAACAAAGTTAGAAAAAAAAGCTGACTGGATGAAGCCTCAACCACACTTAAAAGCTATTGTACATCACCTTGGAAAGTATGATTTCTTTAACAATTACCGTCGCGGTGACATTGCCTTGGAGAACTGGGCCGGAGAGTTAAATGTTTGGGAATCGGTAAAGAGAACTTTAGAATATTTCTATATCAAATATGACTTCGAAAAACATGAAACCTCAGAGCTTTAGAACGCTGTGAAATCTCACTACTAAGAGTCGACCTTGCGTCGTTGATTATTCCCTTCCTCTATCTTACTCATCTCTTTGCTACTTGCAAAAACTAAGATAAAGTAAACTTAGTGTCAATAAAGGGCGCTGCTCACTAGTGTAACTGGTAGATCATAAAACATCTTTTTGTTACAGTATTATTCGATTTCGACTTATACTAGCCCCACAATAGTTCGAGAAATTTAGTCTAGTTAACAATATTACTAAGGAGAATTTCAATATGCCTAAAGGTTACTTTTTAAGCGTCCACAGAAGCCCAGCAAACCAGAAAAAAAGAGAGGCTTATCTCAAACTAGCGAAACCTGCTATGTTAAAAGCAGGAGGCAGATCTTTGGCGAGTACTAACAAGGTCAAAGCTTATGAAAATGGAATAGTTGAGCAGACCGTCCTTGTCGAGTTTGATAGTTACGAGCAAGCTGTAGCAGCCTATGAAAGCACTGATTACCAGAAGGCCCTAGAGGCCCTGGATGGAGGATCAGATAGAGACGTTAGAATCTTTGAAGGTCTCTAAAACACTATCAAGATGATATTAAATGCACCAAGATTACTTTTGTTCTTGGTGTTCTTTTTACTTACTGTCAGTGCCTATAGTAATTCCAGGTGGGTGAAAATCAACAACAATACAGAATGGCAACTACCAGTAACCGAATCCGGAAAATATAAACTGCTATTACAAAAGGAACTTACAGAAGACAAAAGGAAAAAGTTGAAAGATAAGTCTAGACTTATAATTACCGGATGGAAAGTCGACTGTGATAACTTACGAGTCAAACTGCTCTTTGTGAAAACCTACTCAAATACTGGGATCGTAACCTTAATAGATGAACAAATATATGATGACATGTGGGACAGGGTAAAACCGCGAGGACCCTATCACCAGAAACTTATAGCAAAAGGGGTGTGCCTTAACTAATGAATAGGCGGATAGCCCCAAATAGAATAAAAGCTCTTACCAAGTTTTACTGTTATGTCTTGGCTTCTCTACTCGAGCTAAAAACTCACTCAGTAGTAAAATTTTTTTGCTTGCTCGTCGTTGGTTACATTTTATCACCAATTGATATTATTCCAGACTTTGTTCCCATTATAGGTCTACTAGATGAAATCATTATTGTTCCCTTGTTGATTTTTCTTATACTGAATTTTATCGATACCAAAACTAAAACTACTATCTGGAAAAAAGCAAGACTTAAATTTCGCTATCGTGAGGAAATTATCAGGCCATTTGCTTCTCTTATAATTGTTCCCACTATTTGGGTCTTCATCTGTATATTAGTATTTCTTGTCGCAGGGAAATTATTGAATATGTCATATACATAAATCCCCCCCTGACGCATAAAAAATATATAATCATTGGATGCCACAAAAAAGAAAAATAGTGTCCAGATGAAATGACACAAAAAGAATCGATCGTCCCTTTTCGTGGATTAATCACTGCTTCGATTATGCTAGCCACAACGCTCTATGCACTTGACTGGACCATCGTGGTCGTTGCTTTTCCGCATATGAAAGGGATCTTCGGGGCGACAGAAGATCAGATCGCGTGGGCAGTAACCTGTTATGTAGTATCCTCAGCCATCGCAATGGTAACAGCCGGATGGGCAAGCCGTCGATTTGGGAGAAAAGCATGTATGTTATTCTCAATGGGTGGATTCACTATAGCGTCCCTATTCTGCGGTGTAGCAGACTCCCTAGTGTTTGAGGTTGTGGCTAGAACTGTCCAAGGATTTACTGGGGGGTTTGTCGTTCCACTCTCAGCACCGATTATCCTTGATATCTACCCTCGTAAGGACCATGGTAAAGCACTAGCCTTATGGAGTGTTGGTGCCTTCGCTGGATCTTTTATGGGTCCGGTATTAGGAGGATACCTAGTGCAGTACCTTTCATGGAGGTGGGTATTTTACATAAATATCCCAATCGGGATTTTATCATTTATTGGCCTCCTTCTTTTTTTGCCTGATACAAAGAAAGAAAAAAAGGCGAGGTTAGATTGGTTCGGATTTACCACACTATCTTTGGGCGTAGGTGCCCTTCAAATCATGGCTGACCGAGGCCATCGGCTAGACTGGTTTGAGTCAACTGAGATTATAGTCGAGGCCTTAATCACTGGACTTGCTTTTTACCTTTTTTTTATGCATGTTATTTCCTCAAAGAACCCTTTTTTAAATCCTAGAATACTTTCTATTCGACAATTTAGGCTAGGTATGATGTTAATGGGGTTTTATGGATTGCTGCAAACTCCTGTTTTAGTAGTAATGCCTGTGTTCTTAGAGGACCTGATTGGTTACCCTGTTGACATGGTCGGTCTTTTACAGATGCCTAGAGGGATTGGTGTAGTAATCTCCCTACTCATCGCTGGCCGTCTATCAGGAAAAGTCGATGCTAGAATTCTCATGGGCTTTGGGTTTTGCTTACTAGCAATATCAAATTATGAAATGTCACGATGGAGTCTTAACGTAACAGAGTGGAAAATAATTTGGACAGGACTTTTACAAGGGATAGGTGGTGCCTTCATCATGCTTCCGACTCAAGAAATTGCTTTTTATGGATCACAAACCAATCAACGTACTGAAGCATCAGCAATCATGCACCTGACCCGAAGTATGTGTAGTAGTCTGGGAGTATCCATAACACTTGTGGTATATTTTTTGAGTAGCGGAATATCCCGATCAGACTTAGTGCCAAATATCAACTGGTACTCCCAACTGCTATATCATACTTCCACCTCTAATTCTAAAGTTCAGTTACTGGCTCAACTTGAACAAGAAGTTAACCGACAGGCCTCTATGCTCGGCTATGACGGCGCCTTTTTATTCCTCACTCTATTATCATTAATACCTATTGTAGTGTTATCCATGACCCAAAAACTATTTGTCGGAGACCAAATGCCTGAAAAAAATTGAACTTAGATGAAGAAACCGTAATAATAAAACACTCTGGTGTTGTTTTGAATATAGGTTTACTGTAGATAAATTAATTCTCGCCATAATCGATAATATGAATGTGTATTTAACAGCAATCGAGTTATTTTTGTAATGAATAAAACAAAAGAACTTGATAATAGAATTTTAATCACTGGAAAGGTTATTCAAGGTACCATTCAAACAATGGCGTCCCTTGGAAATGTTGGCATTCAAGTGCTTAATGAGTATGGCATAACAAAAGTAAAGGAAACACAATTATACTCGTATCAATTGAGAAGTGAAATTCACAGAGCTGTCTTTGATAGATTTGGTTCACAGGCATTAAGAGCCATTGGATTTAATACCGGAGAACATATTTTTGACCATACAAATATTCAAACAGTTTATGAGCATCAATTGACGAATTTTGAATCAACTAACCAAGACATAAAAAACAAAGCTTTAGAAACCATTTTTAGTACCTACGTATCGGAAGGCGACCGAGTTATTAAGGAGGCCAACAAGCAAAACCCATACAAGTTTGGAAATTCGTACACAAAAATATCACCAACATCATTTAGATTAACTTCCTATTCAACCTGGCTTTCACATCAATATTATTTTCTTGTCGGTATTTTAGATTACATCTTTTGCTTGTATTTTTCTAAATACTGGACGTATAGCTTCAAGCAAAATAAGCGACTTACAAAAATTAAAGAAGGTTTCTGTGCTTTCTCAATCCAAGTTGAATTTAAGTCACAATCAAACGAAAATTCTACGGAAGTCATTCTTAATCAACGTAGAAACGAACTAAAGGATGACATGATAAAGGGAGTTCTAACCGACGCAGAAAACCAAAAGAAGGATTCCCAAAGGCAAAAAGAAAAATTAGAACTTTTATCTGAACAAATAGGAAAATATATTCCTCCTCAGATTCAGCAAGCACTAGTATCCGGAAAATATGATACCCGAATCGCTACGCGTCGTAAAAAATTAACAGTGTTTTTTAGTGATATAAAAAACTTTACCGCCATATCAGAAGATTTACAACCGGAAGATTTAACAAGATACCTTAATGAATATTTTTCGGAAATGACGGCGATAGCAATTAACTGTGGAGCAACTATTGACAAATACATTGGTGATGCAATGATGGTTTTCTTTGGTGATCCGGAAAGTAGAGGTGAACGCGAAGATGCTCGATCATGCGTTGAGATGGCTTTACAAATGCAGGATAAAATGAAGAGGCTTCATGAAAAATGGCGAAGCATCGGTTTTATACATCCCTTTGAAGTGCGCATGGGTATAAATACTGGCTACTGTAATGTAGGTAACTTTGGTAGTGATCAGCGTCTAACCTATACGATAATTGGCGGGCAAGTCAATGTGGCTCAAAGACTTGAGGCAGCCGCTGATTCTAATGGCATATTGATTAGCCATGAGACTTATGCACACACCCAAGACATGGTGATTGTGGAAGACCGACAATCCATACGGATGAAAGGAATAAATAGGGATATCCAAATATTTGCTGTGCTAGGCAGAGAGGAGAGAACCGTAAAACATCATAATAAAGAAACAAATTCGCATGAGCATGTGATAGCTACCACGAGCCACCCAAACGAATTATTGAATTCTTCCATTCGTACCCTCCAATCAGACATACGTAGGTTAGAGGCCCAAATCGGCAATTTAGAGAAAGTAGTTAATAAATTAACCGACGTATGATTGAAAGGCTTTTGCCGCAAAATTTGTTTACACAAATATTACGTCAAGGTTTTATTATTTGAGATTGAGTATAGTTTTCAATTCCGACCTTCGCAATTAAACTGATTTGAGTCTCTAGAAAATCGATGTGCTCTTCTTCACTCTCGAGAATACTTTTAAACAGTTCTCTTGAAACGTAATCAGATACCGATTCGCAGTAAGATACAGCTTCTATTAGAGGAGGATGAGCCACTCTCTCTAATCTAAGGTCACACTTGAGGCACTCTTCAAGATTTTCTCCAATGAAGAGTTTCCCCAAACTTTGCAAATTTGGCAGCCCTTCTAAAAACAAAATCCTTTCTATCAGCTTGTCAGCATGTCGCATCTCATCAAGTGACTCACCATATTCGTAGTCAGCAATTCTCGCTAAACCCCAATCTTTGAACATTCGGGAATGCAAAAAGTACTGGTTGATCGCCGTCAATTCGTTTTTTAAAATTATATTTAGGTGCTTTATAACTTGCTCGTTCCCCTTCATAGTGGAATCTCCCATTCAGTAGCAATTGATGTTTGAGGGTACTACAAACCCAGGCAGGCAGTTTACCCTAAAGATTTAGAAGATTCGACTTGTTTTTGCTCGATGAGTTCCATGGTAATACTAATGCAACATCCACATTCTTGACCTACACCTAATTCTTTGCGCAAGTTATCCAAAGAACCGTGTTTTGTATTCAGGTTTTCTTTAATCTGTCTCTCGGTCACGCTGCTGCAAACACACACGTACATTACTTGTACCTTATCGAATAATTGAGGTAATAAGCGTAATGATAATGATTATGATTGTCAATTGTTATGTTAATGAAAAGACTCTACCCCCCTCGGCCAGTGTGCACTGAACAGAGGGGGTTAGAGTGCCCGCGATGCGTACACCTCAATCTCAATGGGAGGAGTTATTGGCATACACATTTTGGAGGAGACTTTCGAACAATCCTATCCACATTAGTGGGCCCTCATTAAACTAGTTGTAGATAATCTGCTCGACGGAAAAAATCTAACTCTGCGTGATGGAAATCTGTAGTTTTGACTTTCAAAAGTATTAGCAATAACGGAAATATAATTAAGGTTTTCTCGACAAACAGCAAGATCCAACCAGGTCCTAGAAAACCGCAAAATCTTATCTAGACGATTATTTTGTGCAAGGTAAATAGAATGTAAAATATTTTTTTCGCCTGGAACAAGCTTCTGATACATCATGCACGAGGCCCACCGCAAGTTAATAGAATTCGGCAACACTGATGACATCAGTGAATGGATAGGCCTTGCCAAACCCTCCATGGAAACTGACTTACATTCAAATGAAAGTATAGACTCTGGACTTATATGATCTAAAACTGACCCTACCCAATGCCTAATCGCCCATACCATAAACATTTCTCCCTCAGTAAGCTCAAACAAATCTATACCGGTTGCAGTTGATAATTCTTGATTCATATTCACTGAGCGATCAAAGCAAAAAAACAAATTCCTATAAAAACTCCAACCCCCATTTGGTTAGAATGGGATAACCATCCGGGGGCTGAAGCACCTACAATGGCTGCACGTCTACTAGGAGGAGCCGAAGCAACCATGTTCTTAATTAATACGAATGATAACCATTCTCATTACTGCTGTCAACTGTTAACCCGGGAACTACAATCAATTTTTTTTAAGATCTCGTGATGATCTCAATTTCTTTGAATCGAGATCTTATCCTAGTCTGATCCTGAGAAGGTACCGCATAAAGTGCGGTGGACAAACCATCCGCTTGAGTTGCAGTAGGGGCAAAAACCGATAAACTCTGATATGTGTTCCTACTTCGGCCGATTTTGGGGCACAGGAGGTGATGGTGCAGCATATTTTTACTAAAAGGCTGCCCATAGCCACCTGATGTTGCTAGAGCACCATTTTTTAAATCAATCACTCGGTCATAATCCCACGGCCTTTCAGGGTTAGCCAATCCCAACCGCCATTTAGAACCATCTTCATGCTGACCTAGACCTCGGTACTCGCCCATGTTAACCAATAAATTAGATAACCCATTACTGGCTAATATATCGGTTACTCTATCAGTGATATAGCCCTGAGCAATGCCATTTAACGTTATACCCATTCCATCTTTTCCGAAGCTTATTTCTTTTCCTGAGCAATAAATTTTATTATAGCCCACCTTACCTAGAACTCGATCTAATGAATCAGGACTGGGCCCATCAGAGGAATTTGGATGTCGGCCGAAAAATTCATTATAAAATTCCCATAGCGGTTGTACTGTAATATCAAACGCCCCCTCTGTTAGTTTGCTCATTTCTATGGAGATGTTAACAAGGTCTACCAGATCTTCGGGAGGGGCAAGAATTACACCATGACGGTTAAGCCGACTGATTGCAGAATTTTTATCATATAAGCTAAAAATTTTCTCTAAACGTGCGACTTCACTAAAACACATGGCAAAAAGCCTATCAGCCTCCCGCTTACTGGAGTGATACAATTGGATTTCTGTATCAGCACCCAGCAACACACCTTGCCTCCTGTAAATCTGCATTTTTTTCGCAGCTGGTAGAATTCCAGCATATCCACAAGCAAATGCAGCTCCAACGATCTTTAAAACTCTTCTTCGTGGTTTTATGGCTGTTAACCTTAATGACATCTTTAACCTCTCTGCCTATTGAAACTTATTTTCTTCCCACTTGGGAATCCATAAACAGGGCTAGCTGAGCCATTCTAATGAGTGCTCGATGAGATAACGTCGCTCCCGCGATACCGTTAATTTGACGGTCCAATTTAGCCATTTCTATCAAGGTTGCACCTTCGAATTGACTTGTATAGCTGGGATGCCTAACCTCGTACCCATGAGTCTCTCGATAGATTAAAATTCTAACTTGGGTAATCTTACTATCCTCTACAACATAACCGGTAGTTATGGGCTGGGTTTTCCCGATCTCTCCCAGTATCCAGACTGTTTTCTTGTCGTTTTTCCAATACTTCATTAGCCGTGGTCCACGGCGACTCATTATTTTTTTAAATCCTTCACTTAATTCACCCTTCATCCAGACTTTAGACGCCTTCGGAACACCTGTAGGGAAATGATTCTGTAGAAATTTCTCAGGTGCTAGATAAACATCAGCGGCGATCACCTCAAGGGATAAAAGAACGAGTAAAGAAAACAAAAACTTTAGCATTATATTACCGTCGTTACTTTACTCGTTCTTTAAGATATACAAACATCAAATTACTCTATTTAGAAACTATATCCAAATCCCAAATGCATTATGTCATCATCATTACCTGAGTCAGGACGCTCTGATTGGAAATCTGCTTTGAGAACAACCTGAGGGTGAATGTAATAATTAAATCCAAATGTATTAGTGAATTCAGCTGTTGCATTACTGTTGCCGGCCTGCTCATCCAAAGTTTCGTACCTAGCAAATATGCCCCATTGATCATTTAATTTGTAAGCAACGGTAAGATAGTGTCCCTCAGTCGACCCTCTACCTGCAGCCTCAAGAGTAGCATTATCAAGACTCCACTCAGCTATTAGAGCCTGGACCGTCCACGGACCGCGAGTCCAATCAACGTGAGCTGACATCAGAGTTGCTCCCAACTCAGAATCTTGCCGAGACTGATAAGCGTCTGTCTGGTTATGATAGGTAAATGCCATCTCTAAACCAGGTCTAGATTTTTTGACTCGTGCTGTATAAGCGAAGTTGTTAGTTTCAGCCTGTGCAACTTTTTGGCGACCGCTACGGACAACACCGGTTGTTGGAATTTCCATACCCGAATGGATGGCAGCGTCTAATGTTAACCCATTACCTTGATCCTTAGTCCACTTTACGCCAGCTTCCCACCAAGTAGTTGGAATAATTCGGGCTTCAACCCTATTTCTCTCAACGCCATAAAAAGTATCAGGCTCGTGCGTTTCGTTAAGGATACCAACAGGAATCAAGAACACACCATATTGAGTGTGAAGCCCATTTCCATAGTTGACATCAACGTACATCTGCTCCATTTCCACTTCACCAGGACAATCATCTTCATCAGCACAAGCGAGTGAGTGCTCTATTTCAAACTCTGAAAAGAACTTAACATCATCGTTGTATTCATGCCCGAAAAACAGCACGAATCGGTGAATATCTACCCTATCCTGTGTGCCGCCGTCATCGCCAGCGTTGTAGTGTAATTCACCGTATCCGCCAATGCTCGTTTTACCTCCTGATCCATGACCATGACCAGCATGACCTCCACCACCACTTTCCGAAGCCAAAGCCTCTTCTATGGCGTCTAGCCTCTCCTCGATAGTCTGAGCCCAAGAGGACATTGACAACGCAAGCCCCAATATCAGGGTTAGTACCAGTTTTAACTGTTTCATTATTTATCTCCGTGATTGCAATTCTAACTATTACTATAATCATAATAATATCTATAGCAATATCCATAATAATAATGATTATTATTACTATTGGTAACTATAGGTCTGGGGCAATCAAAAAGCAACTAAAACAACGCTCTTTGTTGTTTTTTTACAACACCAAAAACTTTTTTAAAAAGCTGATGCTTTAAATGGCTCTAAAGAGACTCAAGAAACTTAATCAAAGCTGCCCGTTTCTCTGGATCCAAATTAACCACTATGTCCCTCGCTTCCCGTGCCTCTCCACCATGCCAAATTATTGCCTCAAGAAGATTACGAGCTCTACCGTCATGTAAAAAATTAGTGTGTCCATTAACCATTTCAGTTAATCCAATCCCCCATAATGGTGGAGTCCTCCACTCTCTTCCATTGGCACTTCCCACCTGACGGTTATCAGCCAACCCATCCCCCATGTCGTGTAGCAGGAGATCAGTGTAGGGCCAAATGAGCTGAAAACGATGTTCTTCCTGTTCTGCATCACGACTCGTGACAAACTTAGCAACATGGCAGCCTCCACACCCCGCTTGAATGAAAACTTTTTTTCCTGCTATTACTTGAGGATGATTGACATCCCGTCGGGCGGGAACTGCCAGGTTTTTAGCATAAAAAGTGACAAAATCAACGAATTTTTCCGACACTTCTATTCCCAATTCAGAATCTGAATCCCCATGCATTTTGCTCCTGCACACAGTTTGCGCCTCAGTACAATCTCCCCAAGGCTCCTTATGC
>CACOJS010000018.1 GCA_902627495.1 Hydrogenophilales bacterium | reverse complement strand
GTGGACTCCCCTGTCATGAAAAAGTTAATCAAAGCCGCTCAAAACGGTAAACAAGTAACCGTCGCTGTAGAGCTACTTGCACGTTTCGATGAAGAGACAAATTATGACTGGGCTCGACAACTTGAGGACTCAGGCGTAACTGTCGTCTACGGGGTTGTTGGTTTTAAGACTCACGCTAAAATGTTATTAGTTCTTCGCAAGATCCGAAATAATCTCAAATTTTATTGCCACATTGGTACCGGTAACTACAACCCACTAACAGCAAAAAAATATACAGATTTGGCCATTTTGACTAGTGATTATGCACTCGGTGACGATATAAATAATGTTTTTGCCCAGCTTACTGGAGTAGGAAAAAATACTCCTCAAAATAAGATATGGATAGCTCCTTTTACCCTTAGAAGAGAATTAGATAAAGCTATAAATCGCGAAACTGTCCACGCTAAAAATGGGAAAAAATCTTACATCATAGCTAAAATAAATGCATTAACAGATGAAAAAATAATCACCAAGCTCTACGAAGCCTCGCAGGCAGGAGTCAAAATTGATCTTATTGTTCGGGGTGCCTGTAGCCTCCGTGCTGGGGTAACAGGATTATCTGAAAATATTAAGGTGCATTCCATTTTAGGTCGATTTTTGGAACATTCTAGAGTGCTTTTATTCTCCAATGATGGAAAAAATGAGCTTTATATAGGAAGTGCAGATTGGATGACAAGAAATATGGATGGAAGAGTAGAGGTTTGCTTTCCAGTTACTGACCGAACCTTAAAAGAAAGAATTATTCAGGAAACTCTTAAATCAGATATGATAGATAATTTAGGATCATGGCAATTAACAAAAGATCATGTATATGTCAGAAAAAAACATGACGGAAAATTTATATTTTCTGCACAGCAGCATAATATCGATAAACATTGTAGTATTTAAAAAATCTATCATTAATGGGAATCAGAAAAAATGGACTTAGTTCTTTGGAGACATGCAGATGCCGAAATAGGCGGACCTGATTTAGATCGAAAATTAACAAAAAAAGGAATAAAACAGAGTCTAGATATAGCATCGTGGCTAAAACACCGTCTTCTCAGACCATGGAAAGTAATTAGTAGTCCCGCAGAAAGAGCCGTCCAAACTGCTAAAGCGCTATCCGCAGAGATAGAAATAGACTATAAAATATCACCAGGTGCAGATCACCTCGAAATACTATCGGCTGTTGGTTGGCCCAACTCAACCGGAACTGTTGTCGTGGTAGGACACCAACCTACCCTAGGAGATGTCGTTAGGCATCTGCTAGGAAGTAGCTACCAACAACTGCCTGTCCCTAAGGGATCCATATTCTGGTTTTCTTATCAGGGTGACTTAAAGCCAAACCAATTAGTCCTACGGTCAGTGATAGGGCCAGATCAGGTTTAGGCCAGACAATATTTGATAATTAGCAACCACTTGCTCTGAATTCACTTGCTGGGAACGCACTTAACAATATCTTGGTAATCATTTCTTGTATCAGGGTCGAGATCGTAGAACTGTTTCTCCTCCTCCCTAAGGCGACTATTGTTAAAGCTCGCTTTTACACCTTTAATCATACAGTCCTCATAAGTATCATACCTTAGACCGGTATCCCATATTCCTGACATCAAGATCAAAACTAGAGCCCACTTCAATATACTGTCCCCCTCTACCCAATCAACCCCTAACGCTATCACAAGTTGATTATATATCTAACAAAATTTAAAAAAAGACCTCGAAAAACTTTCCTTATAAACGCTCCCACTCAATACACTTTGACTTGCCGATAAAGATAGTCTGCTATAGCCCTGCAAATTAATCTTTAACTGTGTATCCTTTTGAGAAACTACCTACCAGCCTTCTATTTTGTTTATCTGTAGGTCCATCTTCAGACTTTCCAGAAACTTTCTTTAATACTGCTAGGTAACTTTTTTCAGTGGTCATGTGTTTCTGGAAACCATTTTCGATAAGAAACATACGTAGTTGAGGTAAATTATAACAAGGCACAGCTGGGAATAAATGGTGTTCTAAGTGATAATTCACCCAATAGGGAGCAATGAAAAATTTTTCAATACTAGAAGCAATCGTAGTTCTCGCCTGACTAAAAATATTTTCTGGTCCCTCCATTAACAACGCATGCTCAGCTATATTCCTAACTCTCAATACTACCTGGTGCCAGGTTAATAATGGGACAAGCCAAAGGCAAAAATAAATCCATATCAAATCAAAAAATAAAAACGTAAGACAAAAACCTAGGTTAATCGATAAACCCCACCCCATATCTCGCCATAGACATTTCAGCCTATGCAAAATAGATGCATCAGAACTGTTTAGCAAGCCCACAACTCGATCTCTCAGTTGGTTGATTCCAGTAATGCCAGAAATATCTCTAGCTAATTTTCTAAACATACTTTTACGGGAAACTGGATAATTTTTACTGAGGAGCAAATCTGGATCCCTCTCGGTTTGCACCCAAGTGTGATGCTTGGTGTGATATTTTTTATACATGGGCATATGTGATAGGACCGGATACGCACAGAACACCTGTGAGCAGAACCTATTTAAAAACTTATTTTTAAATAGGTTCCCGTGGGACGCCTCATGCATAAGTACTAACAATGCTTGTTGCCGGCTTCCCACTATAACCATTACGATCACGGTAATCAGGGTGCTTGATGCTACTGCAGCCACATAAACTGAAACACCTATACATAGCCAACAATGTATTAGTAGGAAAAATCCCATAAACTTTTTCCTCTTGATTACTTCGAGCATCTGTTCTTTCGTGAGAAGATTCATGAGGAGACTACTTGTATAATTACCATTGCAAACACACTAAATAGGGTCAAACTTAGTAATGTAATTAAAATTGGTTTCATATATTACCTTGTACTTTTGACTCTAGGTATCAGCAGGGCGATAACGTTCTCTTGCTGTTAGTTTTTTTATCACTGGCGATGAACAACCCAACTCAGACAAAATTTTCACCTCGTCCACATCATTGTTTGTATCGATCCACCATGCCCTAGGCCTACCATCTCGGCCATCATTCCACCTATAACCCCTCGCTTTAACCTGCTCTTTGACATCAAACGGAAGCCCTACTGCATAAATCCTAAAAGTAGTCAGCCTTGCACTATCTAACAGCACCGAAAATATACTCGCATCTTCTTTTGGTTTCTTTTCATTGAGCAAAGTTAAGAGCATATCCACATCAGCCCTGGCTCTATGACCCTTATGAAAGAAGCCATGCCGATAACCTAGATAGTCTAGCTTTTTTGACTCTAACCCCCATGATGACCAAGGGATTTCACTCAAAGAACAAGAAAAATTTTTATCAGCAAATGCTGGAAATCGGCTTTCCAAGAAACGTCGATCAAAAGCCGCATTATGGCAAACTATAAGCCCTACTCCATCCATAACTTGAGCAACTTCCCTCTCGTTAATATGCCTTCCCTTTACCATCACATTTGTTATTCCTGTTAACTGTTGCACTGCCTCGGGTATCTCCATCTCAGGATCTTCAAGTCCATCGTACCTGGAAACAATTTCAAATAGCCTACCTGTTTCTTGACCATAACTACAGATAGCTATTGCCAAATCAATTATTCGATCACCCAAGTTCGGACTAAAGCCGGTAGTCTCAGTATCTATCACTGCTAACCTACCAATTGGCTCGTCTCCGTAATCCTCATTGAATATGTGTCTATCAGATATATTAACTTGCTGGAGGACCCGAAACCTATCATCTTGATCTAGTATAGAATAAGCTTCTTCAATATCCATAAGTTTACCAAAATATCACTTAATTTGAGCTTACTACATCTTAATGCAGACTAGGAGTAAATTAGCGTCTTGAATCGCAAGTATAACAAGATTTATTCAAAGGGGTCAGACTTAATCCAGTCAACCGTCTCACGAATACAAGTTGGTATGTCGCGGAGTGAAACTCCCAAGCTATTTCGCCTAGTAAAATCAAACCTCGTAGGATCAACTGCACTCTGATAAACAATGTTGGGTACTATCATGTCAGGCAGATGTTTCTGTAATTCCATATAAATATCCTGCCAATGCCAACTATCAAAAACCCCATAAAAACGACCTGACACATCAGGGTTTTCATAGGCAGCAAAAAATATTTTTGCTAAGTCCTCGAGATGTATAAGAGAAGTCGAGTCATTAGGGATGTCGGAATGTCGACCTCCCTTCCCACGTATTAACCTACTAATCCAAGCATGTGGGTTTCCTTTCATATGACTTGGAAGAATAACTGGACCATATAAACCTGTTGGCATTATTATGGTTAGGCGAATATTGTTTTCATCTGCAAATTTTATTGCTGCCTTCTCCATAAAGGTTTTTGCAGCAGAGGTGTACTTTTTTTCCTGGCATTGTAATCTTTCGTTAGACCAATGGCTCTCATTCTTTATAGATACGCTGGGAGAAGGATTAGTGCTACTTGTACTACTACATATAACTACATTTCTAACACTCTTCTTTCGGGCCGATTCAAGAATATTAATACAACCATCAACGGTCGGGCTTATAATCTCGGCATAAGCTTGATCGTATTCCATCTCTTTGGCTGGTTTTCCTGAGCACCCAAAATAGGTAGGTATTAGGCAAGCTATGAAAACGCAATCTACCTCATGAAGTGGGTCATCAAAACTATCCGGCCTAATCATATCTGCCTGAAACAGTTCTAACCGTTTCTCAGCACCACTTAATTTATTTAAGTAACTCTTTACTTCCAGATCGTTAATATCACGGCATGTCCCTCGAACATTGTAACCTCTTGCTAATCCTTCTTTCACAAGATTTGAGCCAACAACACCGCTAGCACCTGCTACACAAATAATTTTTTTTTCATTGTTCATTACTTAAATCCCTTCTTTTGAGAAGCAACGATCTATCTAAGTCAGACAGAGAGGCAAAATAATTACCATCCTTTTAATTGATTTCTAGTTTATCTGAATAGAACTGATCTCTTTTTCAATGAATGATCCGTTCTCCCATTTTGTTATGTAGGATTTCTTTTTTTCGGAAAATGACACATTTGTGTACAAATCATCATTCTTAAAATGTAGTGCAGAACCCTCTTCTATACAAAAACAATCTTTAAGTAAACCTTCCTTCAGCATTTTCATAACTGCAGGCCTCCGATTCTTCTCCTCATCATAATGAGGACAACAGGATCCATTAACAATGCCCAAGCAAGGGAGCAAGAACAAGTCATTTTCCCAAGAATCAGTTATGCCTTTATTAAACCAACAAATGGCCCCTGCACTAACACCGCTCATAACAACACCTCGATGGTAGGCATCAACCAAAGTCGAGTCTAGATCCCAATCTCTCCAGACGGCCAACATACTCTTAGTATTACCACCCCCAATAAATACGATATCCTGATTTTCTATAATTTTTTTTAAGTCAGGAGTCCTCTTGAACAAATCAATATGTGTTGGATTACAGCTGAATCTGCTAAATGTGGAATAATAATTCACCTTATAGGAGTCATTGTCACCTGTCGCTGTTGGAATGAAGCATATGTTCGGCTTTTTGGATTCCGCTTGATCCAAAATATATTTTTCTATTATCCCCTCACCAGGATTCCGACCAAACCCACCTCCTCCTATCGCTATAATCTGTCTATCCATTACAGTCCTATATTTATTTTCAATAAAATTTTTAATTCAATTTCTCACTTATTATATATTTCAAGATTAGAGCAGCTTGTGCCGGACTTTGTATGACTGCGTTAGCAGATGCATCAACCTCCTTGAGGGCATGTTGGTTTTCTTCACTATGCATGATTATCAGCGACTTGTTCATTGCAGCTGCGTACCCTGCCTCAAATGCAGCATTCCATTGTTTGTATTTTTCACCAAACCTAACAATGACCACGTCCGAATCTTCAATAAATTTTTTAGTTCTAATAGAGTTAAGTTTTGCCCCCTTATTATCATGCCAAAACTTCTCCACCTCCTCTCCCATTATAGCAACCCCACAATCATCTGATAGTTGATGATTTGTCACTGGACTACTAAATTCAACTGTCAAACCTGACAAACTTGGATGATTCTTAATTTCATCGCGCCAATTGGTATGTATCTCACCAGACAAATAGACTTTTAACTTCATCTTTTAATTATTCCTTTGATATTCATAAAAAACATTTATTAATTATAAAGTATATTTTTTGCTTAACATCTAATTCTACTCATTTTCGTCGCACAGACACATATCGCATTCAGGATACCTATCCCCGATTGACCAAACCTCCCCATTACGATGGTATCTTTCCCAAACCCCAATTAATCTGCCATTTTCATAAAAACCTTTCTGGCATAAAGAGCCATCATAATAAAAAGAAATAAAACGCCCATTCAGTCGGCCTTGTCTGAAGTTCTTCTGCTGGTAAATCTGACCATTATCATGAAAATAATTCCACTCACCTTCAGCTTTGCCATCTTGGAGTTGACCCTCATAATTTTTACAGCCTCTACACCCCCTCGAAATACCCTCCATTGGGCCTTTCATCTTTCCTGAAAAAATTTCTCCGGTTTTTTTCTCATACCAAACACCACTTCTCACAAATAAATCATCAAAAACAGCATCTTTACCCCAAGTTAGGGGTGAACTAAAAAGAATCGTAGTGAGTATTATGCAATAGACTAGCTTTTTTTTTATCTTCATATGATCTTAGTTTTTCTCTTTTTACAAGTTATTAGAAAACGCTATAGCCACCATCAACAGGAATTGATGCACCCGTGACAAAATCTGACAAAGAGCTCGATAAGAAAATTGCAGTTCCAGACACATCTGTCGGACTCCCCCATCTCTGAGCTGGAGTCCTTTTTACTATTTCCGCATATCTTTCTGGTGCATCTTTTTTTAATTCATCAGTTAAATCGGTAATTATCCAGCCTGGTAAAATAGCGTTTACCTGAACATTATATTTTGCCCATGCAATAGCACAACTTTTCGTGTATTGAACAATCCCGCCTTTACTGGCAGCATATGCTGCCGCGTACCCGGTACCAAAAATAGACATCATTGACCCGATATTAATAATTTTCCCCGACAAGTTGGACTTCATATGCGGAAAGACCAGTGAGGTCAAATTATGTACTGATCTCAAGTTTGTATTGATCACTGAGTCCCAATCATCTGAAGACAATAAATGGGGTTCAGCACTCCGTTTATTGATTCCTGCATTATTGACTAATATATCTATCTGTCCAAAACGCTCAACCACAAAATCTACCAGATCTCGTAAAGACTTCTTATCATTTATATCCAAACAAAAACAATCACTATCTGCTGTCGTTTTTCTAAGACTAGCCAAAGCGTTTGCATTTTTCTCTTTATCTCGACCGGCAATAACTACTGTTGCCCCTTCTCCAACAAGGCCACTGGCTATTCCGAGACCGATTCCCCCATTACCTCCCGTGATTATTGCGATTTTACCACCCAAGTCTCTTTCATTTGCATTGTTAACTAAAGCCACAAAACCTAACCTCCATCTTGAATTTTTTTAAAAAATTATTAAAAAACCAACCCATAAAAAATTTAATCTGAGAACATTTTAGCTAATATAGGATCACTTTGGAGAGTCCGACGTGTCCATTTTTGAAACACGCGTTTTATCTTGGTGGCAGGCAGATTTAGCTGAACCATAGCGATCCCCCCGTTCACCATTTCACTGTAGTTTTTAATAAGGCCATCTTCGAACTTAAAGTAAGCCATGCCTGGAATGGCCACCTTGGCACCACGGCTTTCTGGAATGGTAGAGGTAAACGAGAATCTATATTTGGCATACCCAATACCACCTTTATATATTGGATCATACATTTCCCAAGTCATATCTTTAGCATCCTCGTGAAAATGTTTGGTTAGCATGGTTTTAATATTCTCCCTTCCCTCAAAAGGACCATAAATATAATCGTCATACACACCATCCTCAGTGAACAAATTACTCAATTTGCCGCCAAGGTTATGCTCAACATATTGAGTAAAGTTTTTTAACAGAACATCAAAATTCATCTTATCTCCATCTACATTAAATATAATACCCAACTACAAAAACCTTTTACCATCTTTTGAAGAATGTATCACTCCTGCATGCGAGTATTAGTAGGGTCATATAAAGATTTAACACTGTGCAAAGCCTTATAATTTTTGTTAGCTACAATAATTTCATATTTTGACTCAAGTATCTGATGCAGACTATCAGACGCGGAACAACTGACGTAACCCAACCCTATGGCTCCGCCCAAGTGATGACCGTAGGCTCCTGACGTAAGATACCCAGCAATCTCCCCATCTCGCACAATAGGCTCATTATGAAAAAGCAAAGGACTAGGATCCATTAACTGAAATTGTAACAGGCGTCTAGTAAGACCTTTTTCAGCAACTCGCCGAACAGCATCATATCCTATGAAATCACCAAGAGTAGATTTTGGTTTCTCGAGATCCACAGCAAAATCCAACCCAGCCTCTAGCACATGGTCTTCATCACTAATATCATGTCCAAAATGCCTGAAAGCTTTTTCAATGCGGCAACTATCAAGAGCATGCATACCCGCCATAACCAGACCACAACTTCCACCTGACTCTAAAATAGTATCAAAAACATGCTCAGCCAAGTCACAACTAACATAAATCTCCCACCCCAATTCCCCAACATAAGATACCCTATGGGCTCGGCCAATACCGCACCCTATTTCAATATTCTTCATGGTTCCATAAGGAAAATCCTGATTATCAAGGGATTCTTGTATTATTGGTTGAAGTACTTTCCTACTAGTTGGCCCCATAACAGCAATAACTGCTTCTGATGATGTGACATCTACAATCAAACATCTAGAATCAGATGGGGTATTTCTTTTTAACCAACTGATATCTCGCTGAATTGTAATCGTCGGAGTCACCACCAGGAATTCCTCGGGAGAAATTCTAGTAACAGTTAAATCTGCTTCAATCCCTCCCTGTTCATTTAACCATTGAGTATAAACTATCTTACCTGGACAAACGGCCACATTATTTGCACAGACCTTCTGTAACACATCTTCAGCGTCTGGCCCAATCACTTTTATTTTTCCAAATGAGGACAAATCAAATAAGGCCGCCCCTTGCCTTACAGATAGATGCTCTTTTTTTGAATAATCAAACCAATTCTGCCGACTCCAGCTGTACTTGTATTTTATTCTTTCAATTGTTTTTGGAACATTCTTTGGAAGAAACCAATTTGGTCTCTCCCATCCGGCAAGTTCACCAAAGCATGCCTGCTGATCTTCCAGCTTATGATGCAGGGGGGTTCTTCTTATATTACGTGCACTGGTAAACTGCCTGTATGGGAAATGATCAGCATACAAAAGGCCCAAGGTTTCCTTGACCCTAGAGGCCAGGTATCGCCTATTAACCTGGAATGGCTGAACTCTTCTAATATCCACATCCCATAAATCCATAGTGGGGTTCCCGTTTGCTATCCAATTTGCTAAAACCATCCCAGCACCACCAGCCGATTGAATACCAACGGAATTAAAACCTGCTGCAACAAAGAAGTTTTTTATTTCAGGAGACTCACCCAGTAAATACCGATTATCAGGAGTAAAGCTCTCAGGACCATTAAAGAAAGTTTGTAAACCCGTATTGGCTAGAATCGGCATGCGATGTATTGCTTTTTCAAGTATTGGCTCAAAATGATCAATGTCATCTGGTAAGGTGGTAAATTCAAAATCATCTGGAATGCCACTACCACCCCAGGGTTTTGCATTTTTTTCAAAACAGCCCAATAGCACTTTTCCAGCATCCTCTTTGTAATAAGCACATTCATCAGGCACCCGCAACACTGGTAAATTCTTTTTCAAACCTTCTATCTCTTCAGTAACGACATAGAAATGTTCACATGCATGTAGAGGAATTGATACTCCTACCATTTTTCCAATTTCTCGGGCCCACATACCTCCGCAGTTTACGACGTATTGACAGTCGATTTCTCCATTGTTTGTTAAGACTCCTGACACAATTCCATTCTCGGCATAGATATCGTCAACTTTCACATTCTCATAGATCTGAACACCTTTTTGCCGAGCCCCCTTTGCTAATGCCTGGGTAATATTTACAGGATCTGCTTGACCATCCTTCTCCAAAAACAATCCGCCAACACAGTCCTCTAGATTCAAACCTGGGTAACGCTCATTTATTTCAGGTACACTTATCTCATTAACTAAAACTCCAAACGCCCTCGCCATATCAGCCCCACGTCGCAACTCTTCTAGTCTATCTAAGGTAAGAGCAAGCGTTATAGATCCATTCTGCCTAAATCCCGTAGCTACATTAGTTTCAGACTCAAGTTTTAAATAGAGCTCCTGAGAGTACTTGGCTAACTTGGTCATGTTCTTGGTTGCTCGCAACTGACCAATCAGGCCAGCTGCATGCCATGTTGTACCACTGGTGAGCTGTTTTCTCTCTAACAGCACAACATCCTGCCAACCCAGCCTAGATAGATGGTAGGCAACTGAGCAACCAATAACACCTCCACCTACTATGACCACTCTAGCCCTATTCGGAATATTCACTTTTGCCATACACCTCCCTTTAAATTCAAGGCTATCTCTAAAATTTAATTTCAATTAATATTAGCATAGTGGAATTTTTATTTAATCTTTAGCCTGAACGCCCCATAATGAATATCAAAGTTCGTCTTACATCGAGTATCCAACATTCCCTTGGAATAGTCATCTTTGTAATATGCGGACTAACGAATTTCTTCAATAATGTTCAAGCTAATGAAATTATAAGTATTTCAGAAAATTTTCCAATAATTAAAATCCTCACGGAAAACCAAATTCTATATCTCGAGGATTTTGAATCAGGTATCACTGAAACCCAGATTTTAGAAAAACTCGATCTGTTTCACCCCTACAGCCGTGATCTGATAATTGACACAAAAAAAATATATTGGATTAAATTGGTCCTCAAAAACAATCTTAATACGAAAATGGCCTTCCGAATTACTTATCCAGGATGGCAAGAGGCTAGAACCTTTTTGGTATCGGGAGGCAAAATAATACAAAAACTAAAGAAACAAGGTCGAGCTGGCACCTTCAATGAATTTGCTGATGTTAACCCCTATACCACTCCATTCAGCACTTTGAAAGATCAGTTCGCTGTAATCAATATTGGGGCCGGTGAGACATTAACAATTCTATCGAGATTAAGGTCTGATAGAGTGTTTGCCGCTAAGACGTTACTACCAAACTTGCTAGAACATAATGCATATTCGCAAATGCGAAGATTAGGAATATACATAGAGGGTTTTATGATTGGATCTGTTTTCGCTCTAATGATTTTCTCTGCGTTTTCTGCCTATAGAAATAAAGAAAAAACTCTTGGCCTATATTCTTTATGGCTTTTTACCGCAATGGCCTCTGTACTAACACAAACTACCCATGATGGAATAAGGTTTTCAGAATTTTTTGTGGATACCACCAATATGGCTCTGAATAGTCTAGTGCCAACAGCATGGTCAATATGGATCTTCTTCGCGTTTTCTCAAGCGATGATGTACGTTGTATTTGCTAGGTCTTTTCTTAATTTAAAACTTTATTACCCTAAAATTCACATAGCAACCAATTTATATCTTATTTGGTATTTAATGTTCTACCTAATTGATATTGTTTTTCAACCTTATATATACTCCAGTGATCCTTACTTTTTTATAGTGCTACCCCACCTTGTTTCCACACCAATAATTTTATTAACCATTTTTGTTTGTGCTTTTTTTCGATACAAAAAGGGTATGGTTATCGCGAAATATTATATGTGGGCTGCTTTGCCATATCTATTTTTTAGATCAATTTTCTTGTCGGGGTGGCTAGGAATTCCAAACCCTTTCAATTATCTACCGCAATCAGGAGTGGGTTTTTTCTTTCAGTCGAGCTCAACCATACAAATATTGGGAATGTTTCTCGAATCACTAATCATGGCTTTAGCTGTCGTTGCGAGAACCAAATACCTACAAGATCAACTTAACCAAAAAATCAAGGAACAAAAATTGTTATTAGACCATCAAAACATACAGTTGGAAGATACTGTAAGAAAAAGGACTTCAGAGCTAACAGAAAAAACTGAATTTCTTAAAACAGTATCAAGCAATTTAGCAAAGTATCTCCCACCCCAAATTCATGAAGCATTTTTTTCGGGTAGCCATAATACAGATATTAAAACTCGACGAAAAAAACTTACAATATTTTTTAGTGATATTAAAAACTTTACACCTATTTCTGAAAATCTTCAGCCAGAGGATCTTACTAAGTACATTAACGAATATTTTTCTGAGATGACTGAAATTGCCCTAAGGAATGGTGGCACTATTGACAAGTATATGGGCGATGCAATGATGGTTTTTTTTGGAGACCCTGACACCAAAGGGGAGAGGAATGATGCAAGATCTTGCGTTACCATGGCATTAGAGATGCAAAAGAAAATGACTGTACTTCAAAAGAAATGGAAAGAAGAGGGTTTTAATGAACCCTTTGAAATACGCATGGGAATGAATACAGGTTACTGTAATGTTGGTAACTTTGGAAGTGAACAACGACTTACCTACACAATAATTGGGGCCGAAGTCAATGTGGCTCAGCGACTAGAGTCAGCTGCCGATGTTGGAGGAATACTTTTATCGTATGAAACTTATGCTCATACCAAAGACCTCATCAGAGTTGAAGAAAGGGAAACAATTCAGATGAAAGGAATCAACCGCCGCATAAAGGTTTTCTCAGCAATAAATTCTGAAACTCAGCTGACGGAAGCTAATAGAATCGTAGCAGCTAAGCTAAAATCAGAAAGCAAGAACGATAAGTCAGACCTAATGAAAATAAAAACTGAGATTGAAAATATTGAAAAAGCACATCACAACGAAATATCAGAATTAAAAATATTAATAAGCAAGTTGCTTGACAAGTAATTTGATAAATTTACGGGATTTCGATCCTAAATCTTCTCTATTTATTTTTATTCAGATAGGTCTTAAAAATAATTCTATAGTTAGCCATCAATTTTTCCAGAAATTTTCCCCCTAACGATGTGCTCTAAATTCAATTTCTGCATTGTAAGAACTACTTCGATATCCAACTCCGAATCGTCCGTCAGATTAGACTCTCTCCAAGCTTTTTCAATAGCCTGCTGTGAAGTCACTCCAACTTGCTTTAAAAACTTTCTCACCGACATGTTTAGGTTATGGTCCACGCTAGTCTCCTTATCTATTTGATTTGATTTTGACATACGCCATATTTTATTAAGTTACCATGATGGCGACTATCTGTTTTTATGGTATACCAAATTGACGCATTGGGCAGCACCGCACTCTTACCATCAGCGTATTTTTGGGTGGCTAGAACGATAAAATATTTGAGGGTTTGGCAATCATACTTGACCAGCTTTTCCACCTTAACGGACTCTGCACCCTCTCCTGCAATATACCTCTTTGATACATACTTATATTTCCCACCGGACTTGGCAGGCAAATTCCACTCTACATCTTTCTGTGCATCATCAATTCTGGTCCAGTCTGCCGATGCAGGCACGAGAAAAAAGAAAAAGATTAAATATAGCTTAGTCATGGAATTTTAATTTGTTCTAATGAAAAAATAGTGCCATTATCATCTTTTTAGTTAGAGATTCTTTGTTTTTCTGACGCATATAGTCTAGAGAAAGGCGACAGTTGGACAAAACAAAATTTAAGAACATGATTAAAATCATAACACGCTCCCCAATTTATAGAAATAATCTTAGCAATTATCATTCGAAGGAGCTATACCGAATGTGAAACCTCATCTTCCAAAATCTTTATATTTTCTACCTCTTCAACACGTATGGAAAAAACTTCCAGGGGGAAACTGGCCACAAGTCGAAGACCTCAATAAAGTACTGCTTCAATTACCGAGAAAAATAAAAAACTATAATAACCAAGAAATTCAATTTGTATTGCAAACGGCTAAACCAACCAATTTCCATGACAGCTTCGAGCCTAGAACTTTTGAGCATGGTCAGATTTTAGTTAGACCTAATAACTGGCATGATCTTTTTAATGCCATCATTTGGATGACTTTTCCCAAATCCAAAGCAATCGTCAACAAATTAAACTATCTCTCCTTAATACAACAGAAAGGTTCACAAAGGTCTAAGAAAGGAGACGCCTTAACTCTTTTCGATGAAGACGGAATTATTGTTTTTTCTAGACGTAACCATCTCATAGACCTAATAATTAACTTTCAGTGGGAGGAACTGTTTTGGAATCACCGTGATGCTGTTCAGAAAAATATGTGCTTTGTGATTTTTGGTCATGCTCTTTATGAAAAAATGCTAGCCCCGAGAATTGGAATTACTGGCAAAGGAGTTTTAATCAGCCAAATAATTATAACCAAAGATGATTTTCTAGATCTTGATCAGATTGACACGGCTATTGCAGATCATTTATTAAAGCCAACAACTTTAAAGCATGGAAAGGATTTTTGCCCTTTACCGGTTCTTGGTATCCCTGGCTGGTTTTCGGGTAGTGATAAAAAAAGCTTTTATGGAGACTTGAGTTATTTCCGTCCTGGCAGAAACCTAAAGAAGCTTTAGGCCTTGATAGGAAGATTCAATCGTCAGATAGTAATGTATCAAACGAGGCTACCCTTCAATTTTTAGACTGGGAGGGATGCTTCCACATGCAGCGAAACCGAGCCTAGTTGATTGATCGTCACCTCAACCACACTTCCGCTTCTAGGCCAACACGTCGTGGCAATGGAGCCGGTCAAAACTATATCGTTAGCCTTTAATGTTTTTCCTCTCTTCATTAAATTATTAATAAGATGTAAAACAGAGTTCAAAGGGTGTTGCAAGACGTTTTTTCCAGAGCCACAACCAAATGTTTTTCCCGATACAGATATTTTGCCATGTAATTGGTCAAGTGAGAGAATGTCTAGTCTAATTGGCTCACCAATTACGCATCCATTATTCATTGAGTTTTGTGCTACAAGCTTCTCAAATGATATGTTAGCCCCATAGTTCCGATCGTCCACTATCTCAATAGCCACCATGACCTCTTTAAAAAAAGGGGTTAAATCTTCTTTGCACCGCATCCCGCCATCCTGGATTGGAATATCCGTACACACCTTTAGTGCAATTTCAGCTTCAGCACCGAGATGGCAATAACTCTCCTCAAGAACATAACCATTGTTATGGTGAACCAAACTCTCTAATATGGCTCCTTCAACTGGGCTATCAACTCCTACCAAATCTTGCATTGCTGGGTTAGTCAAAGCAATTTTCCAACCAGTTATTGGACCAAAGCCGTCTTTTTGTTTCAATTCAATAAATTTGTCTTGAATAGCATATGCTTCAGAGGCAGAAAGTATAGAAATATCCTCATCGGCATCAAATGACTTGAGCTGATTACAGTTTACGTATAGATCATTGGCTTTTTCGCAAATGTCCTTCATTCGACAAAATCACCAGCCCTAAATCTCAGAGTGACCCTAAGAGATAAGAGCCTTTTCGACATAGGCCAGTTGTAAGTATATGAAAAAGTTGCCTCCAAGAACAAAAGTCACTGTGGTTCACCACTCTATACTGTGACATCCACCGAAGCTACCACAGGCCTCTCTATTATTCCACCCGTAGGTTTAGGCGGAGGAGTTACTGCTTCAGTCTTTTTTACGACAGGTTCTGCTGCTTTTTTTTCAGGAGCTGGTGCAGACTTCGCTATCATACTTCTAAGCTCTGCCCCAGTTCCATAGCCTGTAATTTCTGGCATTAAACTCTCCTATAAAGTTGAATCGATAGGGTGCTATAAATAACACTAAAATGCAATTATAATTTCAGAAAAATGGGAACTATACGCCATATTATCATTGAATTATCAAAAAAACCCCTAAAAATCAGTTTGCAATAAACTTATGAACATTTAATCACCTGTTGTAGAAAATGCCGTACATCTTATTTCTGCTCGGCCGCTCGTATAATGCTTACAGTGCTTGACCTCACCCGTTTGCGTATCAACTCAACCACCCACACAGTATTGGTACTATTGGCAGTGACTGCAATCTGGTACCTACCCGATTTACCAAAATCATGCTCTTCAGCTAGCAATGGCAACGCAACGAAAATACTCCATAAAACCGTGAACAGTTTTATTTTATCTCCTATTATGGATTACAGTAGTCATCCATTATATACGGTATTAATTTCCACATTTTAATAAATCACTTATTCTTTCTCCATCCTGATTACCCGTCGTTGGATGAAATTTCCTTTTGCAAAATAGAAACCAGATTTTTTGCCGAAATCTGCCTCGCACGAGAAAACCCATCACCTGCCCATAAACTCTGATATTCGCCATTACCGCTCGTAGCTGCATAATTTCGTAAGCCAGAGGTTAGAGAATTTTGAGAGGGAAAGGCCAGAGTTGCTTTACCTTCCATCATCCTTACAAACTCGTTCTGTAACCCTTTTGCAAAACGACCAGAAAATGATTTTGTGAATACAACCTTCCGGTTCTTCTTAGTCAGGAGGTATTGTTTGTAGCTTTGAGACGCCCCTGACTCATGACAACATACAAATGCAGTACCCATCTGCACAGCTGAAGCTCCCATGCTTAAGACATGTTTAATATGTCCACCGTCCATAATCCCACCAGCTCCCACACATGGTATCTTGATGTTACTTTTTATAGCTATTAATAGTTTTTTAAGCGACAGCTTTTGGTCCCAACTTTTTTCATCAAAAATTCCCCTATGGCCTCCTGCCTCAGCTCCTTGTGCGACGATAAAATCAGCACCAATACTTTGAATATCTTGGGCCTCTTGTAAAGAAGTTGCAGTAATACCAACATAGATACCTATTGATTTTGCTTTTTCTATTATCGATTTTTTAGGTATGCCAAGATGGAACGTTAAAATATCAGGCCTATATTGCCAAATAGGACTCAATTGATCATCCAGATTCGGGAAAAATGGTTCCCTTACTCCTTTTGGAATTTCATGTTGTGCATAATTTAATACCCTAAGGGCTGAAATAGCTTTTGCCTGAAGATCGTCAGCTTGAACGGGTGTAGAGCGAAACACAAAAAAATTTGCGTTCACCCACCCTGTAGTTAGCTTTCGGACTTTTGTTAGTTGTCTATCAATTTTGTTAGAGGAGTCATAGGCAAAACCAAAGCTTCCAACACCACCTGCATTTGCAACTGCCGCTACTAACTGCGGTGTTGTAATACCTCCAGCCATTGGTGCTTGGATAACTGGTACTTTTAGATCTCTAAATGTAAACATTTACTTAAAGCAGAACCAAATTACAAATCAAATAATAGTTATTCCAACTCTTATTACTTTAAAACTGTTAATATTTTTTTTTCATCATATTAACAGAATCAAAGAAACTTGGTTTCTTACCATCAAAAAGAAAAGCATGTTAGGGTTACAACATTACACTCTGAATATATTGGGATTATGAAACTAGCCTATACGCAGTATATTTTTTGCATACACTCGACATTCCTCTAAATACTGCCCACCAAAAATAATTGCATGATTTAAGATATGATAGAAATTATAAATTAAATTTCGATATCCTGACTGATCAAATCCATTAGACTGAACATAGTAGGCATCGTAAAATTCTGATGGAAATCCACCAAAAAGCTTGGTCATCGCAATATCAACTTGACCATCTCCGTAGTAAACTGCCGGATCATAAATACTCGCACCTCTATTTGTAAAACCAATATTTCCTCGCCATAAATCACCATGTACTAATGAGGGCTTCGGGCAATAGCTTGAAAGATATTCAAAAACTGTATTAACAACATCATTTCTCCGATAGACTGAAAAGCCCATAATCTGTAGTCTCTCCATTTTGGGCTTTATGCGATAATCAGTGAAGAAATGGGCCCAATGATCACTCCAACCATTACATTGCCGATCTTGCCCTATCCAGTTATCACCATCCCAGCCGAAACTTTTTCCGTGATTTTGATGTAACTCAAAGAGTCCTGTGCCTAAATCTCTCCAGTTGGCTGCATTCAACAAATCAAGCCCCTCAGTAACCAAAACATATCCACTCTGATCTTGACCAAAAAAAATCGGCGCTGGTATAACCAGTGAATGGTCAGCCTGACTTAATGCTTCTAGCCCAGATTGCTCTGCCTCCAAACACTCCCTTTCCCCTCTTTTCAGGAAGTAAGCAACATCATCAACATAAAAGACTCCTTGTGGTCGGTTGAGAAATAATGTTGGGTCTATAAATGCCATACGCTCTATCAATCTGAATAAAAGTCTAGCCAAATAGTATAAAAAAATGAAATAATTTCACTAGTACAAATAAACCATCAGAAGTCCAACCTAAAAATCTCGGCATGGGAATTAATAGTCCAGTAATGCAGTCCTACTCGCTTTGCTGTCTCTTGAGCCCCACCAACTTACTAACTAATGCCTATTATTGTTCAATAAATAATATTGTCAGCGAGGGGGCAATCCCCTATTCTATCTCACCATGCAAAACAAAAATACAAAAATTGCCGAGACATTATTAGAGGGCTTTCAACGACATTATTCTATTTTCCAAAGGAGTAATACAGAAGCACTTCGATTATTAAAAAAGCATCAATGGAACAAAATACAAAAACTTTCTCAGGACAGAATTGACTATTATGAGACCCGTGCTCAGGAGACAAAAAGTTTCCTCGAATCAAAGTATTCAATAAAAAATCTGAGCACGAAAGACTGGTCTGAGATAAAAACGAGTTACATTAACCTTCTTCATGAGATTAAACAACCAGAGCTAGCAGAGACATTTTTTAACACTGTCGTATGCCGTCTCCTTAACAGAAAATACTATAACAATAAATTTATTTTTTTTCGACCTACTATTTCAACAGAGTACATTACTTCCCGCAAACCAACATATTTTTCTTATCGCATTACAAGAAAAAATATGCTTTCAGCAAGCAAGGATATCCTAAAAAACCTATCCTTCGATAAAAATATTGAATCTTTAAAAAAAGAAATAAAAAAGATTCTCCGATACTTTAAAGAGATAAAGCTTGATTACACTTCTAACAAGGTTCTGAAGCTGGATGTACTAAGCTCACTCTTTATTCGGAATAAAGGAGGATATATCATTACGCGGGTTGCCCATAACGAACAATACTTCCCTTTAATTTTTGCCTTAGTGCCAACAACAGAAGGACAATTTAAGATTGATGCCGTTCTTCACAAGCAAGAGCAACTAGTAGTATTATTTAGTTTTTCTAGGTCATACTTTTTTACAGAAACTGACACTCCGTCATCTTTTGTTGGCTTTATAGGTTCATTATTGCCAAACAAACCTAAAGCTGAAATTTACTCAGCGATTGGTCTGCATAAACATGGGAAAACTTTATTCTATAGATCGCTATTCGATCATCTTCGTCATTCTACAGAGCAATTTATAGAGGCTAAGGGAGTCCGTGGTTTGGTTATGATTGTACTAACGCTACCATCGTTTCCATACGTTTTTAAAATAATTAGAGACAAATTTGGATCTGTGAAAGATATCACTCGTGACGGTGTCAGGAAAAAATACCATTTAGTAAAAAAGCATGATCGAGTGGGTAGATTGGCAGATACTATGGAATTTAAAGACGTGGCTATTCCCGCAAATAGGTTCGACAGACAACTACTATCTGAACTGGCCAATAATGCGACCCTCTCTGTAATTCGAGACGGAGATCAGCTGGTATTTAAGCACGTTTACATCGAACGACGTATGCTACCATTAAACATTCATGTGGAGGAAAACCCGATAACGACTACCACCAAAGAAATCATAGATTACGGACAAGCGGTAAAGGATCTTGCTGCCGTAAATATATTTCCCGGAGATTTACTTTTGAAAAACTTTGGGGTCACCAAATACGGCAAAGTGGTATTTTATGACTATGATGAAATTGCCTTACTTACTAACTGCAACTTTAAGAAAGTTCCAAGCCCCAAAACTCCCGAAGATGAAATGTCTAACAGACCTTGGTATCCTGTCAGAAAAAACGATGTGTTACCCGAAACCTGGGAGCCATTTCTGATCGCAAAACCGGAATTAAGAAAAGTATTTAAAAAACTCCATAGCGATATATTTGATCCAGAATACTGGCGGTCGATCCAAAAAACTATTTTTGAAGGAGAAATTCGAGACATTTTTCCCTATGATGAAAGTATAAGGCTTAAGTGAGGTGCCACCAAATTTAGAGTTGTTATTCCATTGACAGCATGCCCAATGGATTTAATCAAATTGCTTCTCTTCCGTGGAACCCTTCAAAGCTGCCGTTGACGTGTCTTCTCCTTGGATTGCTTGTAACACACCATCGAAATACCCAGTTCCAACCTCTCTTTGATGTTTGGTTGCTGTATAACCTATCAACTCAGAGGAGAATTCTTTTTGTTGTAAAGCAACATATGCAGTCATCTGATTCTCTGAATAATCTTTTGCTAAATCAAACATCGAGTAATTTAGGGCATGGAATCCCGCTAAGGTTATAAATTGAAATTTATAACCCATACTCCCAAGTTCTCTTTGAAACTTAGCTATCACCTTATCATCGAGATGTTTTTTCCAATTGAATGAAGGTGAGCAATTATATGCCAATAATTTGCCAGGGTACTCTTTGTGAATAGCCTCAGCAAAATACTTGGCAAAAGACAAATCTGGTGTGGCTGTTTCACACCAAATCAAATCGGCATAAGGTGAATACGCGAGTCCCCTCGAAATAGCCTGCTCAGGACCATTCTTAACCCTGTAAAAACCCTCTGATGTTCTCTCACCAGTCATAAATGGCTTATCATATTCATCTATATCGGCAGTTATTAAGTTTGCAGCTTCGGCATCAGTTCTAGCCAAGAGCACGGTCGGAACACCCAGGGTATCTGCTGCAAACCTAGCAGCGGACAACTTATGAATAGCCTCCTTAGTTGGCACTAATACCTTACCCCCCATATGACCACATTTTTTTGCTGATGCAAGCTGATCTTCAAAATGAACACCTGATGCCCCTGCCTCTATCATTGCCTTCATTAGCTCAAAAGCATTTAATACTCCACCAAAACCAGCCTCGGCATCCGCAATAATAGGGACGAGCCAGTCAAACTCTGACTGTCCCTCCGACACTTGAATCTGATCAGCTCTAAGGAGGGTGTTATTAATTCTTTTGACGACTGAAGGAACGCTGTTCGCGGGATAAAGCGATTGATCTGGATACATCTCCCCAGCAACATTAGCATCAGCTGCCACTTGCCATCCAGAGAGATATATAGCTTTGAGGCCTGCTCTTACCTGCTGCATAGCTTGATTGCCAGTTAGTGCACCCAGGGTATTAACAAAAGGGCTATTATTGATCAAATCCCAAAGTTTCTTAGACCCAAGCTCGGCTAAAGTGTGGGATATGCTTACACTACCGCGATGGCGAACGACATCTTCAGCTGAGTAATTCCGTTTTATATTTCTCCACCGGGCACTCGATGCCCATTCTTTTTCCAGTGCCTCAATTTGATCTCTCACAATCAGTTCCTCAAAAAAAAAGGAGAGAGTCTAACACAAAGACACTCCCTTCCCATAAAAAAAACCATCTCAGACGTAAAGATATAGCCTGATATGCCGATTGCTTATATGGCATATTCTTGGGCTAAAACTATCTTCAGTCACTAAATTGCAAATAAAAGTTAGTCAATTTCCAAAAAAAATAGAATGCAGCCTGTTTTTAAAACATTCTTACTGGCCACACTTGCTACTTATATCAACTGCGATATGCCGAGATATGCATCGGCTCAAAGCCTAATTGTTCCAGGAACTTTAGCCGAAGACACAGCAAATTTTGTTCTGCTATCAGCCTCAGGAACCACCGTATCTATAACCGGATATTCTACTGATGTACAAGTGATTATTTCATCGTCAACTGGGTTAATAAGGTTGGGGTCAACCTCTGGATTAACAGCCGCCACAGGCTATAGCGACTCACTTTGGCTTACCGGATCAGGTGAAATTGTTTTTGAGGGAACTCAAGCTAACTCAAACCTCGCTCTACAAACGCTAGCTTACAAAAACTCTGGGTCACCATCAGGTTCAATTTCAATTACTGTCAACCCAACTGGGGCATATTATCTGAAAAAACATTACTATAAATACGATACAACAGTTCAGAGCTGGGATCTACACAGATCAGATGCTGCTGCATCCAAGATTGGGGAGTGCTCAGGGTACTTGGCTACAGTTACCAGCCTGGAGGAATATAACTTCATACTAAACAATATCAGCACATCAAACGGATGGTTGGGAGGATCAGATACCGGAAGTGAGGGTACTTGGAAATGGATGGACGGACCGGAAGCCGGCAAAACCTTTTACTGCGACAATACAGCCGATTCAAGTTGCAGTGTTGAAATTGATTTTCATAAATTTCCGGAACCTGGTGAGCCAAACAACTGCTGTGGTGGAGAACATCATCTACAGCAAGGATTCGGGGGAGTTGGAAGATGGAATGATTATTACATAGATATCAAAGCATTCTATGAATACGGAGGAGATTTGAACCAGGATGGAGATTTTGATGATTCCGGTGAAACGTGTTACCCAAATACAAATGCCACAATAAATATCACGGCACCTACTGCAGATACTGATGATGGAGATGATGGATCAGAAAATTCAACCAGTGATCCACCTAACCCATTTGACAGCAAAGAAACTATAGCATTAGTTGAAGAACAAAAGTCGATTGCAAATCAAAAGATTTACAGCTCAATAGATATGGTCTTAGATCGAATAGAATGGTTTTGGAGGAATAGACGAAAATCAAACTTAAATCAAAATGCTATTAGAATTAATTTAGAAAATGAACATATTATCAAGGCATCAAAATCTATTCAACAAACTATGACTATGATGGAAAATGTCGTGGATCTTGAAATCACAAATCTTGAAAGTTTATTTACACTAGAGATGGGGCAAATCATTGACTTAAATGGTTTGGGGCAAATAATTGGGGACGACTTTGCTATTTGGACAACAGGAGAGATAACTATTGGAAAAAATAATGCCACTGATCTATCGCTTGGAAAACGCAGTCACGCTGACACTCTAACAATCGGGATTGACAAAAAAACCAGTGAAAATACACTTCTCGGTCTTGCCCTACAACGAGGGTACGACCACGCCGAGCTTGGAACTCTAGGAACGAATCTTAGAACTTATAATTATGGATTAATATTTTATTATAGTGAGATCTTAGGTGTTGATGAAAACTTCAAATACATTTTAGGTTTTAATGTGTTCGATGTAAAAACAACTAGATTTTCCAATAATGACTTCCATTATGGTAACCGAAATGCTTATCAAGTATTGCAATCTTTTCAATACGAAAAAAGAAAAAATATTAAAAACCATTATTTGTCACCATATGCAAAAGTGAGTGTAGGATACACTGAGCTGAGACCATATATCGAAAACGATAAAGAAATGGCAATTGGCTATAATGAGCTAAAAACCAAGACATTAAAAACCATGCTCGGTCTCAGATACGATAATGAAATTAAACTCTCCAATGGAAGGCTTAACCCTTTTGCCAACTTGGAATATGGAGTAGATCTCAGTAGCAGCTCAGATGAAACGGCATATTACCTACACACACCAACTCTAATAAATTTTTACTCACCTAATAATAAGCACATAGATACCTATAAATTAGGCATTGGACTGGATTATAATTTTCATACGGGTCACATCGGGGCAACATTTGAGAATTACCAAGAAGATAATCGTATAAAGCACAGAACCAACAAAATCAGGCTAAAAGCTCTTTTTTTCTTCTAGGCCCTCTAAGTCTGAAACAACCTGACACCACATGAGCTAGTGATTAGCATACTAAATGCTGAGATCGAGCAAATTATAATCTTTCAAAATCCCCAAATTACCGGGCGTCCATTTCTCCCTCGTGCCATGAACCCCCAAAGGTTGATATTCATATGGAATCTCATCAGGATACCTTTGATTCCTAGAATCAATCGCTAACGCAATTAAACGAGATCTCTCCCTAAGTCTCTGTGGTGTATATATTGCGGGTGCGTTGTGGAGCCCCCCTCCCTTAACACCAATTACCGACGATAGCTTATGAAAACCTTGATTAAAAGTGACCCTAATTTTTTCACTAGTATTGGCAAATGAACCATGGACAAGTTGCCTGTTTGAAATAATCACATCCCCAGGATCAGAAATAATTGGTACAGCCTTCTGAAAATATATATCACCATTTATTCTAACCATCTCCTTTATATCCACCTTACCTAATTTGTGCGTGCCGGGAATAACCCAAACACCGTTAGCAGCTGTACTACCATAAAGCTGGGTCATAAAATTGAAACCGTGTATTCCCTCCTCCCAATCAGGGTGGTCCCAATGGGTAATACCGTCTTGATGCCAAGCTACCGACGCTCCGAGCCCAGGCTCTTTTATAAAAATTGATTCATTGAATGGAGTGAAATCCTCCCCATTAACAGATGCCGCTATTTTTAACATATCGGGGTGACCATATAATCTTAGGTGAGCCTCTGAAAATTGCAAAGAACCAAGAATCAAATAAACAATATGTTCAGGGGAATCAGCTTGAGGCTTAGGCTCATCCATTTTTACTGGATAACGCCCACCTGCAGCTGTTGTTTCACCGTTGGGGTCACTCAACGGCTTAGCCCAATGAATATTGGGGCCCGAGCACCCAACACTTAACGCTGGCCGACCTTGTGAATCAATTGGAGACCCCTTCTTCTTAGGAAGGCGACTCTTTAACACTTTGAAATCAGACTCTAGATCCTCAAGCTCTCGTTTAAAAATCACATTTTTAAAAACGTAAAACCCATACCGTGAGTACGCGTCTAAAATTGACGGAAGCAATTTTCCGTCATCCCCAAACACTATCGGACCTCGATTGGGTAAATTTAAAGCTAACTTCTCACCTTTCCGGAAAAAATTATGCATAGCCAAACTCTATATATCTAGTAATGAGGATGAATAATTCCAGACAAAATACCAAAATTTAATTTCTATATTTTAACTATATACTGTTTTAGGATGTTAATGGAAATCCGATGAATTTATCTAGCCGAAATTTAATCCAAATGATA
>CACOJS010000017.1 GCA_902627495.1 Hydrogenophilales bacterium | reverse complement strand
TATATGCGATTACTGGTGGGGGAAAACGAATTAGACCTCTGCTGGTTTTTGCTGCTTCAGAGCTCGGTGAGGCTGATCAGGTTGTACTAGAGACTGCTGGTGTGGCAGTCGAGCTTGTCCATATCTACTCTTTAATACACGATGATCTTCCATGCATGGACGATGATCATTTAAGGCATGGTAAACCAACTTTACATGTAAAGTATGACGAAGCAGTAGCGGTTTTAGTTGGAGATGGCTTACAATGTTTGGCTTTTGATATTTTGTCCAATTTGGATTTAAACCTGCCCCCTGCTGATAGGCTTGCACTACTACAATGCCTCTCAGCCGGTGCAGGTCCATATGGCATGATAGGTGGGCAATATTTGGATCTGCAGTCTACTGGCGAGAGGTTAAAATTGGAAGAGTTGGAGTTTATGCAGAAGTTAAAAACTGGGTCCCTAATAAAATCTGCTATCGAAATGGGAGGAATATGTGCCGGACGACTGAAAGGAAAAGAACAGTTAGCTCTTCTAGGATTTGCCGATAAAATTGGTCGAGTCTTTCAAGTAGTTGATGATTTACTTGATACAGAAGGTAGTACATTAACTTTAGGTAAAACCTCAGGTAAAGATATGCGTGATAATAAGCCTAATTTTGTGAGTTTTCTTGGTGTTGATCGTGCACGAGATTATGCCGCGACACTACAACGACAGGCTATTGAAGAGTTAGCTGTTTTCTCAGGGAAGGGACAACGGTTAGCTGAAATTGCCCATTTCATTATTGATAGAAAGTTCTAGTTTGTGACTAAAACCAATAAAGTTCGTTTTCCGTTGTTAGATACAATACGTCAACCAAGTGACCTTAGGGATTTACAAATTACTGCATTGCTTGACGTGTCGAGAGAGTTACGGGAATTTATAATTGAATCGGTGTCATCTACGGGAGGTCATCTTTCTTCAAACCTCGGGTCTATAGAGCTTACTATAGCCATGCACTATGTTTTTGATACACCATATGATCGCCTGGTATGGGATGTAGGACATCAAACTTATGCTCATAAGGTATTGACAGGGCGTCGAGATAAGATGACGTCGCTGCGTAAAGTTGGTGGTTTAGCAGGGTTTCCGAGGAGGGAAGAGAGTGAGTATGATACCTTCGGCACGGCTCATTCTAGCACATCCATTAGTGCGGCTCTTGGAATGGCGGTCGCTTCTAAGCTTGGTAATGAAAAAAGGCGTGTAGTGGCAGTGATTGGTGATGGTGCGATGACGGCTGGTCTCGCCTTTGAGGCTTTAAATAATGCCGGTATGACCGAGGCTAATATCTTGGTTGTTCTAAACGATAATGACATGTCAATTTCCGAGAATGTGGGTGCACTAAATAGTTATTTGGCTCGTGTTCTTTCAGGAAGAATGTATTCAGCGGCTCGTAAGGCAAGTGGAAAAGTTTTTGAGAAGGTTCCGAGTGTACTCGAGTTGGCTCGCAGGGCAGAGGAACATGTTAAAGGGATGGTTCTGCCAGGGACTTTGTTCGAAGAGTTTGGCTTTAATTACATTGGTCCTATTGATGGTCATGATATAACGGGACTAGTGAAAACACTAAAGAATTTAAAGAAATTGGATGGCCCCCAGTTTCTGCATGTGATTACCAAAAAAGGGAAAGGGTACCCTCCTGCGGAGGAAAATCCGATTAAATATCATGGCGTCTCGAAATTCAATCCACAGGAAGGGTTGATTGGCATAAAAAAGGACAACAACAAGAAGTCATACTCCGACATTTTTGGCGACTGGTTATGTGATATGGCCAAGCTTGATGATAGGCTCATTGCAATAACACCTGCCATGAGAGAAGGCTCGGGCTTGGTTCGCTTCTCAAGAGAGTATCCGGATAGATATTTTGATGTTGGCATTGCCGAACAGCATGCGATTACTTTTGCGGGTGGTATTGCCTGTGAAGGTTACCGACCGGTGGTGTCAATTTATTCTACTTTTTTACAGAGAGGATACGATCAGCTAATCCACGATATCTGTATCCAAAACTTATCGGTGACTTTTGCAATAGATAGAGCAGGTCTAGTGGGTGCGGATGGCCCAACACACCATGGAATGTTTGATATATCATTTCTGAGGTGTATTCCAAACATGGTAATTATGGCACCGAGCGATGAGGTGGAAACTATAAATATGCTATACACGGCCCACCTTCACCAAGGGCCATCTGCTGTAAGGTATCCTCGTGGATTTGGTCCTGGGGTGCAAAAAGACGAAACCATGAGGAGCGTCGCTTTGGGTAAAGGCACAGTCAAGGTTCTTGGGCACGAGATTGCTATCCTATCTTTTGGTTCGACTTTGCAGTCTGCTCTTTCCGCAGCTGAGGTTTTGGATTGTTCAGTCGCAGATATGCGATTTGTAAAACCTCTGGATGAGGCATTAATATTGAGTTTGGCTGAGCAGCATGACTTTTTGGTGACTCTGGAAGAAAACGTTGTAACGGGGGGAGCAGGATCAGGTGTATCGGAGTTTTTAATGCAGGCCGGGTTAAACAAGCCAACATTGCACCTTGGATTGCCGGATAAGTTTGTCGAACACGGGTCCCCGGAACAATTGTTGGAGATCTGTGGTCTAACTAGCAAGGGGATTGTTCAAGCAGTTGACGCTTTTAGGAATAAATGCGGTTAAGCGTGGTAAAATCTCTAATCAATGAAACTAACGGATAAAAACGGATATGAATTCTCCAGATAAAATGATGATTCCTGACATACAAAGCTCCTCGGACATGCGCCAGATTGACATTGATAAGGTTGGTATAAAAAATATTCGCCATCCGGTGGAGGTGGCTGAAATGACAGGGAGAAGTCAGAGGACGGTAGCTACATTCAATATGTATGTTGGACTTCCTAAAGACTTCAAGGGAACTCATATGTCCCGTTTTGTGGAGATATTGAATAGAGAAAATGGTGTTATTACAGTTGGTTCTTTTAAGACTATGTTGTTGGAAATGGTTGATGTATTGGAGGCAAATTCAGGACAGATTGAAATGGAATTCCCATATTTCGTAGAAAAATCAGCACCTGTGTCAAAAGTGAAAAGTTTGCTAGACTACCAAGTTACCTTTTCTGGAGAGCTGCTGAATAACAAGTACTCTTTCTCGATGAAGGTGGTTGTTCCCGTTAAGAGCCTGTGTCCTTGCTCAAAGGAAATATCAGATTACGGTGCCCATAATCAGCGATCTCATGTAACCATTACAGCGTCCTCTGAGAGCCACGTTTGGATTGAAGATATTATCAAAATTGCGGAGGAAGAAGCTTCCTGTGAGTTGTATGGACTTTTGAAAAGACCAGATGAAAAATACGTCACAGAAAGAGCCTATGACAATCCAAAATTTGTTGAAGATCTGGTGAGAGATGTATCCGCTCGTCTCAATAAAGATGGGAGAATATCTGGATATATAGTAGAAAGTGAGAATTTTGAGTCAATTCATAATCACTCGGCTTATGCGTTGGTGGAAAAAAAAATAAAACGTTGCTAATCACGAAAATTCCCAAATTGTAAGGGTTGTTCTCTAAACTCTTTTATTATCTTTATGGCATCTTGCAGAGTATCTCTTTTTTGAGACGCCACCCTGATAATATCTCCTTGAATGGAAGGCTTTACCTTTATTTTGTTATCTTTGAGCCTTTTTATTATCTTTTTTGCCAACTCCTTTGATATGCCAGTTTTGATTATTATGTCCTCTTTTACTTTGTCTCCACCAATTTTTGTCGTTTTTCCTCTCTCAAGGAATCGTATGTCAACAGATCGTTTCGCCAACTTATTTACCAAGACATCATAAACTTGCCCAAGTTTGAATTCATCATCTGCAAAAACTGTAACCGTCATTTCGTTTAACTCAACCCGAGCATCCGAACCTTTGAAGTCAAATCTGTTCAGAACTTCTTTGTTTGTGGCATCGATGGCATTCTTTATCTCAACTCTAGATGCTTCTGAAGTTACGTCAAAAGTTGGCATAATATCTATACTTTCCCAATAAATTTTATGTAATTTCGATAGATTGATAATGGACGGGTAATCCGGTAGCGTCATCAAACTCCGATGCCGATTCAATCGCCATTTTTGCAAGGTCCTCCGAACTTAACTTCCCGTCATGGTAGGCCGCCCATAGTGCTCCCAATGCATAGTCACTACCGCTCCCATAAGCATAATACTTGGAAAACTCCTGGACCGTTCGATGACCAGATACCCCGAATATGCCAAATCGATTAGCAATTAATGTATCGATACGTGTTGATTCAATTGGATCCTCTTTTTCTTCCTCTGGCATGAGATGATAGTCTGTTTTGAGTGCCAAATGTAGCTTATTCCAAGTTCTAAAGATTTCCATGACTGAGGCTAGTTGAATTTCTTTTTTATCAGAAAAATAATCTAAAAGGGCTAGTTTAAAGGTTGCGTTCCCAGCTAGGGCTATGTAATTATCCTTAATATTAAGTATTTTAGTGTTGTTATTTATGTACTCGGCACTTTCTTTGCCGGATCCCCACTTAGTTAGTGTGTCCGCGGCTATCGTTGCATACCCGTTTTTTTTTACAACTACTATCGAAGTCATTTGAATGTTAATCCTTATAAAATATTCATTCTTTTAGAGTTTTTCTTTAATCTAAGAGACTTTAATTTGATGAAGCCGGTAGCGTCAGCCTGATTATATGCCCCATGATCGTCTTCGAATGTAGATGTTTTCTTATCAAATAGTGAATCACGTTTAGATTTCCTACCTATCATTACAACGTTACCTTTGTGTAATTTGATCTTCACACTCCCATTAACATGTAACTGAGATTCATCTACTAACTTTTGTAATAATAACCTCTCGGGGCTATACCAGTATCCGTTATAGATTAATCTGGCATACCTGGGCATTAGATCATCGCGGAGAGCCATGACTTCACGGTCTAAGGTAATGCTCTCAATCGCCTGATGACATTTCCGGAGAATCAGGCCACCGGGAGTTTCATAACAGCCTCTGGACTTCATACCTATATATCTATTTTCTACTATATCCGCTCTACCAACTCCATGATTCCCTCCGAGTTTGTTCAATAAATCAAGAATAGATGATGGTTTTAGTTTCTTTCCATTTATTGCGACGGCATCCCCTTTTTTAAATTCTACTTCCAGAATTATTCCGCGACTCGGAGCTTTTTCTAAAGATTTTGTCATTCGCCACATACCTTCCTCTGGAGGTTGGCTAGGGTCCTCCAGTACACCTCCCTCATAGGAGATATGGAGTAAGTTTGCATCCATAGAATATGGAGCCCCTTTGGTTTTATTAAAATCGACTGGGATTTTGTGGGTCTTTGCAAATAAGAGAAGCTTTTCCCTTGATAGCAAGTCCCACTCTCTCCATGGTGCTATAACGGTAATTTTGGGATCAATTGCATACGCACTAAGCTCAAATCTGATCTGATCATTACCTTTACCTGTTGCCCCGTGAGCAATAGCATCTGCTTTGGTTTTATGGGCTACTTCTACCAATTTTTTAGCTATCAGTGGTCTTGCGATCGAAGTTCCCAACAAGTAATCACCCTCGTAGCTGGCATTATATCGTAGCATTGGGAATATGAAGTCTCTTGCAAATTCATCCCGTAGATCTTCTATGAACAGTTGTTTTACTCCCATTTTTTTTGCCTTTTTGGCGGCGGATTTTATCTCGCCTTTTTGACCAAGGTCGGCGGTGTAGGTTATGATTTCACATTGATATTTTTCGTGAAGCCATTTGAGCATCACAGAGGTATCAAGGCCACCAGAGTAGGCTAAGACTATTTTATCGTACTTTTTCATGTTAACTAGATCCTCTGGGCACCTGCCCCCTTTAGCAGCTCCCCTTCGTTCCATTCTCCTGAAAGAATATCTCCGTTTGGATGGGTATAGGTCCCTCTACCATGCGGCTTTCCATTAAGCCATTGCCCCTCATAACTGCTACCATCAAGATGTGATAGTTTGCCATATCCGCTTTGAGCACTTTTATTCCAATGTCCTTCGTAACGCATTCCTGTTTCAGATATTAAAATCCCATTTCCTTGAGCCCATCCCGATTCCATGTCTCCCTCGTACCTCTCCATAAGTTCACCGTTTTTGTACCATTCTAAAATACCGGATCCGTTTGCAAACCCATTAATACAATTGCCCGACCAGCTTATTGTCTCCTCCTCTTGGGGAGCTGGGTTGTATACCTTGCATCCATTAACATCTTCAATTATGGCAGTGACCTCCTCTGCATTTGTAAGTTGTATAGCAGATAGGTTAAAAAACATAACAAATATAATTAGTGCTGGTCTCATTTTTTGAATTCCTTATTTAAGAAAAGTATCAAGAAAGCTTGTAGGACACCACTGTAACTTTTAAGCCTACCCTAATTTACCTAGTAACATAACTTCTAGCAATGCTTTTTGAGTATGCAGTCGGTTTTCAGCTTCTTCCCAAACTACGCTATTTGCTCCCTCTATAACTTCAGCCGTGACTTCTTCGCCTCTATGTGCTGGTAAGCAATGCATAAAGATAACATTTTTCTTAGCATGACCAAGAATTTCTTGGTTAACTTGCCAAGCTTGAAATGATTGAGTTCGTTCCGTAACTTCAGATTCAAATCCCATACTGGTCCACACATCGGTTACAATGAGATCCACATCTTTAGCTGCAGCTTTCGGATCTTCAAACTCTTTTATTAGATTTTTGTTGCTAAACTGAGTATTTTTTAGATCAATCCCAAATCCGGGAGGACTAGATACGTGTAGTGTAAAGTTCATAATTAGAGCAGCCTGCATCCAAGATGCACAAACGTTATTTGCGTCTCCAATCCAAGCTACTTGCTTTCCTCTGATTGTCCCTCGCTTTTCCTGAAAGGTGAAAATATCGGCTAGTATTTGGCACGGGTGGTGTTGGTTGGTGAGGCCATTGATTATTGGCACACTTGAGTAGTTGGCAAACTCTTCAATAACGGAGTGCTCAAATGTTCGTATCATGATGATATCCGACATGCTGGATATTACCCTAGCCGAATCTCTGATAGGTTCTCCTCTACCTAATTGGGAATCAGCATTATTTAGAAGAACCGTATTACCCCCCATTTGTTGCATTCCCGCCTCAAAAGATAATCTTGTTCGAGTGCTTTGTTTCTCGAAAATTAGAACTAAGGTTCGGTCAACCAATGGCCGAAACCCCTCTTTAGCTTTAAATTTGCCTTTTAAAAACTTCGTTCTATCGAAAATATGTTCTATTTCCTCGATCGAAAGGTCATTTACTTGTAAAAAGTTTTGTTTTTCTATCATTTTGATCGCAAGTGTGATTTTAACTAGGAAAAGTCGCTGATTATTTTGCAAACTTTTTTTGAAATAATTTCTGCCTCTTGGTCAGAAAGTATCAAGGGAGGAAGCAATCTAATTGTATTACCACCTGTGACATTTAAAAGAATATTCTCCCTCAGTGCTTCTGTTACCAGATGACTGCAGTCAACTACCATTTCAATACCAATTAATAGTCCTTGGTTCCTTACTTCTTTTATTTTTTTATTTCCCTCCAATTTTTTTATCAAGTTTGAGCTTATAGTCTCCCCTAATGTGTCTGCCCTATCAATCAAATTATCCTTTGCGATTACATTAAACACAGCTTTTGCTGCTGCACATCCAAGCGGGTTACCACCAAATGTTGAACCATGGGATCCCGGTGAGAAAAGTTTTGAGGCCTCGCCTCGTGCTAAGCAAGCACCAATTGGGAATCCATTTCCCAACCCTTTGGCAAGAGTCAGAATATCCGGAGATGTTTGGGTATGCTCATGGGAGAACCACTTACCACTTCTTCCCATGCCCGTTTGAACCTCGTCTAATATCATTAATATACCATTTTTATCACAGATTGATCTCACCTTAGGGAGAAAGTCCTTAGAAGGTATTTTGATTCCTGCTTCTCCTTGAACAGGCTCTAACATCACGGCTATAACATCTCGATTTGCACTAATAGCCTCATTCAGTTTGTTGGTATTATTAAATGGGACTCTTAAGAAACCAGGAACTAATGGGCCAAAACCTTGCTGTGCTGCCGAACTGCCTGTTGCGGATAATGTGGCTATAGTCCGTCCGTGCCATGCGTTCTCCATAACGATAATACAAGGATTTAGGATTCCTTTTTTATAGCCAAATAGTCTTGCCAATTTGATCGCAGCTTCATTAGCTTCGCTTCCTGAATTACAGAAAAAAACATTTTCCATTCTTGATAGAGCACACATCTTTTCTGCTAATTCTTCTTGTTCTCTAATTTGGTAGAGATTTGATACATGTGTAAGCTTTTGGACCTGATCAATTATGGAAGCGTTAATTTCTGGATTGGAGTGTCCGAGTCCCGTAACCGCGATACCACATAAGGCATCAATATATTTATTGTTCTTGCTATCCCATAGCCATGCCCCTATCCCATGGTTGAACTGCACAGGGAGCCGTCCATAGCTACTCATTAGATGCCGCATAGATTTCACCCCTGCAAATTATTTAACCCTTAACTTAAGTTGTAATTACAGAAAAGACAATTTTGAAAACTATTTCCCCACCGATGTTAGCCGGTTTGATTAACTTATAGATTTGATAGCTGCTACTAATCTTTTTTTATGCCTGGCAGCTGTATTTTTATGAAGAACGCCCTTTCTGGCAATAGAGTCTATTCTACTTTGGGCATTTCTAAATTCCGTAGTTGCACTTTGCACGTTTCCCTCGTTACAGGCTTTTTCAACTCGCTTTATTACTGTGCGAAGTTCAGAGCGTAGAGAGCCTTTGATAACCCTTTTGTGGATTGTCTGCCTTGCCCTTTTTTTGGCTGATGCAATGTTAGCCATGCGTTTCCCTTTTTTATCTCTTAATATGGAAAGAAAGTGGGCTATAGTACTGTTGCAAAAAAAGTTTCGCAATCTTTAGTTAATGAATTAAAATGACATAGTTATTAAGTAACTGTTTTTTTGGCATATTTTGTTTAGGCAAATTATTTTGTTAGAGAGAGAAGTGTAGAAATTGTTAAAAAATTTTCTTACTGTTGGGGGGATGACTTTTATTTCTCGGATATTTGGTTTTATCCGAGATATCGTCATGGCTCGATTCTTTGGAGCAAGCATTTATACCGATGCTTTCTTTGTTGCTTTTAGAATTCCAAATCTGTTAAGACGGTTATTTGCGGAAGGAGCATTTTCTCAGGCTTTTGTCCCAATATTGAGTGAATATAAAAGCACAAGGACTGAACAAGACACTCAATTACTTGTAAATAGGGTGGCAACGATGCTATCTGTAGTCCTGATATTTGTTTCGTTTACGGCAATAGTTTTTGCTCCCCTGATAATCTATGTGTCTGCTCCTGGTTTTGCGGGAGACCCCACCAAATTTGATATCACGGTTAGTATGTTCCGTATTTGTGTCCCCTACATTTTATTTATCTCCTTAACAGCACTGGCTGGGGGAGTTTTAAATATTTGGGGCAAGTTTGCGTCGCCAGCAGTCTCACCAGCTTTACTAAACTTGTCATTAATAGTCTTCGCGATTTGGGTGTCTCCAGCATTTGAGGTCCCCATAATTGCTCTCTCTTGGGGTGTGCTTTTGGGAGGAACTCTGCAATTAGCTTTTCAGATACCTTTTCTCTACAAAATCGGTGTGATACCCAGGTTTTCATGGGCTCCTCGAGATTTAGGGGTGGTGCGTATTTTAAAATTAATGGCTCCAGCACTTCTCGGTGTGTCAGTCGCTCAAATTAGTCTCTTGATTAACACTATTGTCGCGTCTTTTCTTATCACCGGCAGCATATCTTGGCTTTACTACGCAGACCGTTTGATGGAACTTCCTGTTGGGCTATTAGGGGCAGCCCTCAGTACAACCCTTTTGCCTCGCTTATCTAAAGATTTTGCTGATCAGAATGAGATTAATTATGGAAAATCATTGGATAGTGCGATTAGAGTAGCGATTGTATTGGGAGCCCCATGTGCTCTAGCTCTCATTTACCTCGCTGTGCCTTTGATAGCTACCTTATTCATGTATGGTCAGTTTGACGCTCAAGATTTGCGCATGACAGGACGGGCTTTATTTTTCTATGGGTTCGGTGTGATAGCACTGGTTATGGTGAGGGTATTAACATCAGCCTTCTTTGGCCGTCAGAATACAAGAACACCTGTTAAAATTGCTATTATGACTTTGTTTTTTACTCAGGTGATGAATTTAATATTTGTTTGGTCGTTGGGGCATGCCGGTTTAGCTTTAGCTATAGCCTTGGCGGCATGGTTCAATGTTATCGTGCTCATTCTAAGCCTAAGAAGAACAAAAATAGTTTTTCCGGTTAAAAGCTGGTACCCCCTTTTATCCAAAATAGTAATCGCCTTAATGGTTATGGTTGCCGTCTTTTTCTTTTTGGAGCCATCGGAGAGCTTTTGGACAAACAGCCATATGATTGACCGTGTCATCAGGCTGAGTAGCATGGTTTTCTGTGGTGGAGTAAGTTACCTAGGAACTTTATGGTTAATGGGTTTGCGCGTTTCCGATTTCGGGGCCTTTTCTAATATTGGGCCTTCCTGAGTTGTCTGATTTTGATTTGAACAGGAATTTGTGAAAAATGAAAGTTTTCAGAGGAATACCGACAGAGACGAAAAATAGTCTTGCTCTGACAATTGGCAATTTTGATGGTATCCACTTAGGGCATCAGGCAATGATTGAGCGTGTTTGTGCTAAAGCAGTTAAGTTAGGAGCCTGTTCAGCCGTTATGATTTTTGAGCCGCAGCCAAGGGAGTTTTTTGATCATGATACTTCTCCTTCCAGATTAACTTCGCTGAGAGAAAAGCTTACTTTTTTCAAGGAGACCGAAATAGACAGGGTGTACGTAGTACGTTTTGACGATACCTTTAGCAAAAGGAATGCTACAGATTTTGTTAAATTAATTTTACAAAAGCTTAGAGTTGTTTGGTTACTAGTCGGAGATGATTTTCGTTTTGGGGCTGATAGAAAGGGTGATTTTTCGCTACTTCAAAAGTTATCAAAAAAAGATACCTACATGCTGGAGAGCATGCCAAGCTTAGAGTATCGTGGTACCAGAGTATCCAGCACCTACGTCAGACAATCGCTTGCCGAGGGCAAAATGGAGCTATCTAAAGCCTTGCTTGGAAGGTACTATACTATTAGTGGTCGGGTGGTGAGAGGTGATGGCGTTGGTCGAAAGTTAGGATACCCTACTGCAAATATAGACTTGAAGGCACGACGCTTATCACTGACCGGGATTTTTGCGGTTAGAGTGTTTTTAGATAATCGGTCGCCTTTAAGTGGTGTGGCTAGCCTCGGAGTTAGGCCAACTGTAAAGGATAATGGAGGTCTCCTGCTAGAGGTTAATATTTTTGATTTTGATGAAACACTGTATGGGGAATACCTTACTGTCGAATTTTTAAAAAAAATAAGGGAAGAAAAAAAATTTGACGGGGTGGACGAGATGGTTGTTCAAATGGCTGTGGATGTACGATTGTCTCGACAGTTTTTGAATACAAAAAATTAGGGTTTATTCTCCTAATACAGAGGAATGAGGAAACATTGTTAATATGGGAAATTATAGAAAAACACTAAATATGCATACGACTGAATTTCCCATGCGGGCTAACCTCTCCAAGAGGGAGCCGGCATGGTTGAGGTCATGGGAGTTGTCTGAAATGTATAAGCAAATCAGGCAAGCATCATTAGGCAGAAAAAAATTTATTTTGCACGATGGTCCGCCCTATGCTAACGGTAAAATTCACATTGGGCACGCAGTGAACAAAATTCTGAAAGATATTATTTTAAAATCGAAAACCCTGTCCGGTTTTGATGCACCCTATATCCCCGGCTGGGATTGCCACGGATTGCCAATAGAACATCAAATTGAGAAAACATATGGTAAAAAGCTGTCATCATCAGAGTTTCGTAAACATTGTCGGGAGTTTGCTGAAAGACAAATAGAATTCCAGCGTAAAGACTTTATTCGGTTAGGAGTGCTGGGAGATTGGGATAATCCATATAAGACGATGGATTTTAAAACGGAGGCCGAAACCATACGTGCCCTAGGTAAAATTTATAAAAAGGAATATCTCAAACAAGGTGTTAAGCCAGTTTTCTGGTGCAGTGATTGCGGATCTGCCCTTGCTGAAGCGGAAGTTGAATACAAGGACAAGGTATCCAAGGCTATTGATGTGGCTTTCCAGCTAAACGATACCTCTCAGCTTGCCAGTGTTCTGCGTTTTAGTAAAATCTACGAATCGGTATTCGCGGTGATCTGGACGACGACACCTTGGACACTTCCCTCTAATAGGGGTGTCGCAGTTAATTCACATCTGAATTACTCGCTTGTCAGGTTTTCTGGAGGATTATTTCTATTAGCAACGGATTTAGTCGATAGTTGTATGCAGCAATACCAAATATCGGAATTTGAGACAGTTGGTGAATGCTCAGGCAAGGATTTAGAGGGTATTTTATTAGACCACCCTTTTTATGACCGTTTGGTACCAATCGTGCTAGGCGATCATGTTACTACGGAGACGGGTACGGGTTTGGTGCATACAGCACCGGCCCATGGAGTTGAGGACTTCGATGTTGGTCTGTTTTATGATTTGAAAGTTGATTTACTAATCGATGACGGTGGGGTTTTTCACGAAAACGTACCTTTTTTTGGAGGTCTTCACTTTTCAGCAGCTGATAAGATAGTCGTGAAGGAGCTGGAGCTCCGACAAAAACTAATCAGGGTGTGTGATTACGTTCATAGCTACCCCGTGTGCTGGCGGCATAAATCACCGGTTATTTATAGGGCTACGCCCCAATGGTTTATTTCCATGGATGATGGTGGCAAATCAAGTATTCGTAACCAGGCACTGCAAGCCATCGATCGGACAAACTTTTATCCTGATTGGGGTCTCGCCCGTTTAAAATCAATGGTTTTAGGAAGACCTGACTGGTGTGTATCTCGTCAGAGGGACTGGGGTACCCCCATGCCATTTTTTAGACACAAGGAAAGTGGTGAATTGCATCCTAGTACTTGTGAGATCCTGGAGAAGGTAGCACGCAAGGTTGAACATAAAGGGATTGATGCTTGGTTTCAAGCATCTAAAGAGGAATTTTTAGGGGCTGACGCACAATTGTATGAAAAAGTAACTAGCACAATGGATGTTTGGTTTGATTCCGGTACTACGCATTTATCAGTATTAGGAAAACGCAGGGACCTAAACAAGCCAGCTGATCTGTATTTGGAGGGGTCAGACCAGCATAGGGGGTGGTTCCAGTCTAGTCTTTTAACAGGGTGTGCCATTGATGGTAGAGCTCCTTATAAAGGTTTACTAACCCATGGATTTGTGGTTGATGGAAAAGGAAAAAAAATGTCAAAATCCATCGGCAATGTAATTTCTCCTCAGAAAATTATCGATACACTAGGAGCAGATATTTTACGTTTGTGGGTAGGATCTACCGATTATTCTGGTGAATTGACTATTTCTAACGAAATCTTACAGAGAGTAGTTGAGGCATATCGACGGATTAGGAACACCCTGCGATTCATCCTGGCCAATTTAGAAGATTACCATCCAGGGAAAAATCATTTGACCTTTTCGGAGTGGTTGGAAATAGATCGATATGCTTTGCAAATGCTTGCAGCGTTTCAACGGTCTGTTTTAGATGATTATGAGAAATATGAATTTCACCAGGTGGTGAGAAAAATGCAGAATTTTTGCTCAGAAGATTTAGGAGGGTTTTATCTAGACATACTAAAGGATAGACTTTACACAATGCCCGTAAACTCAAAGGGACGCAGGTCGGCTCAGAATGCACTATTCCATCTTGGTAACAGCTTGATAAGGCTTGTTGCTCCGATAATTTCTTTTACGGCAGAAGAAGCCTGGTCCGTCTTGCAAAAAAATGATCAGGATAGTGTATTTCTGAAGACTTGGCATGACCTATCTTGGTGTGGTAGTGATCTCATTCAAGATTGGCAGTTATTGCGAAAGGTTAAAGATAGGACCCAAAAAGCGATTGAAAATGAAAGAGAGAATGGTAGTTTAGGGTCTTCTCTGGAGGCTGTAGTGCATATAGAGGTTTCAGAAAGCGCCTACAGTGCTCTTGCAAGGTTGGGGAAAGAACTTAGATATGTCCTTTTAGCATCGGAGGTTACTCTTCGACAATATAATGGAGAAGAGATTAATATCTCAGTTAGTAGTAGTCCTTATAAAAAGTGCGAGAGATGTTGGCATTATACTGAGGATGTTGGGTACGGTGATGCGGCTTCAGATGTATGTCAAAGATGTACCCAAAGCATGAAACAAATAGAGGAAAAGAGAGTCTATGCCTAGGTTTTCATTATGGTTACTTCTAGCCAGTATTTTGGTTCTAATAGATCAATTTACGAAAATTTATGCAGTAGAATCTCTGTTAGAAAATCAAAGTAAATATGTCACCTCGTTCTTTGATTTCTACCTTACTTACAATCCAGGTGCCGCTTTTAGTTTTTTGGCGGGGGCTGGCGGGTGGCAACGATGGTTTTTCATTTTTATCGCGGTATTTGCGGTTGGCTACATGATTTGGTGGGTTTACAAGGTCTCGGATAGGGCCCTAATAAGCCTCTCTCTATCCCTTGTGATAGGGGGAGCCATTGGGAATTTGGTTGATAGAGTTTTTCTTGGAGCTGTAGTAGATTTTATATCTATTCATGTTGGTCCTTATTATTGGCCATCATTTAACCTAGCTGACTCTTTCATAACTATAGGTGCTCTACTTATCTTGTGGGAAGCCGTATTTAATAAAGGAAAAAGTGATGCCAAAAAGCCTTGAAAACCACTAGAAATATTTTTACTCATATATAACAATTCAATTATGAAAATCTATATTGCTAAACTCAGAGGTTTTTGTGCTGGAGTTGACAGGGCCATAGAAATTGTAAAAAGGGCGTTAAAGCAGTTTGGTCGACCAATTTATGTCAGGCACGAGGTTGTTCACAATCGATTTGTAGTCGACAACTTGAAAAAGGAGGGGGCTATTTTTGTTGAGGAAATCAAAGATGTTCCGGTAGGCTCAGTTGTTGTTTTTAGTGCTCACGGGGTCCCGAAAATAGTCAGAGAGGAGGCCAAACAAAGGGGCATTAGGGTTTTTGATGCGACTTGTCCATTAGTCACCAAAGTGCATAAAGAGGTTGAGATTAATTATAAGAAAGGCAGAGATCTAATTATGATAGGTCACAAGGGGCATCCAGAAGTTGAGGGTACAATGGGGCAAGTGGATGGCACCGTTTATCTAGTTGAGTCAGAAGCAGATGTGGAAAAACTGAAAGTTAGGGATGCTACCAGTTTGGCCTTTGTAACGCAGACCACGTTGTCGGTGGATGATACGGTCAATGTCGTTTCGGCCTTAAAAAAGAAATATCCGGGTATAGTAGGTCCTAGGAAAAATGATATTTGTTATGCTACTCAAAATCGGCAAGACGGTGTTAAAGAGCTAGCCAAGATTTGTGATGTTGTGCTTGTGGTGGGGTCTCCTAATAGCTCCAATTCTAATCGCTTAAGGGAGGTTGCTAGTAATTTAGGTGTTGCTGCTTATATGTTGGATGATCCAAGTCAACTCGATGAGAAATGGTTTACCAATGACTCGATAGTTGGGCTAACCGCTGGTGCATCAGCTCCCGAAATTTTAGTGCAGCAGGTTATAACTCGGTTAAAGAAAATGGGACCTACGGATATTGAGGAGTTAGGTAACACAAGTGAAGATGTAATTTTTAGACTTCCAAAAGAGTTAAAGGAATTTTCTTAGAAATTGGAAAAAATTCAAAGACAAGAGAGGTTTAGATGAAATTTAAATATATTTTAACAGAACAAAAAGATCGCGTTTTGTTGATCACTTTGAACCGCCCTAAAGCACTGAATGCTCTTTCTCCACAACTTATGGCTGAGTTGTCACAGGCCGTTGTTGACGCGGATTTAGATGAGAAAATATCATGCCTAGTTTTAACGGGAAGTAAGAAAGCGTTCGCGGCTGGAGCAGATATCCGGGATATGAAGGGAAAATCATACATGGATGTCTATAAGGCGGACTTTATCACTTCTGAGTGGGAGGCTGTAAGTAGATGCCGGAAGCCTGTAATAGCAGCAGTTTCAGGGTATGCTTTGGGGGGAGGCTGTGAACTTGCGATGATGTGTGATTTTATAATAGCTGCGGAAAATGCTAAATTTGGTCAGCCAGAAATAAATCTGGGCGTTATACCAGGGGCTGGTGGTACCCAACGGCTCCCTAGGTTTATTGGTAAATCAAAGGCTATGGAAATGGTTCTGCTTGGACAAGACAGGTTTATGGATGCGTGTGAGGCTGAAAGATGTGGGTTGGTGTCAAGGGTGGTAGCTACGGATGATCTGATGGCTGATGTGATTGAGACTGCTAACAAGATAAGCAGACTCTCCACTCCCAGTTTGATGATGGCAAAGGAGTCAGTTAAACGGGCATTTGAGGTTAATCTTGCTGAAGGTGTGCGGTTTGAGCGCCGTCTCTTTCACTCTTCATTTGCTACAGAGGATAAAGAGGAAGGTATGGCGGCTTTTATTGAGAAAAGGTCGCCTAATTTTAAAAATAAATAGATTTAGGTTTTGGTGCGTTTAAGGAAACTTGAAATATTTAATCAGAAGAAATTGACCCAAATAGTAAATGCTGGTGTAGCTCAGTCGGTAGAGCAATTGTTTCGTAAACAATAGGTCGGAGGTTCAATTCCTCTCACCAGCACCACCTATTTGGAGGTAATGGATTTGGGTTATATGAATATGGAAAAGAACTTTTGGCGTGATAAGAATGTATTTGTAACCGGTCACACAGGATTCAAGGGAGGATGGCTGTCGTTATGGTTACAGGAAATGGGTGCAAATGTGTTTGGTTATGCACTCGAGCCGGATTCTAAGACTAATATGTTTGATCTTGCTAAAGTTAGCAAGGGGATGCATTCGGTATTTGGTGATTTACTTGATATAGAGCATCTAGAAAGAGAGATAGTGGCCTTCTCACCTGATGTTGTTTTTCACTTGGCGGCACAACCAATTGTTTTGGACGCTCATGCAGCACCTCGGGAAACCTATATTACTAATATTGTTGGTACTATTAATCTTTTTGAGTGCATACGTAAGACCAAGTCGGTTAAGGCTATTGTCAATATAACAACTGACAAGTGTTATAAAAATGTGGGGTCACAGAAAATTTTTTCTGAAGAAGATCCATTGGGGGGAAGCGATCCCTACAGCAGTAGCAAGGCCTCAGTAGAGTTGATTTCAGACGCTTATAGGGGTTCATATTTTAATGAGCTAGAGATTGGCTTGGCTACTGGACGGGCAGGCAACGTTATTGGTGGGGGAGATTGGGGAAAATACAGATTAGTTCCCGACATTCTGGCTTCTCTTCATGCTGGTGAGACGGTTATAGTTAGAAGTCCAAATTCTATTCGCCCCTGGCAGCATGTTTTAGAGCCTTTACAAGGTTATCTTCTTCTCGGTCAGTGCCTTTGTGAAAATAGGGTGAAATTTAATGGTGGTTGGAATTTTGGGCCAGCCAAAGATCAAGTCATAACTGTCAAGGAATTAGTTTGTTTGGCATCGGAGATATGGGGTAAGGAGCCGAATTTTATTATTGAAGATTCTCTGGAAGTTAAGGAAGATTTATTCCTCCAGTTGGACCCTGGTAAGGCTCAAAAGCAGCTCGAGTGGAATCCAATGTTGAATATTAAAGAAGCATTGTCTTTAACAGTGAAATGGCACCTTGAGTACAGTAGTGGGGGAGACATGCGAGATTTTAGTTTAAATCAGATTGATTCTTATGCAACTCTATGGGGTGGTATGAATGCTATCGATATCTGACAAAGCTTGTGATTGGATAGCATCTTTCGGACCTCTTATTGAAGCCTCGTAATAGATTTAAACATGTTTCATGCAAAAGTCATTTAATTTAGTCCTGATAGCTATTGTGTTGGCTATCTTTTTTCCTTGGTCTCTAGCTATCTGTTATCTTTTTCTTGGATACGATTTAACTCGCCAAATTATTTCAAAGATAACCAAAAATCGAGACGCGTTAATAGGTGGGCTGATTGCAGGTCTTATCGGACTTACGTTCATGATAATTTGGCTATTTAAATTATTACCTTGAGTCTTAACACTGGTTGAGATCAAGTTATTATGATATTAAATTTTTAAGATGGCTGTGGAAAATACGCATTTGCTGAACACTTGCATCCATCATCGCATTGTCGAGCCACCACTCACTACTTTTTTCAAGATCTTTTTTTGGCATGTAGCTGGCATTTTTTGTGAGTGATCTGAAAGTGCAGTAACTGTTGTCGTGATTTAAAATCATTACCTTCTTCCAGTCTTTGTCGGTATCAGAAAGAGCTATAACCTTCGGTTTTTCACCCCATTTCTCATTTGGGGCAAAGATATTTTTACATTGTTCCTTATATAAGTCGGGGTCGGAGATTTGAGTTTCAGGTGAAATTATAATTTTAATCCTCTCATTACCAGGCCTTGTATCAAAGTATTCCTCTTGTAGTCCTCCTTGACTTTCAAGATCCTCAAGGAGCTCAAGGGCAATACTAGTGGGGCAAGACCAGTATTGCCCTGATGAATAATAGAATCGGCGATTCGTTCCTGTGGGGGAGTACTTAGTTCGCCAACTCAATGTCCAATATGTATTTTTTGTTCGTGAATTAGTTCGTTTTTGGAGTGCTAGCTTTATGGGCAACCCGTCCTCAAGGGCTCTAACAGCTTCTAATTTTTTTGAGTAGATGGTAGATGAACTAGTTTGGGATAGATGTTCACTATAAAACTTTGCAATTGCCTCGGGTGCCCAATTGCTTGGATCCGGAACATTGTCATTGCGATTACCACTTGCCATTGTTAATATCCAAGCATCCTTGTAACTTTCTGCCGCCAACAATAATTGTTCCTTATTAAAGTTGGTGGGAGCTTCCAGGAAGCTTTGCACAATATTATTAAATTGTGTACGGGGGTCTGTATTAGTGTTTGGCATTTTAGAAAGAATACTCCTGTCCTGGGATTGGAAAGCGCAAGTCAAATTGTCCCAACTCACGTTTTAGTTCATTGTCAATTATCTCTTCGTATCCAGGTTTTCGATGTATGATGATTCTGGCAATACCCGCGGGTAAATTAGCTAGCCTTCTACTAGCGACATCTGTGCTAAGATGAAGAGTCATTTTTCCAAGTTCTGATAGACTTTTAGGGTAAGAACATTCCACAACCACAGCCCGCATAGCTTTGTCAGACGCTATAGTTTTCCAGAATTGTTCTTCATCACCGGTGTCACCGGTAAACGCTACCGCTTTACCCTCTTGAGATACTCTATATCCGCAGGCTGGAATTCCATGATTTGCAGGTAGTTTGGAAATTTCTACCCCATCTATAAGTATCGGATTTGCGTCTGGTAAGGGGTTTAGGGCAACGATTGGCTCTGTGCTCCCTATGATTGGAATTTTGGTAAAATCTGGCCAAACATGGTTATTGAACACATGTGCTTTAATAATATTTATTACTTCTGGTAGTGCCCAAATCTTGATAGGGCTTTTTCTCATTGAAAAAACCGCATCGGGTAGAAGTGGCAGGCAGCTAATGTGATCCCAGTGTGCATGGGTTAGTACCACATGGTCTATCTTTTCCAACTCTTTAAGTGTTAGGTCGCCCAATCCGGTACCAGCATCAATTAGGATACTTTCCCCAATCCTGTAGCAAGTTGTTCTCCTGTTCATTCCTCCAATACCACCGTTACATCCTAGTATTTTTATTTGCATATTTTGTTCACCGATTAGGCACTCTAATGAAACTTCGAGTGTATTCATGGATAATTTAGAATAAAAGTGAGTATACTCAAAAAAATTAGGACAATCAAGTGAGTGTACTAATGAGTGAGCAAAATTACTTGCTGGGTGGCATACTCATATCTTTCGCAGATGATCTCAAAAAGTCTTTAGCTGGAGTCGGTACTTCCCAACAAATAGCCACTCAACTCCCTGAAATACATAAACATCAGAAAGGAGTGCCTTAAGTAGATTTATCGGGTTTGATTAATGGCGAATAGAGTTATGCATTGATAGTTGCAGTAGGAGTGCCTCAAGAACAGACTTGGCTAGGCCTCCCTCTTTTTCAAGAAGACTACGTAGCCCGTTTGCCGTAATCTCAAGACAAACTGTTTTACCAACTGCTTCAGCCGCTGCCCCCCGAACGCCCCCAGAAAGTAGTGACTGTTCTCCAAAGGACTCTCCTTCGCTTAAAACTGCAAATTCTTTATTCAGAGCACGCGATACAATCTTTACCTTGCCACTTTTAATGACATAAAACTTTTCTGCTTTGTCTCCCGCCTCAAACAGGACCTGGCCATCTTGATAGGTTACCGGATCGAATGCACTCATGATAAGCTTTCCGGTGGTGACGATAAATTGAGTATCCTCATGGCTGTAGAGCGACAAATCCCTTTCAATCCGGCGTTCAGCCCTCTGACTTCCCTAAGGGCTTTTTCCAGAGGAATAACTTTTGTGGTCACGTCAATTTTAGCTATTGCATCCCATTCGTAGACCTTCCGGCTCAGCCCCTCAGCTAGGCCTAGCACACTCCCTGGTCCCAGTTGGTAGCTTCCACTGTGATCACGACCTTCAACCTCTCCTGAAATTACCACATGGGCTGTATTGGGCTGTTCTCCTCTTTCCGCTAATTTTTGTCCGGCAGCAAAGTACCCCATATTGAGATCTTCTGTTCCCCATAATTTAAAGAAGAGCCTCTCGGCACCCGTAAGATCATATTTTTCAAAGGCCTCCATCGCCTTGGATGATGTTGGGTCCATGATTCCTAGGGAATTTAGTTTCTTAATGTCAATGCTGAAACTACTCATTTTGTAAGTTTTTCCATAATTAGTGAGGGTGACACAGAAAATGTGAGGCTGATACAAAACAGCCTACTTCTAGGAATCCTATCACATAAAAACTTAATTTTCACATAGGTAATGTAAATAGACACGATTTTTGCATTTTGCTAATTACGTGGTACTTTGGTACGGAAAATTTGTGCCGAGAGGATAATATGGAAATATCACAAGCAATAGATATTAGGGCATCGATGAGGGAATCTGGAACGATAATGGCTTACAACGGTCAGGTCTCAGATGAACTGATGGTCACATTGGCGGATCTTCTAAAGAATCGTATGAAGGCAATGGATGATAAAAAAAGAACCAGGACTGTTTTTTCGATATTTATGGAGGGTATGCAGAACCTGGTTTGGCACAGTAGCGGAGATGATGTTGCTGCTAGCGGAATGGTTTGTATATCACATCAAAATGAAGAGATATCAGTAGTTTGCGGGAATAGAGTGCACCGGGATAATGCTGCTAAGTTGGAGGAGACCTTGAAAGAGCTGCAGTCTGCTGACAAAGAGACAATAAGGCAGCTTTACAGGGAGGGGATGTCCAAATCCATTGATCATGATGGGCCAGGTGCTGGTTTGGGATTAATAGAAATTGCTCGGCGGGCCTCCCATCCAATATCTTTTGCCTTCATTGATGTGGACGATGCATATGTCGATTTCTTTTTAGCCGCGAGGATTTAGTGATATGGAAGACATAATAATTCAAGAAACCGAACGTACTCCTGAAGTGAAACTTCTAATATCAGAAGGTCTTTTCAGTATTCAAGGTGAATCATTTCCGGAGGATGTTGCAGCATTCTACGGGCAGGTAATTTCAGCGATAGACAAACTAGTAGGAAAGCTAGACAAAAAAATGAGAGTGGTCGTGGCATTAATCTATACCAATAGCTCAAGCATTAAAGCTCTCTACCGAATTTTTGAGGGACTTGATGCCATCCGCCAAAGCGGGGGAGATCTAGATGTTATTTGGTCGTTCCAGGAGGATGACGACATTATGGAAGAGTTAGGTGAAGATTTCCGAGATCGATTTCCAGACCTTGGTATGCAGATTACCGTACAAGATTAAGAGGCCTTTTATATATGGGTGACAAGGTATTTGACTTGTATGATCGGGAGAAACAGCTCCTTGCTGAGGGCAAAGATTTGCTAAGAAACTCACAGCACAAAGATGTTGTCGATTATACCAGGAGGCTCTACCAGGATTTTTCCCGAGTAGTGAGAGAGAACGAAGACTTAACTCGCCACTCGGATAGACAGGAGAGGCGACTTGTAAAGTTAAATAAGAATCTTAAAAATCAGACTAAAGAGTTAGATGCAAGAAAAACTGAATTGGAAGGCTTAAGTGAGCAACTGGGCAAATACCTTCCTCCTCAAATCCATGATGCTTTGTTCCGAGGGGAATATGATACAAAAGTTGCTACCCAACGTAAAAAACTTACAGTATTTTTTAGCGATATCAAGAATTTCACCCAAACATCTGAGAGTCTGCAACCAGAAGCCTTGACCGAATATTTAAATGAATATTTCTCAGAAATGACAGCTATTGCTGTGAAGCATGGAGCAACAATCGATAAATATATTGGCGATGCGATGATGGTATTTTTTGGTGACCCGGATACAAAAGGAGAGAGGGATGATGCTAGAGCGTGTGTATCTATGGCGATGTCTATGAATGAGAAAATGAAAGACCTACAAATGTATTGGAAGGGTCGGGGTTTTGAAAATCCATTCGAAATTAGAATGGGGATTAATACTGGTTATTGTAATGTTGGTAATTTTGGCAGTGACCAACGGTTGACATATACGATAATTGGAGGTGAAGTAAATGTTGCACAGCGGTTAGAAGCAAACGCTCCGGTGGGAGGGGTCCTAATGAGTTACGATACCTATGCACATGTCCAGGATATGATAGAAGTGGAACAACTCAAGGCGATCAGGATGAAAGGTATTGGTCGGGACATAAAGGTTTTTTCAGTTTTGGGTAGAAAGGCATCTCTAGAAAAATTGGTTACTATGGAAAACTCCAAAGGAGTAAATATAAAAATTGATCTGAGTGTTATAGACCGTAGAGAACGAGCCAAATTGCTTAGGCAGTTGAAAAAGGTGGTGCAGAAAATTGAGGATGACTGAGGAGAGCTTGTTTAATTTGCAATAATTTTGAAAGGTATCTTTGATATGAGAGGTTTTGCCAGTTGGATTAGTCTTGCGATAAGTTCCCTGGGTGTTGTCTTTGCCACGAATGTTTTAGCGAATCCCTTTTTATTGACAAATGAAACACCAATTCATTTTACTGTGGACGAATCGTTTTTGACAGGGGCGGCCTTATCGAATTTGTCATCTGAAGATCATTTCAGTAATCTCCGTTCAGCATCTGAACTAAATAGACCCACTGGATTTACCAGGTATGCTCTAGTGCTCAAATTAGAAAACCGAAGTTCGGTCCATAGGAAAATAGCAATGGAAAATCATCCATGGATGGGAGATAAAAGAATTACGGTAACCAGAGAGGGAATAGACCAATTAATTCTTAATCAACCAGTTGATTACCACAACTACTTAAGTGCATTGGACCCAAAGAAAGTTCCCGTCCACGCAAAAAAATCATTCAACAAATCCTTCGATCTTCCAAGTGGAGAATCGGTCGAGTTATTAATTGAATTTACTACTAAAACAGGGGTTTTGTTGCCAGCAACCTATGCAATGAGTTTTTATCATGTTGATTCCTACTCAGAACAGCGAAGGTTTGGTCTTTGGCTAGAAGGAATTTTAGTAGGAGCGTTATTGGCACTTACGGTTTTTTCTTGGTATTCCTTCTATCAAAGTCGGGATATAACAAGTTTCTATTATGGTATGTGGATTTTGACAGCACTTGGAGCGGTATTAACTCAGTGGTATCACGATGGATCTCGGCTTTTTGAGTTTATCTTCAATGTTGAGAATAAAGCTTTAACTGACCAGCACAACGCAGGAATGGGTTTGCGAATTATCTTTAGTTATTCCCAGGCTATGGTATACGTGGTGTTCGCACGAAGTTTCTTGGAAATAAAAAAGTATTTTCCAATTATCTATAAAGTTACTAATTTGTACTTACTCTGGTATTTTGGACACATGCTTAGTTGGATATTTATCCAACATGAAATACCCACCAAAATTTATATGTTCCCGCTATTCACTTCTACTTTTCTGATGCTTTTGGTGATTTATTATGCGGCTTTTCGGCGGTTAATTGATGGGTTAGATATCGCAAAGTTCTTTATGATAGCTATGTTCCCATATCTATTTTTCCGTACCATATTTTTATTTGGTCTTGTTGGGTTGCCTTCGCCTTTTAGTTTTTTACCGGAAGGGGGAGTAAGTGCATTTCTAAATAGTGGGTCAGTATCTCAAGCTCTGGGTTTGGTGCTAGAGGCTATGATTATGGCTCTTGCGGTTATTGCTAGGACTCGTTGGCTGCAGGACCAATTGGCCAAAAACATACAGAGCCAAAAAGAGCTGGTAGAGAATCAAAATAAAGTGTTAGAGGCTACTGTTGCTGAGCGCACCCAGGAGCTTAAGGAACAACATCAAGAGTTGGACGAGGCCCATCAAATTGTTGTTGGATCGTTGAATTACGCCAGTCGTTTACAAAAAGGCCAACTGCCTCGCACACACCGCCTTGTTGGAAGGTTCCGATCGTTTGATTCGATTTGGGAACCACGGGATACTATCGGTGGTGATCTCTGGTGGGTATCTAGTACACGAAGCTCAGGGCCTTATGCTATAGCTGTGGCAGACTGTACTGGCCATGGAGTTCCAGGGGCAATTCTGTCCCTGTTGGTGAGTAACTCTTTGGAGAGAATATACGCCAACAATGGTGATGAAAATCCCAAGGATGCCTTACTTTCTTTGGACTATTTAGTGCGAACTGGGCTAAATCAGGATACTGCTGAAAGTGAAAGCGATGATGGGTGTGATGCAGCAATTGTTCGAATCAAACCGGAGGAGAAAATTCTTGAGTATGCTGGAGCTAAGATAGATCTTTTTCACTTGAAGTTGGATGGAAGTGTTAGGAGATATGAACCTACGCGTATCAGTTTAGGGTATCAGGAAAAATTGACAGTGACCCCTAAGTTACATGAGATTAATTATGAGACCGGAGAAGGGTTTGTCATAGTTACTGATGGTTTTACAGATCAAATCGGGGGGGATCGAGTCAATTATTCATATGGTTACAGGAGATTAATTAAGGTTCTAGAGAAAGTGGGAGATGCGGAGGCAAAAGAAATCACGAAAAGCCTCGGTAACGATCTAAAAAAATGGCAAGGGAACCAAAAACGTCGTGACGATGTCACTGTCATAGCGTTCAGAGTTTAGAAAAAGAGGCGTAACATGAGACCCAACAAGATTTTTTTCTGTACTTGTATATTTGTACTTTATTGTTTAAATACTAGTTTTTCAGTTGCTGAAAGTGACGGTGAAGAGTTTCTTGGTCTGCTAAATAATATAAAAACTGCCAACATAGCTAGGGCACATATTGATGACGTGTGGAAAAAATGGGACGGGACTTTGTTTTGTATCTCACCGGGAGACCAAAAGCAAAAATCCCGATCGGCTCTCATAGCTGTACAGTCTTATTTGGAAAACAACAGTTCGCAATTATTCAGGCCTCGCAGGTACCTAATCATCCAGGGGCTCCGAGAAAAATTCTCTTGTGACTAGAGGACAGCCTACACTTTCCGTGGTATATCAGCGACCCAGCTTTCTAACACAGATTCGGCGTAAGAGGATCCTTCGCAACCATATTCTAAAATCTCTGATCGGTTAACCATCTCTGATATTTCGATCTCGGGAGATTTACTCCATAAGAGAGCTGCAATTGCTCTCACTCTCTCCCTATGATTAGTCTTTCTCTGTCTGAGGCGAGATCCATACTTGTCAAGACTGTTGGGGCCCAGAGAGTTTAGAGCCAAGTCAAGTTCTGCAGGAACAGCAAAATCTTTTTTTTTGGCCCAAGCTACAAACTCTCGGGGCTCAACATTCAGTCCACGTTCGCTGTGCGGGTTCTTGATAGCGGTCAGAGAGTGTCCAAGGCAATTTTGTGCAATATCTAAAATAATGTTAAATGATTTAGGATTAACCTCATTTTTTGAACTTTTAGCGAATACCTTTGGAGTCTGATTCAATAGAAGCCTAACAGCGTCCTCTAAGGGCCAATGATCTGATTTAGCCCATAGGTTACAGATTGATTGAAACGATGGATTATCTTCTGATTGCTGTTCGGTTGTCCCCGGTATTCCTAAGTAATCTGCCACTTTGATCTTCCCCTAAAAAATAACAGTAATTTTTATAGATTGATAATCTCCGGTTAGATGTTCTAATATTTCTAATATCTTATG
>CACOJS010000016.1 GCA_902627495.1 Hydrogenophilales bacterium | reverse complement strand
GATAAGCATTTAGAAGCTATGGAGGCGGCTATGTTGGCTGTTCGAACGCACTATGACAATGAAGAATTAGTTGAGGAAGCCGCATCGGTAGCTGAGTACTTAAACGAGTGGGAATCGGCTGTTCTAGCATTAGATGTTTTGGTGGAAATGCATGGAGACGACGTTCCTAAGGAGCTATTAACTAGATGGGATACCGCAAAGTTAATGGCTATGGCCTTTGGTATGACTGAAAAGGCTGAAATTAAATTAATTAATGGGCAGTAGTAAGAGAGGTTTTTTGAAAGAGTAGTAGTAGTATCGCAACAAAGTTTAGTTGTTTTGAAATTTTGTCATGTGATTGTCTCCCTCGCGAGAGTGGGAAGCTTGGCAGGTCAATAAAGAGGAAACTTTTTATTTTCAATAATTGCTTCCTCTCTCGCTTTTTTTTTTGAGAGAGTTTTAGAATCAGTGAAATTTGAAATAAAAACTTTTGATTACTGGCGATCTGCCGATAATATTTTAGGAGGGTGGCAATTTTTTGCCAATTACTTAAGATTTATATTTAGAATCTGATTCATAGTTATTATTTTTATTGAATAATATACTTGGGTATTGAGTGATCTAAAAGGAAGAAAAAGGCAATATCAGGGAGTATCTAGTGATAGATTTAGAGAAAAGGTTAAAGCTAGAGGCAGTAAAAACCCTTAAGTCGGCAATGAATTGCCATGAAAGCGGAAAGTGGGATGAGGCTGCCGAATTATATCAATGGATATTGGCCGTGTTGCCAGAAAATGCCGATGTCTGGGCTCTCTGCGGTTTGCTCAATTATCAACGAGGCTACAGCTCTGTGGCTGCAAAAATGTTTACAAAAGCTATTTCGGTAAACGAACACCAACCAATTGCCCAAAACTTTTTTAAAGACATAGCAAAAAAAGAGGTAATTTCCAAGATTTGCCCTGATGAGGTGACTCGGGAATATGTCACTCAAAACTTGTTTGAGGTTACAGAAAGTCCTAAATGTCCTGCTGATGAGATTGACAACTCTACCAAAGAGTTAGGGCAGTTAAGTTCAAGTCAGGCCCAGGCAAACCTTTTTAAGTGTTTAAAACTAGAGGAGGAAGGACGTGCACTAGAGGCACTGGCATTAATTGGTGAGGCAATAGAACTGGAGCCAGACTCGCCATACCTTCATTTTCGTTATGGTAATTTATTGGGTCGCCTTGGTAGGTGGGATGATGCAATTGCCAATCTTAATATTGTGGCCAATAGTAACCCGCTGTATGGAGCTGTTTACAACGACAGGGCTACGATTTATTTTAAACAGGGAAAATTGAACGAAGCATATACCGACATAGAAAAGGCTGTTGTCCTGTTGCCTGGTAGTTCACAGGTACACCGTAACAGGGGCTACATACTTGTTAAACAACAGAAGTTAGCTGAGGCAGCTAGTAGTTACAGTCGATCACTGTCTCTGGATCCTGAAAGTGCTGAGACTTTTAATAATCTTGGTATGGCAGTTGAGGCTATGGGCAGATTCGATGACGCCGCTATTTTTTATAAAAAGGCTAGCAATCTTGATGATTCCCTCTCCCTAGCAAAATGGAATAAAGGTTTAATGTCTCTCAGGCTTGGTGACTATCAAAACGGATGGCCATTATTTGAAAAGCGTTGGGAAACTGAAATGGCTGGAAAGGAGCGATCCTATGATTTTCCGCTTTGGGACGGGCAAACGAGTGTTAATGGGAAAACTATTCTGATCCATTATGAACAGGGACTTGGGGATGTAATCCAATTTTCCCGGTATGTTAAAGAAGTTGAGCGTTTAGGGGCAAAGGTTGTTTTGGAAGTGCAGTCTCCTCTTGTTCCGATACTCAAAAACCTGACAGAAAATGTAAAAGTAATTGCATCTCTTGAGGGATTGGCGGGTGGCTTGGATTTTGGTATCGATATGCGGTGTCCAATAATGAGTCTCCCTGCGTTATTAAAAACAACTCTATCAACCGTGCCGCATCCATCACCTTATATTTTTGCTGATAAGGACAAGGTCGAGTGGTGGGCCCGTAAGCTTGGCAAAAAGGTTACCCCAAGAATCGGGATAGCCTGGTCTGGTCGTGCGACGCACAATAATGATCATAACCGTACAATTCCTCTGAAGGAGCTAAAACCTCTATTTGATAAGGATATTGAGTTCCACTCCTTGCAAATTGATTACAGAGAATATGATGAGAAACAGCTAAGCCAGGTTAATAACCTTTTTGATCACAGTGAACATTTAAAGGATTTTGGAGATACCGCAGGTTTAATAAATAACCTTGATTTGATTATTGCTGTTGATACTTCTGTAGCCCATCTGGCAGGGGCGATGGGAAAGCCGGTCTGGGTTCTATTGCCCAGTTGGCCGGACTGGCGATGGATGGCTGATCGTGCTGATTCGCCGTGGTATCAAACTGCAAAGCTCTTCCGGCAGAGATATATTGACCATGATGATCCAGCTCCTTGGGAGTTTGTTATTAAGAAGGTAAGTCAACAATTAACCCATTTTATTTCCAAGAAGTTGGGCGAAAGCCAAGGGAAAACGGGCATTTCTCATCAAAATAATACTGTCAAAAAGGGCGGCCTCAATGAGCTAGGTATCGAAGATCCCGAGTTGGCTTTACTGCTTAAGGGTCTTATAAAGACCTATAAAGCTAGTGATAAAGTTAAAGCGAACAAAATTTGTAAAAGTGTTCTTAAAACTCACCCTAATAGCCCCCATGCCTTGGCAATACTAGGAAGCCTCTCATTCGAGGAGGGGGATTATGAATCCGCAGCTTTACTGATGGAGAAATCAGTATCGATCGATGCGGGGCAGCCTGAGACTTTAAATATGTATGGCGTTGCAAAACAAGAGTTGGGTTATCGGAAGGACGCAATTGCCATTTTTGAAAAATTAACGAAGTTATTTCCAGAGTTTGTTGATGCTCATATAAATCTTGGAAACTTGAGGTATGAAGATAAGGACTTTTCAGCAGCAAAAATCAGTTTTGATAGTGCTATATCCTTAGATCCCTTGGATGCGGATGCTTTTTATAACCTTGGGAACACTCTTAAAGAACTTGGGAAATGGGATCTGGCAAATACGGCATATGAAAAGTGTATTGCTATAGATCCCAAGTATCAAAAAGCTTATAACAATAAAGCCTCAGTATTAAGGCAGACGGATCGAGACTTAGAGGCTTTAAAAAATTACGATGAGGCTATTAGGTTGGATGAAGGTAAAACACCTAGATTGTACTATGAGCGTGCGATTGTTTTGATTCAGCTTGAGCGACAGGAAGAAGCAAAGTGTGACCTTGAGAGGTTCATCGTTGCTAGTCCCGAAAGTGCTGATACCTATCAAAAAACAGCCTACCTGTTGATGCTTTTAGGCAAGCATGATGAGGCGCGCGATAGCCTTGAAAAGTCTCTAGATCTAGATTCATCAAACGCTGATGCCCATCACACCCATGCCCGGCTTCTGGCTAAAATGGAAGAATGGGAGGGTGCAGCTAAGAGTTACAGTCGAGCAATAACCATAGACCCCAGTAAAGCCGTCTATTACGCCAACCGTGGTGGGACTTATGTTGAGTTAGGTCGGTTTAAAGAAGCGCTGGATGATTGTAATAGGGGATTAAAATTATATGAGCGTTCTCCTGATATTTTAATGAACAAAGCAATTGCACTAGATCAGCTCGATAAGGAGCAAGAGGCACTTACGAGTTTTGATGAGGCTCTTGCATTGCACCCCAAGCATTATCTGGCACATTTCAATAAATCGCTCTTGAGTTTGCGACTAGGAAGATTAAAGGAGGGCTTTGCAGGCTATGAGTATCGTTGGAATACAGAAAGTTTTATTCGTTACGAGAAAACGTACCCTTATCCCGTGTGGAATGGGCAGCAATCACTAGTAAATAAGACTATTTTCGTACACGGTGAGCAGGGGTTTGGAGACAGTATTCAGTTTTGCAGGTATCTGGATAAGTTGGTTTCCTTAAGTGACCGTGTTATTTTTGGCGTGCCGCCAGCACTGGTAGGTTTGATGTCCTCATTGAAAATTGATTGTGATGTCGTATCCAAAGGGACACCGGTCAAGAAGATAGATTATAGATTACCACTAATGAGTTTACCCCATATTTTTAAAACTACTCTTGAAACTATACCTTCCGGTAACCCTTATCTTTTTGTTGACAAGAGTAGTAGAGGTAGATGGCGAGGCATTATTAAAGATACCCAGAAAACCAAGGTTGGTTTAGTTTGGTCTGGTCGGGCAAAACATAAAAACGATAAGAACAGGAGTTTAGATCTTAAGACCTACATGCCTTTGCTGGAAATGAACGCTGAATTTTTCTCAATCCAGAAAGAGGTTAGAGATTCTGATCGCGACTCATTTGACCGGATGCCTAAACTTGTCGATTACAGTGACAGATTAACTGATTTCATGCAAACGGCTGCACTAGTTGAGCGATTAGATGTTGTCATTACTGTTGATACTTCAGTTGCTCATGTGGCCGGTGCGATCGGAAAACCGGTGTGGATATTGCTTCCTTTTAGACCTGACTGGCGGTGGTTGAATACTCGAGACGATTCCCCATGGTATCCGACTGCCAGGTTATTTAGACAATCTGAGGATAGGCAGTGGGGTCCAGTGATAGAGAGGGTGGCTGGTGAATTACAAGATTTGATAAGGGACAATGAGGGGTAGCGTATGAAGGCTATTATTTTGGCAGGAGGCTTAGGGACTCGGATAGGAGAGGAAACCACTAACCGTCCAAAGCCTATGATTGAAATAGGAGATAGGCCAATCTTGTGGCATATCATGAAAGTATATGCACATTATGGGATAACAGATTTTATAATATGTTGTGGCTATAAGGGATACCTTATAAAGGAATACTTTATTAATTATCGTGCCCACATTGGTGATGTAACAATTGATTTGCAGCACAACAACATCAAACATAGCCAACCTCATGTTGAACCTTGGAATATCACCTTGGTTGATACTGGACAATCCACCATGACAGGGGGGCGCTTGGGGCGTATAAAAAAATATCTCGAAGGAGACGATAACTTTTGTATGACCTATGGAGACGGCCTATCTAATGTGAATATAGAAAAGCTAATATCATTTCACAAAAATCATGGAAAAAAGGCCACTGTAACAGGTGTCCACCCACCTGCGCGTTTTGGAGCACTTGAAATTAATGACAAAAGTGATGTTACCCTATTTAATGAGAAGCCTTTTGGTGAGGGAGGGTATATCAACGGGGGCTTTTTTGTGTTAGCTACAGACGTTCTCAACATGATTGAGGGTGATGAGACTATTTGGGAGGAGGATCCATTGAGATCCTTGTCTTCACAGGGTGATTTGAAGGTGTTCTTGCATCATGATTTTTGGCAACCAATGGATACAATGCGAGATAAAATTTATTTAAATGAATTGTGGAAAAATGATCATGCCCCATGGAAAGTATGGGCCAATGATTAAGTTAGAAAAATAAAAGAGGAAAGCTGTATGTTGACGTTTGCCATTCCAACTTATAATCGGGCGGAAAAATTAAAAGTTTGTCTTGATAGTATTTGTGAGCAGATTCAGGGGCGGGAGGGGTTTTTCATCACAGTTTGTAATAATAAGTCAACTGATTCTACGGCACTCCTTTTACAGGAGTATAGTAGGAAATATTCCTTCCTATCGTTTAAAAATTTGGATGATCACATAATTAAACAGAATGAGAAAGGGTCGTGGTTTCACTCAGTTGATATGGCTAATTCGAGTTGGATTTGGACTTTTGGTGACGATGACGTTTTGCTGGAAAATGGGTTGCAGAAAGTTGTCAATACAATTGAGACTCATAGTGATTTAAAGTTTTTGCATGGAGCACAGGCTCCTAGGTGTATGGGCACAGGAAAGTTATATAAAGCTGATAGTCTTCTTAAGCTTTGCCAACAGTTTGGCTGGATTGACACTTGCTCATTCATATCTTCCAATATTGTAAAGGGGGACGATTTAAAACAAGCATATATTAATTATGCCAATCCGGAGTATAATAAAGGTGTGTTTGCGCAAGCCGCAGTTATTCTCGAACAATTAGCCTCCTCTCCAGCTGCTCTTTTAGATTATCCAGTTGTTGGATTGCAGGATGAGGAGATGACAGAGGATACAAAAAAAAGATGGTTCCAAGAAGAAGACCATGCCACTCGTTATTTTTATACCCTTGATGCGATTAAAGAAATTATCAAAAGACAGCCAGTTATCCCTAATAAACTCCCCGCTTCATTTTTTAGATACCATGGTTATCATTTGTGGGAACGACATTTTAATGACCTCCTCGCACACTATGACCATATACAAACTTCAGTTCATCCCGATACTTTCGAAATAATAAAGGGTTATGTCGAGTTGGTTGCCGAGCCGGCAATTCGAAAATCCATTTTGGCAGCCGTTATTAATTTGCAGGATGTAATTGCGACGCTTGAAACAGCCAAGAGCAGGCTGGACGTCTTTAAAAAAGTTAATGGGGCAATAATTTATGGTTGGGAAAATATAGAGATGGGGCGAATGTCTAAGAGCTCGGTTGAGGAGATTTCAGTTGACTAAGGCTAGAAAAAAAATATTGGGCAAGGTTAGTGTGTCCGACTATATTGTCTCATTCATCAGCGATATTTTGTCTGTTAAAGATGTATTTATGGTAACTGGGGCCGCTACCATGCATTTGACGGACGGGGTAGCTCGGAACAAGAAGTTGAGAGCGATTTGTGTACATCACGAGCAAACTGCTTCGATGGCATTGGAGGCCTATGCACGAGCAAATGAAAATTTTGGTGTTGGGATTTTCTCTACGGGGCCGGGTGCAACGAATGCAATTACTGGTCTTGCAGGTGCTTGGTTAGATAGTGTTCCTTGCCTCTTTATTTCTGGGCAGGTTAAGTCGTCAGAGACAAGTATCAAGGCAGGTGTTGATGGCTTGCGGCAGTTTGGTGTGCAGGAGTTGAATATCGTCCCAATAGTTTCCTCATTAACCAAATATGTTTGTCACTTAGATGACCCAAAGATGGTAAGGTTTGAGCTTGAAAAAGCGGTTGCCATAGCCAAGCAGGGTCGACCTGGTCCTGTTTGGTTAGAAGTTCCGATGGATATCCAAAATGCCCAAGTGGATCCAGTTGGCTTGGTGTCATATTCAGCTGATTATTCGACTCCAGTAATAAACAAACCAGATATTAAAACTGTTATGGGTTACTTGAAAAGATCAAAGAGGCCCGTAATCATAGCAGGCCGTGGGGTTCGTTTGGCAAAAGCTGGCCAATTACTTTCGGAATTTTCCACAAAGCACCAGATACCTGTAGTGACACCATACTTGGGGGTGGATAATATTCCTCACAATGAGAAAACCCACATTGGGACAACCGGAATAAAAGGGGATCGGGCTGCAAATCTAGCAATGCAAAACTCGGACTTGATTATTGCGATAGGGACAAGTCTTCATGTTTCAGTTATTGGATATAATTACAACGAATTTGCAAGAGCTGCAAAGAAAATAGTAGTAGATATCGATCTATCCTCTCACCTAAAAAAAACCATCAAGATAGACCATCTCATAAGTTCAGATGCGGCAATTTTTCTATCTTCCCTTCTTAACCTTGAAGAGACTCAAAATCCGGTATCGTCAAGATGCTCCCAGTGGTTAGATCTCTGTGTGAGATGGAAAAGTAGGTATCCGGTATGTCTTCCCGAATATAAAGAGGATAGCAAATATATTAATATTTATTCATTTATTGACAGAATTTCAGCCTTGTCGCGAGAAGGTGATGTGTTTGTATCAGACGCAGGTTCAGCTATCTATGCTGTTCCACAGGGATTAAACCTTAAACAGAAAAATCAAAGATATTTAGCCTCTGGTGGTATGGCCACTATGGGCTATAGTTTGCCAGCGGCTATTGGCATATCTTCTGCAATTGGGGACAAGCGTGTTTTAGCAATTACAGGTGATGGATCTCTTCAAATGAACATTCAAGAGTTACAGACTCTAGTTCACTATCAGTTTCCCGTAAAACTATTTATTCTCAATAATGGCGGTTATTTATCAATTAGAGTAACTCAAAAAAATTATTTTAGTAGTCGTCTGATTGGTGAGGGCCCCCAGTCGGGAGTTTCAATGCCTGACACACGAAAAATATGTGAGGCCTATGGTATCCCTGTGCAGAGAGTTTCAGAGCTGAGTAAGCTTGACCGAGTTATAAAAATGGCATTAAAAACTAGTGGCCCTTTTGTGGTGGATGTAATTACTCCTCCGAATCAAGCGATCATACCCTCTGTGTCGTCGCAGATTGCACAAAATGGCCAGATGGTCTCACGTCCTTTGGAAGATATGGCTCCATTTCTTCCTCGAGAGGAATATGAGGCTAATATGTTAATCGACAGGGTTGACTAATAATAATCTGAGAGTAAATTTACCAATGCTAACATTTGCAATACCTACCTGGAATCGAGCTCCGCAGTTAAGAGTTTGCATTGATAGCATATGCGAACAGATTAAGGACAGAGACGGTTACTTTTTAGTGGTTTGTGACAATGGATCCACGGACAGTACTAGAGAGCTATTGCAGGAATACGACGATAAATATAAATTTTTTTCTTATCAGTCACTCCCCGCAATGGTCGATGGAGCCTCATGTGTTAATTCGGTTAATATGGTAGAAACTCACTGGACTTGGACTTTTGGGGATGATGATGTTCTTTTGCCCCATGCCTTGGACAAGGTTGTAACGGTTTTGCAAAAGCATCCTGAGTTATATTATCTGCATGCAACACAGAGCTTAAGAACCGGTAACAGTAGAAAACTTTTCTCAGCACTTACATTTCTTGACCTTTGCGAGAGCTATGGTTGGCTTGACGTGAGTGGTTTTATCTCTTCAAATATATGTCGAACAAAAGAACTGCAGAAGGCTTATGTCAATTATCTGATATATAACACCGAGATAGGAACAATCTTTCCTCATTCGGCTTGTATGTTGGAAACTATTTATAATCGTCCTGCTGCTTTATTAGATGATGCACTTGTTGGACTGCAAGATGCTGTTCAAACTGAAGAAACTATAAAACGTTGGCGTCTAGCTAATGCTGCTACACGCTATTTCTACGTTGCAGATTCTCTTCTCAAAGTTATGGAAAAAGTGCCTGCACTAAAGAAACTTTACCCAGCGGTTTTTTTTAGGTATCACACATATCATCTTTGGGATAGGCTATTGAGGGACATCGTAGGAGAGTTTAAGGTGACAAGGAAGCCATTTCCATCATCAATGTGGGAAAAAGTAACCACGCTAGTATCTATGGTTACTGAAGCGGAGGTGCGAAAAAGAATACTGACGGTATTAACAACAGAGAGGCGAGCGATTGAGAGTATCTACCAGGAGGAACTAGTGCTAGAAGAGGCTAAAAAAAATTGTGAAATAGCGGTTTATGGGTTAAAAAATACCTACGTACTGCCTCCTCAGATTAAAACTATTTCAGAAACTACAGTTGTTTATCCAGATAGAGATATGAATCCAGGACATAAATAAAATATATTGGCACAAAATTTGCGGTTGGAATAGAGTGTCAATCTAAGATTTTTTTTGAATAATAAATTGATTTATATAGGAAAAATTTAATGCTTACCTTTGCAATACCAACTTGGAACAGAGTAGCACAACTTAGGGTTTGTATAGATAGCATTTGTGATCAGATCAAAGATCGCAATGGGTTTTACCTGGTCGTTTGCGATAATGCCTCAACTGATGGGACAGGCCAAGTTCTAGCGGAATATTCCCGCAAATATGACTTCTTTTCGTATAAAACTTTAAAGGTGATGCGGGAGGGAGCTTCTTGGATAGAATCTGTAGGAATGGCTAAAACCGAGTTAACTTGGACCTTTGGTGATGATGACGTATTGAGACCAAATGCTCTTGATAAAGTTTTGTCCATATTTAATAAACATGATGATTTATATTATCTTCATGCTACCCAAACGGGGCGAACGAATAATAGTAAAAAACTGTATAAGGCCATTGATTTTCTTGATCTCTGTGAAACTTACGGTTGGATAGACATTTGCGGATTTATTTCCTCTAACATTTGCAGAACCCAAGAATTGGTAGAGGCCTACAGTAATTACTATCATTACAATGATACGGTGAGATCAATTTTCCCGGCTGCGGCTTGTCTTCTTGAAGCAATTTATGACAGACCAGCAGCCTTATACGATGATGATTTGGTCGGGTTACAAGAGGAAGAGCAATCGGATGAGACATTAAGAAGGTGGAAATTAATTGACTCCACCTCTAGATATTTTTTTACAGTTGATGCAATACATGAACTCATGAGGCGTGTGCCAACCTTGAATAGAACTTTCCCTCCTTCCTTTTTCAGATATCACAGCTATCATCTATGGGATCGACACCTATCTGACCTTACTGCAGAATTCAAGCTTACTCGTAAGAAATTGCCAGAGGACGCGTGGGCAAAAATTGCGTCCCTAGCCGAATTGGTGTCAGAAGGAGAGGTCAGAAAAGGCATTCTGTCTGCAATGCAGACAAAAAGGCAGATAATAGACAAGCTAATAAGGGCAGAGAATAGCTTGGATCAAAGTCTGCAGATTAATGAGACAGAGGTCTATGGCCACAAGAATGTTAATATTTTGCCTCCACCAATTAGGAATGTATCGGAAAGTTACGTCCTTGAAAATGTTTCGGGAGCTAATGTCAATAGAGAATAATATGCGCTTATCTGATTATGTGGCAGCCCGATGTACTAGCCAAGGTATTAGAGATGTATTTTTGGTTACTGGTGGAGGGGCAATGCACTTAAATGATGCTTTTGCCAGGCAGAAAGCACTTAATACTACTTGTTTCCATCATGAGCAGGCGGCTGCTATGGCAGCCGATGGTTACTACAGGTTGAGCAATAGGCCAGCTGTCCTTAACGTGACTACTGGACCTGGTGCCCTTAATGCACTCAATGGGGTTCATGGGGCTTATGTTGACTCTCTTGCAATAATAGTAATCTCAGGTCAAGTTAAAAGGGAAACGATACACACCAAACAGAGTGTTCCTCTTCGTCAGTTAGGGGACCAGGAAGTTGATATTATTTCAATTGTTCGTCCTTTGGTTAAATATGTGAAACGAGTTGATAACCCAGAGTCTATTGGTAACGTATTGGACAAGGCTTTTTGGATAGCTACAAACGGTAGGCCAGGACCGGTATGGATAGATATACCGGGTGATGTGCAAGGTGCCATTATTAGCAAGTCCTCACAAAAGCACACGGTAATTGACATAGATTGTTTTAAAGATGATAGAAATATCACTGATAATACTACGCAAGAAATTAGATCCCTGTTATCTGAGGCCTGCGATATGAGGATAACGGAAATTATAAACAAGCTTAAGATGGCGAAAAGACCTGTTGTATTAGCGGGTACAGGTGTGCGACTTTCGGGTATGTATGAACAGTTTCACGAGCTAATAAAGATACTTGGTGTACCGGTTGTAACTGGGTGGAATGCACATGATCTTTTAGAAAACGATAATCCCTGTTTTGCAGGTAAGCCAGGAACCCAGGGTGATAGAGCTGGTAATTTCACAGTGCAAAATGCCGATTTTCTTATAGTCCTTGGTTGCAGGTTAAATATTCGACAGATCAGTTATAACTGGAAAAATTTTGCGAAAAATGCTTACAAAGTTATGGTTGATATTGATCGAAGTGAACTGGAAAAAAGTACTCTCGACTTTGACCTCAAGGTGAATGCCTTGTTGGAGGAATTTATTCCCAGTTTTATGAAAGCTCTAATGGATTACAAAACTCCTGAAGTCCATACTAAGTTTTTAACTTGGTGTGTCGAAAGAGTGACCCTATATCCTACGACCATTAAGAATATAGAAGCACATGAAAGAAATGGAATTAATCCATACATCTTTCTCGATGAATTTTTTTCTAAATTAGACAAAAGGTCTGTTGTTGTTACAGCTAATGGGTCAGCCTGTGTAATGGGCTTCCAAGCTGCCAAGATAAAAAAAGGGCAGAGACTTTTTACCAACTCTGGTAGCGCATCCATGGGCTATGACTTACCAGCTAGTATTGGTGCCTCACTGTCTGCAGATAAAGGCTATGTATACTGTTTGGCTGGAGATGGCAGTATTATGATGAATCTTCAGGAATTGCAGACAATAGTCACACAACAACTTCCGATAAAGATCATTATTTTGAACAATCGTGGCTACGCTTCTATACGGCAAACACAGAGAAACTACTTTCCTGATAATGTTTTTGGAACGGGATCTGAAAATGATGGCCTGGAATTCCCAGACTTTAAGAGTATTGGAAAGGTTTTTGGCATTTCTTCAATTAGAGTAGAGAATATGAAAGAATTTCGAAGTTTGGAGGTGCAACAATTACTGAAAAACCCATTTCCTGCTCTTATAGATATAGCCATTGATCCTGAGCAACAATTTTCACCTAAGTTGTTATCTAGAAAATTACCTGACGGGACTATGCAGACACCAACGCTAGAAGATATGGCTCCTTTTTTAACGCGTGAGGAACTGCAAAAAAACACTTTAAGTTAAGAATTGCTAGAATTATTTTTATAAATAAAGAATACTAAGATCGCTTATAGGAATTTAATATATGAATCGACGTGAAAGACGAATGTGTGACCTTCTCAAACAGTTAAAGACGGATTACGGGGGTGTCTCTGTAAAAGCGGAGTTTGAGGCGGAGGGAACTAGGACAGATGAGTTGCTCAGGTTGGTCGAAATTTCTCGGAAAGCAGGGCTCAAAGTGGGGTTGAAGATAGGAGGATGCGAGGCTATAAGGGACCTGATGGAAAGCAAGCAGATCGGTGTAGAGTATATCGTAGCTCCCATGGTGGAAACGGGATACGCTTTATCAAAATTTATTGATGCAAAAAATAAAGTCTACAGAGATCAGGAGAGAGAAGATACTGAGTTTTTGGCAAATCTTGAAACCATTACAGGTTTCAACAATATAAACCATATGTCAGAAATAGCCTCTTCCGAGGGAGGTATAGATGGGTTTGTGTTTGGACGGGTTGATTTTGCGGGATCACTTGATTTAAATAGGGAGCTTTTGAACGGAGATAAACTTGCTGAGTATTGTCGAGCCGTTAGCCAAATATGCAAATCCCATAAATTAGACTTAGTAATAGGTGGGGGAATTTCTGTAGAAGCTGTAGATTTTTTAAGAGCCATTCATGAAAACTATTTAAGTCGATTTGAGACTCGTAAAATAATTTTTGATAGTCAGGCCTTAACGAAGAAAATGATCGGTGAAGGTTTGTTGGTAGCAGTGGAATTTGAATTGCTATGGTTAAAAAATAAACAGGAATATTATTCAAGGATTACCTCTGAAGACGTGAGGCGTATTGATATGCTAGAGGCTCGTTGGAAGGTGAGAGGCCATTAACCGCAATGAATTGTAGGCTTTGTGATCATGCAGCATTGGATAAATTGTTATCTCTGGAGGGTTTTCCAAAAGCTGCACAGTATTTTCCTGATGTGTCTGAGTTTGATGAAGATAAAGGTATCACTCTAGTGGTTGTCCAATGTCAGTGTTGTGGCTTGATCCAATTATCTAATGACCCGGTGGATTATTATAAAGAGGTTATAACGGCTGCTAGTATGTCTCAACCATCTAAGGCTCGGCTGATTTCTCGTTTACAGCCAATAATAAATCGGCATGACTTAATTGGTAAAAATGCTTTAGAGGTTGGCTGTGGGACTGGTGACGCGGTATTAGTTATGAATGAAATGGGTCTAAATGCAAGAGGGTTAGAATACTCAAGTGAAAATGTTAACAAGGCAAAAAAAAGAAATATCCCAGTGACTCAGGGATATATCGAAGATTATGCGTGTGAGCAAAAAAATGATTTTTTTATGTGCTTAAACTATTTAGAACATCAGCCCCGCCCTAGGAAGTTTCTCAAAAGTATCAACAGGAATCTCAACCAGAATGGGTTGGGGTATATTACAGTTCCCAATTTCGATTTTTTGATAGGCAATTCTGCTCTACATGAATTTGTGGCTGATCATCTGATTTATTTTACTGAGGAGACTTTGCGGACGACATTGGAGATTTCAGGCTTTAGAGTCTTGGAATCGCAACTAATCAATAATGATAATGATATTAGCGTGATAGTTTCAAAGAACTCTCCTTTGCTAATGACAGATCACATGGAGGAGTTGACCAATAAAAAAACCAAATTGAAAGAATTTGTTGAAAAAGTAAACTCTGACGGCAAAAGATTAGCAATATGGGGAGCAGGGCACAGAGCCTTGGCGTTAATGTCCTTGAGTAATTTAAGGGAGATAAAAGCAATAATTGATTCAGCCCCATTCAAGCAAGGACATTTTTCGCCATTATTACACAAGGAAATAATCAGTCCAAAAGATATAGATAAGTATAAAATTGAGGTTATTCTGCTGATGTTGCCAGGTGATTATGCGTCTGAAGTGCGGGCTTTTTTAAAAAATTATCATAAAAACATGGAATTATATATTTTTGACGAGATACAAATTGATAAAGTATGTATGGCAGATGTCGATCAATAAATAATGCGAATATATTTAAATATTAAAGGGAGAGGCAAGAAATGCTAGAGGCGGATTCCGCAGTAGTTAGGCCGAGAATTTACTCGGCAAAAAAATCACCGCTTGAGACAATAGTCCCTCTAAAGACACCTATCTCAGCTCATATAGATGTGGCAAGTCTGTGTAATTTTAGATGTAGTTTTTGTTTTCAAGCGGATACTGAGGGAATGAAGGCAGTTGGGTTAAATCGAGGTTTTATGCCTTTTAATCTGTTCACTAAGATTGTAGATGATCTCAAGGAATTTCCTCAAAAGATAAAGAAAATAAAGATCGGAAATCATGGTGAACCGACATTACATCCTGATTTACCAAAGATGATAGCTTATGCTAGGGAGTCAAAGATAGCAGAGATTATTGAGTTGTTTACCAACGGGTCTAAACTTGAGCCTACCCTAAACAAAGGATTAGTCGCTTCCGGCTTGCAGAGGGTTAATGTCTCGCTAGAGGGATTGTCCGATGAACGCTACAAAGCTGTTGCCGGCAAAAAAATAAAATTCCAAGGTATTGTCGATGGAGTTCGTGATCTGTATGCGCAAAAAACGGATGCCTTGAATATTTATGTCAAAATCGCTGATCATGCACACGCTCTGAATAAAGAATCCACTCAAGTTTTTGTGTTGTCGGATGAAGAAAGAAAATATTTTTTTGATACGTTTTCTAGTATCTGTGATGAGATATTTATTGAAAAAGTAGTACCACAATGGGCTGAAACTCAAAGCAAAAAACAGAATGACTTGGATTCCACAGGTATGTATGGCCAGAAGATCAAGCAGAATAAGGATGTTTGTCCATTCACTTTTATGTATCTTCACTTTAATTGCGACGGAACTGTGAGTCCCTGCACGCTTGATTGGCCTCGGAAAGTAGTAATTGGAAATGCCAAAAATGAAAAGGTCAAGGATATCTGGTTTGGCAAAAAAATGAGACAACTTCAAATAGCAATGCTGATGGGGAATAGAAAAGATATAAACTTTTGTAATGCGTGTTCCGCACCTAAAGTTTGTTTGGACGAGGATTTGGATCCTCACAAGGGTATGGTTTTGTCGAAGATGTATGTCACGGAGGAAGAAATGCATGAGCCTAACCCGTGGATTAATGGAAATTTATAGGCTTCTCCATTAAAACAATGGAAAAAATACTTTTATTAGGATCAAACGGCTTTATTGGTCGAAATCTGGAGGCTTATTTTGCAGAGAAAGATGATGTACTTCTTCGATCACCCAAGAGGCAAGAGCTTAACTTGCTGGATGAGGGGGGGTGCAGAGAGTTTCTACAGACAGAAAAGCCGGATAAAGTAATTTATTCTGCAGTCAATCTCCACTCGCTGGATGATACCTTGAGAATGTTTTTTAATATATATCAAAATAAAAAATATTATGGGTTCTTATATAATATCGGTTCAGGTGCAGAGTACGACAAAAGGAATTATGCCCCTTTAATGAAGGAAAGTTATTTTGGTAGTTTTGTGCCAGTTGATACCTACGGGTTGGCAAAATATATTATTTCTCGTGAAATCGAAGGGGCCAAAGCGAACGCGATTAATTTAAGAGTTTTTGCAATTTATGGGCAATATGAGGATTATTCCCGTCGTTTTATATCAAATAACATATGCAGAGTTTTGGCAGGGAAGCCTATTTCAGTAAATAAGAATGTTCTTTTTGATTATATACATGTCGACGACTTCTGCGATATATTAAACCGTATTTTGAATATCAAACCTGATTTTCTGAATTACAATGTTTGTAGTTCTCGTCCAATTGGATTGGTGGAGCTTGGGCAAAAAATTGCAGACCGAATGGATATTAATCAAAATCTATCTCCCAAGGATCCAGGAAATGGAGTTGAATATTCAGGAGATAATTCACGTCTCCTAGATGAGATTGGTCATATTGACTTTAAGCCCTTTTCGATCGGAATAGATGAACTGGTTCGGTGGTATCGCAAGTGTGATTCCAAAGGGCAGCTTCATTATGATTCCTTATAGAGCTAATCCATGAAGTCCCATTCCTCATTAAAGAGAAGAATCGGAAAAAGGCCGATTGTTATCTGGGGTGCTCGTATGACAGGTATAGGATTGGTAAGATATGCCAAATCTAATGGCATAGATGTTCTAGCTTTTATTGATTCAGATGACAGCTTAAAAGGACAACAAGTTAACGGTATACCTGTATATTTGCCAGAAATGTTGGCTAAAATTCAGGTAGACCACCCTAATTTAATATTAATAGTTGCCGTTTCAATAAAAGAGACGGAAATCTTATTAGTATTAAATGCTTTGGGCTTACGTAATTTAGATCGGTTGGTGTACTCTGACTTTAGTGACCTGTTCTATACGATTGATGTCGTGGGAACCTGCAATCTTAGATGTTTGTCTTGTGCACATAGTATTGAAAAACATAATGTCCCCAGAGGACTAATGAAGTACCAAGATTTTACTCGGGTCGTTGATAAAATAATTGCTGAGTCGAATTTAATTACTCACATTAGTTTATACAGTTGGGGTGAACCTTTGCTGCACCCAAAAATAGATAGCATAATTAGATATTTACATGACAGAAATATTGCAGTTGCTCTTTCTAGTAATCTTTCTATTCGATTTGAAAATAGGCTGGAGAAGGTTATTGAGCAGTCTCCTGATTACCTCAAAATATCGACATCCGGATATTATCCGGAGGCATATAACAATACTCATGCTGGAGGTGATGTAAATTTAGTAAAGTCTAATCTATACAAGTTGAGGTACCTCTTGGATAAACATAAAGCTGGGACCTTAGTTGACGTTAATTATCATCTCTATCGAGATAACAATGGTATTAATCTTGAAAAGATGACAGAACTATGTAGAGAATTGGGATTTGTTTTGTCTACTGTGCACGCACTTGTTATGCCTTTGGAGAGGGTTATCCGTCATTGTGAGGGACAACCTGATTTTCAAACCAAGTTACTGACAGACAATCTTTTGGTTGATATTGATGAAGGAATTGCTGCGTCTAAAATGGATCGGAATTCAATAGGGGTCTGTGGGTATAGAGATAATCAAGTAAATATCAATTCTGATCTTACCGTGCCAGTGTGCTGTACTGTTTTTAATCGGGACAGTAACGTGGTTGCTAATAACTTTCTCAAGGCTAGTCCAGCTGATATTCAAAAGAGGAAAAATCTGACAGAAATATGTAAAAAGTGTATGTCCTATGGACTTCCGGCTTACAATATGGGCTCTAACAGAGCTAAATGGGATGAGATTGCGGCAACCAAGGAGAGTAGAGATGTTGGTCAGGCCACCACCACACTGGACGGTGTCTTAAACAGTCTATCCATATCGCCGTCTTCGCAGATAAAGAGAAAAGACATAGCTTAAAAATTTCCTTTTTTTCTTGATAAGAAATGCAAGAAAATAACTTCCTTTTGCTTTTTTTGCATCGTAGTCATCCAGACAATCGCGAAGATAGCCACCCTCTGTATACTTGAATATCTTCCTGGCCTTTAACAGCAGCTGGCGGAATGAGTCAGTGCCGAGGGTAGATCTCACGTAATAAATCATTAAATAACAGCTGATGCAATGGTGTATTTCTCTTTTTAACTTCGAGCGTACAGGTGAACTATATTTGATAATTACATTTCTAGCTGATCTGACTGCCCACAAAAAACTGAAGAGATTAACCATTGGTCGCTGGGCGGCAAAAGCAGCACTGAGTGATGGTCTATGATTGATGGATACATAATTTTCATATAATTCCTCTCTAAGATACATACACCTAGGATCTCTCAGAAGAACTCTAAAGCTGAAGTCAGCATCTTCTGCTGTATTCATCTTCTCATTAAAAAAAATTGTTTGTTTATTGATAATTGTCTTGGTTTTGTAAAGACGTGCCCAGCAGGACGTGAAAAGGGAGAAGCGATTAGGTTGTTTTAGGTAATTTTCAACATAGGTAACGCAATCCGACTCGCTTAGATTTTTCGAATAAGGTAAGTGATGTATTTTCCTGTTCTTTGACTTGCCGTCATTACAAAGATGGGATCCGATAATCTGCGACACTGAAGAAGTCAAATACTCTTCTACGATAGGAAAGCTTTGAGATAGGACATCATCAGCGTCCAAAAAACAAATCCAATCAGTCTCTTTGCATTCTATAATTCCTAGATTGCGGGATGACGAAACACCAAGATTAGTTGAATTAGAAATTACAATGTCAACCACCCCTTGCATTTTATATTGGTTAATAATCGTTAAAGTTTGATCTATTGAATTATCATCAATACAAACACATAATACTTGGGATCCTAAACTTGCCTTCGCACTCTTTACAGAATCAAGACAGCGTGTAATGGTGTCACCATTGTTGTAGCATGGAATAACTATACCAATAATTGATTTCTCAGCTGACATCCACTAAATTATATACTTTGTATTTAAGGGGTTTTTTGGTCTGTATTGCTGGTTCAATTTCTGGGGAATCATAAGATCTCCCTTTGCAATAGTTACAGGCAGGAAGGTAACTAATTTTTGATGTGTAGTCGGTAATATCTGATTTTGATGACCCCAAAGGAATGCTGTTTTTCTTATCAAAGGGAATTGCTTTGAGCCGATGAGCATTGGCTGCGAAGGGACACCGGAAAAGTAAGCCATCTGTTGCTGTTAGTAAATTTTTACCACAACATTGATCAAATAATTCTTCCATTTCTTTAGTGTTTCGTTTGTGGTCATGAATCACTCCACTATCCGTCCAGTTTTGAGGTGGATAATGTCGGTATGGGATTTTGTTTTCCTGTAATGTATTAATGACTTTGGACGTATTACGAGATAAATTACCATAGTCGGTAACCGAAAAGACAATTTTATGGTTCTTTAAAACATCAAGTTGGTCAGTTTTCAATGGGATGGTTGCATTGGTGTAGATTACGATTTTGTTGATTTTTTTCTCGTTGCAAAGATGCCGGAGTATTCTATAAATATCTTTATTCATGAAGGGCTCTCCCCCGATCAGTCTAAGTTCATAAACATGATCGACCGTATTTAAGAGCTTATCAAAGTCTTTAATGATTTCCTCAAATGGAATATTGTCGGGCGATGAATAATACTGCATTAGATTAGAACAATCTTTGCATTTCAGCGAGCATCTCTCTGTAATTACAACATCTATTGCTTTTAAAAACAATTTGTCTTTAGAAAAATATGCTTTATGGCATTCCTCTACTGCTTTTAGAGCATATTCAATATACGAAATATTCTCGCCCAATAAAGTAACATCCACCTTTGTATCATTTAGATAGCATCCCAAAGCAACCCAATCCTTGGTAGGCAGTGCTAAGACGTTCTCGATGACATCCTGAATATCAAGAACAGTGACAATCACATAGGAATTGGAATCAAGTACAAGTTTGGCCTCACTTGGAGAATATACTGGGATTTGATTAAACTTTTTAGTGGATTTTTTCTTATCTGAATCAATAAATCCAGCTACCTCGCTTCTCAGGGACGTAGCAAGCCATTTCCCTGCAGTACCGAGCCCATAAATATATGTTTTTTTTTGGGGTTTTTCTATTTTTAATATACTAGTTTTCACGTTAATTCTACTTAATCTGTGTTTGTCGGGTACGCGATTTTCCACATATTAGATAATCGACACCAAATCATTAGGCTTTATTAATTGGTGGTTAGATTTTAGGTCAATTAACACAAAGATTATAATTAATTACTTTCTTTCTTTCATTAAAACAACAACTAGCTCTTTTTTTATTAATCTGTTTATCTTTGCTCTAGTAATTTAATAAAGTTTATTAGGGTGGAACAATCAAGTAACATCAGGTTTACAAGATTTTAGAAGGGAGATATTCAGGAGGTTTTAACAATAAATTTTTCGATGGTAGACCATACTTTTGTTAACATCTCATCAGTTAAGCCATGGTGGACCGGGAGTAATACCCCTCTAGCCATGACATTGTCAGCATTTTCATAACCACCCTTGTTGAGTTTCAGTTTTTTTCCTTTGCACATTGGTTGCCGAATAATATTACCGGTAAAGACTACTCGAGTTTGAATGTCATTTTCTTCAAGGAAAATCTGGAATTCTTGCCTGTTAAAGGGAGCATCAGGCCGGATAAGAATAGGGTAGGCCAGCCAACCAGTACTCACGTCGCAGCTTTGTTGAGGGGTGTCAAAGAACTCTTCATATTGTTTGAAAAATTGAGTTTGGAGCACAAAATTTGTTTTTCTTGCTTGGATATTCTTTTCCAGTTTTTCCAACTGGACCAACCCGAAGGCGGCACCAATCTCACTTCCTTCTAGGTTATACCCAATATTTTCAAACACGAATTTCGCGTCATAGGCGTATCCGTCCAAATTTACATTAAATCTGTTTTCAATCGCCTCACTTTTTTCGTCAAATAATGATGAACTCCGCCCCCATGATCTGAGAAGTTTTGCCTTACTAATTAAGCCTTTATCATTTAGGCATAGAGCCCCTCCATTTCCGGCACAGTTTATGATGTGAGAGCCGTAAAAACTGGTGATAGACATATCTGAGAAAAAACCAGTACTTTTACCATTTATTGTTGCTCCCAGCGTGTCAGCCGAGTCCTCAATAACAATCAAATCATATTGATTGGCAATCTCGCGAATATGAGCCCAATCGCATACATTTCCCACTAAATTCGGTGCTAAGATTGCTACTGTATTATCATTTATCATCTCTTCTATTTTATTTGAATCAATACAATAGGTTAGAGGCTCCACGTCAACAAATGCCGGAATTAGGTTGTTTTTTATAAGACATCCGACCGTAGTTGAAAAGGTCAGGGCTGGTGTAATAACCTCAGCACCCAATGGAAAATCGAGGGCTTCTATGCCAATAAACAAAGCAGATGAACCAGAATTTACATACAGGCAGTCGTGTTTATTAAATAAAGAAGCTATTTTTGCTTCAAATTTACGTGAATAGTTGCCCATCTGAGTAGACTCACGAAGGCACTTGACCACAGCGTCAATTTCTTTTTGTCCGTATACAGTTTTTGCATAAGAGACTTTTTCGGATTCAGGCATTTTGAGTGATTATCAATTTATTCTCGGTATCGTGTTGTCACCTTGCAAATTTTTGGTAAAAAAATAGCGTACAGGAAGGTGATTTGTAAATAAAATACTATTTCTTTTCTGACTCGCTTTGAACAGCTTTTGTTAAAGCTTCTACTACATCATCTGATAAATTAAATTCTTTTTGTAATTTTTCCAAACTACCTTGTTCATCTGACGAGATAATACCATCACTCAGCGCGGCCCTGACCTCTGATTCAAACAAGGTTTTCCGTCTATCCATTTGATTAGCAAAAGCTGCGGCGACAATACCTGTCAACATGGCTACAGTGCAGACCCCAACAAAAGCCGTGATAGTGCCAATGATCTGCCCGAGAGGCGTTATAGGGTAAACATCCCCATACCCTACCGTAGTTAGGCTAATTATAGCCCACCACATGGCCGCCGGAATAGATGAAAACTTTTCAGGCTGAGCATCATGTTCAACGTAATACATCAGGGCCGAAGTTACTACTATGGCAATGGCCAAAATGTAGAGAGCAGCGACGAATGATTGCCTAGCATCCCGCACTGCACTATAGAGGTCTTCCAGGGCTGAGTTATAATGGGATAGTTTGAAGATACGTAGCATTCTTACGACTCGGATCGCCCTAAGGTCTGCTCCCGGCAGAAACATTTGTAGGTAGTAGGGAAGTGTGGCTAAAAGGTCAACTAGGCCGAAAAAGCTAAAAATATACTCCTTGCGTCCCCTCCAACTTCCCCCGTGATCTTTGGTATATCGGGACCCGCTCGACCATACCCTAAGCAAATATTCTACGGTGAACACTATAATGCAGTAAAACTCAAAGTTGTTGAAAAACTTCCCAAACTTTGCGTGATATGCAGGTACTGACTCTAAAATTACAGCCGTAATATTGGCTATTATGAGCGTTGCAATAAAAATTGAGCAGACTTTACTAGCTATATCGTTTCTGGCTGGCGGGTCAAGGATTTGGAGAACACGTATCTTAATTTTCTCAATTTTTGCGGTCAAGGCCATATGTAAATTACTCTAACTTTGTTTACAAGAGATACTTATTAAGCTTATGATTATATTAAAATTATATAATTTTTTTTGCATTGAGGTTAGAATTTAACCAAAAAAGGTAACATTTTATCAGTGTGTGAAGGAACCGATTATAAAGTACCTATTTTTTTAGTTTAAGCTTTATCAGCGTCTTCATTTTGGTAGTTTTTTCCAAGGTGTGCCAAGGCGTCTTTGGCAGCAACATGAAGTTCTCCAAACAGGGGTAGCATATGCTCTGTAATCACTTGAGGTAAGGCACTCTTGTCCACTTTCTCTAGTTCTCCGATTATTTGACGAACAGCAGGCAAAAGATTGTTTTTAAAAGGTATAAATTTTTCCCGAATATCAGAACTAAGAACTTCCTTCCCGGACTCAATACATTGATGTGCGTAGAGTGCCAACCATTTTAATCCATCTTCTGCTTTTCCCAACTCTCCTATTGCCTCTAGACTCGTTTCTGAGTTTTCTAGGTTTTTTGCAATTTTTTCATATTCTGGAATAGCTCTATCTAGATATGTGATTGCTTCGTAAGACATTGAGATTAGAAGCTCGGAAGCCTCTTCCGGACTTACTTGTTCGTCACTGGAAGGATCTGTTTGATCAGTAGACATCTTTATCCCCTTTTTGTCGTCACCATAAAACCGTGAGGGTAGGCAAACTCCCACCACCAAGCTTAAGTTACTAATATTTCAGGTCTTTAAAATAACAGATGTTTAGTAAAATGTCATTAATGAGGTTTATAAAGACTTTTTCTTAGCTGTAGTCTGTTTTTTTGAGGACGCTTGTCGTTTTTACGGAATCGATGGCTTTTAGTATTGATTAAAATAAAATTTTTCGATTTGATTACTATGCTTTTGGAGTTTTATGTCGATATGCTTAATGATATTCTTAATTAGTGGTATCTACAAAGTTGTTACCCTGTAGGATTTTGGTGTTTAAAATAGACATGCGACGAAAAAATCATGAAAGGTAGTTTTTCCATATTGCTGACTGGTGTTGAGGGGTTTATAGGAAAAAGTTTTAAAGCTTTTTTTCAGTCTGACAAACGATTCCAAGTTTTTTCACCCATAAAATCTGAGCTTGATCTCCGTGAGCATGGTCAAGTTAAAAAGTATATTGATAGAATTAAACCCGACTATATCCTTCATCTAGCAACCAGTGAGGCCATTGATAAAAAGTATGAAGCAACTGTTTGTGAAGATAATCTTCGCATGTTTTTCAATCTACATAGAGTATGTAACTCTGAGACTAAATTTCTTAACTTTACATCAGGCTCAGATTATTCCCGAGGTGCTTGGAGGGGAGGCATGGAGGAGGCGTATTTTGATTCTGATGTACCCCGAGATCCCCATAGTTATTCCAAATACACGATAACCAAGTATATTCGAGCAATTGATAGCCCCAATCTTATAAATCTGAGATTGTTTGGAGTGTTCGGCGCACTAGAGGATTATCGGTTTAAATTTATTTCAAATACTATTGCTAAAACCTTAGTTGGGCTGCCGATTATTATTAACCAAAATGCTTGTTTTGATTACCTGTATATCAAAGATTTGTTTAACATAGTCATTAGTTTACTTGGTGCCGATCTGAAATATAATGAATTCAATATTTGCCCGCATGAATCGATAGAATTATTAGAGATAGCAAAGATAGTAGGGAAACTAGCTCGCAAAGATGTGGATATTAAGATCCTTACCCCAGGAATGGGTACAGTATATACGGGCAATAATAATCGTTTAGTCAGTCAGGTCCCAGAGATTTTTTTTACGTCCTATCAAGATAGTATTCAGGAGACTTATTACGCTTTGGAGAAAACAAAAGTGATAATAGAAAAAAAAGAATTGGAGGACGATATTTTTCTTAAATATGTGAAATCTCAGAGGGCCGATTAGTCGATCGGACGATTATGGGAAAATCCGAAATACTCCATGAGGACTATAAGCAAGTTATATCTCGCGAATACCCGTGGTCACGACTTAAAGATAAAACTGTTTTAATCACAGGAGGTGGTGGCTTTCTGGCAGGTCATTTAATACGCACATTAATTTTTATATCTGAGCAGTGCGACTATGGCCTCAAAATCATTACCACCTCACGAAATATTATCCAAACGGCCGAGAAATACCGTGTAGAAAAAAAACAGTTTCCACACTTAAGTTTTGTTGAATGGGATCTTTTGTCGAATCAAAAATTCGACTTCGATGTCAATTTTATACTACATACCGCTAGTGCAGCCTCTCCAACCGTATTTAATGCCGATCCAACCAGTGCAATTCTGCCTAACACAGTAGGAACTATTAATCTGTTTTCGAGTTTACAATCCTGCCAAATCGATAATTTTTTATTCATGAGCACCTCGGGGGTCTATGGCTTCGTGCCAGATAATGAGCGTCCCAATAAAGAGAATGTATTCGGGTCACTTGATCCTGCACTGCCTGAGAGTGTGTACCTTGAGAGTAAACGAATGGGAGAAACTATTTCTTTTGCTTGGGGAAAAAAATTTGGAATACCAGTGACAACAGTCAGACCATCTATTAGTTATGGTCCCGGTATCAATTTTAATGATGGCCGATCTTTTGCTGACTTTATAGAGGCATTGGTCTTACGTAGAAATATTATTCTCGAAAGTGATGGCATGGCCTACAGAAATTTCTGCTATGTATCAGACGTTGTAGCAGGTATTATTCTGGTCCTAATAAATGGTGAGAATGGCGAAGCTTATAATTTAGCTACTGACACCGAAATAAAAATAAAGGACTTGGCTTTCAAGTTGGTAAATGAAGTCTTTCCTGAAAAAAAATTATCGGTTATTTTTAAACAAGGTAGTCCCCGAACTAGTCGAGTGGAGTTCTCACGAACACAAGTTGACTGCAATAAAATCAGAGACTTAGGTTGGTCTGAAATGGTTGGATTGACAAAGGGGTTCAAGCGTACAGTGGAAAGTTATTCGGTTGGATAAGAAAGATATCTTTAATCCAGACAGGTATATGGAGCTATACGATCGATATCTGACCGGAGATATTGATAAGCATGTCTATATTAATACGATGCATAACCTGCATCGATCATTATTTGTCTATCAGTCTCTTCTTGGCAGATCTGAAATTAGTAGCATTGAGATCAACGCCGACAGAATTATTGCTACTGTTAGGGAAAAAAATATTAAATTTTATCTAGACCCATATGACAGTCGGTTTATTCCTATTGAAATTATTAACTTTGGTGCATTTGAACCTTTAGAGAGGGATGTTTTAGATTTTATGGCTTCTCAATCTCAAGTCATTGTTGATGTAGGAGCTAATGTTGGTTGGTACACCATGAGGTTTGCAAAGGAAGATATGGTGAAGCATGTTTTTGCTTTTGAGGCTATCCCTAGGACTTTTTCCCTATTGAGTGAGCACATTAGATTAAACGAAATACAGAATGTCACCCTGATAAATAAGGCTCTTTTGGATAATGAAGGAACAGTCATATTTCATTGGTGCAAAGAGGAGACGGGCAGTGCTTCATTGATTAATATTCAAGGGAGGGATGTAATTAATCAAATAGAAGTGGACGCCACAACATTTGATGATTATTTTTTTTCTGTCAAAAATCCAGTGGATTTTATAAAATGCGATGTGGAAGGCAGTGAATTGTTAGTTTTGCAAGGAGCATCGGCATATCTTAGAGAGAATAAACCCTTTATCTTTTGTGAGTTGCTAAGAAAGTGGTCTGCAAAATTTGGATACCACCCTAATAAAGTCATTGAATATTTGGGAGAATATGGTTATCTATGTTTTGCTATACATAATTCGCGCTTGATTAGGTTAACTGAAATCTCGGATGCCACCTATCAGACAAATTTTATATTTTTACATCGGGAAAACCACCAAAGGACCATAAGAGAATTCCTATGAGTTGTTTGTTATTGATCTAAGATCACCTACCTCCTATTGGCTTCTTTTGAATCCCGTACAGATAGCCGCGAATAATTTTCCACTTTTCACTGGCACCCATTTTGAATTAAGAAGGCGAGCTCTTACAATTTGGCCGTATCCCATTGACCCATTGTAGGCGGATGTATGTATTCGACGATAAACTCGTGCAGGACAATCAAAGATATTTTTTGAAGTAAGAGAGTACCACCTTTTAGTGTAGTCTTGCTGCCCGTTCTTGTAGTCCTCTAGCATCCAAAGCGTAATCATGTTACCCACTTGAAGCTTACTTCGGCGATCAATGAAGACGCGATCCCCATTCCCCTCCTGGAGAACCAACTCCCAGCGGGGCACAGCCAAGGCTTGGTGATAGGGGGCCAAAAGTATAAGGGCGTTAAAAACTGTTATTACCAGGGTCAAGGTATTCCAGGAAAACAGCTTGGCTAACTTAGTGGGCTTTTCTTTACTCATATATTTAATGGTCGCCTGATTGAAGGGTCTCTTTAGAAAATAATCAGTTTTGGCAAATATATTTCAGACGGTAAGGTATTTAGAAGGCTGACTCTTAGAGAAACGTATTTTCAAGAAATCATGTATTTGCATGATAATTCTACATTTTTTCATCTTAAACTAGAGCATTTGTTTTTTTTGACAGCCTGGCATGTCTTTTGCAGGACTATGGGCATTATGGAATTTTTTAATGATATTTTGACGAACATGAATTTTAAATCAAGGGAGAGTTTAGTATGGAACAGGTGAGGGAGAGAGATACCCATAGTAAACCCATTGTGTCTCCAGATATGTCGAATTTGGATATTTCAAAGCTGTCGCCAGCACAGATTAGAGAGCGAATACAATGGTTGGTTGCTAAAGATAAAGTTGATGAAGCTACCAAGGTAGCTAAAAACAGCCTAGTGGTTTACCCAGAAAATGAAGAAGTTTTGGCTATTAGTTCTTTAGTTTCGGTAGTCAGGCAGGATTGGCAGGACTCCGTAGATTTATTAAAACGACTATATGCTATTCAAGGTGACCGGACTGCAGCATTGACCTATCAACTCCATATTAGGGCTCTACGTTGTAACTTTCAGCTAGATGAGGCACTGGATATGGCTAAAAATGGTCTATGTAGGTTTCCAGAAAACTTAGAAATCGTCGAGGACTGTGCGGTTTTGGCTGAGCAGTTAAAAGATTGGAAAACAGCTTTCGTTGCACTCTCAATATTAATTGACTTAAAGGGATCACCTGACACTGAGGATCTCAGAATTCGTTTGAAGATTAGTGAGGAGATGCTCGGTAACGATGTTGTAAAAAAAATTCATCAAAAACAGGGAAGTAACGATGTCGAGTAGATATTTTATTGATGTGGCAAATATCCACCGGAGTATCGACAAAAATTTGCCACCTAGCAGGGCCCTTAATCTAAAAAGGATAGAGGAAATCTATAAGTGTATGTTTAATTTAATCTTATTTTATCTGGCACGGCTTCTGCTTATAAGTCCAGTAAAAGGTCAATTGTTAGTTACGGCTAATGGTTGGCAATCAATTAATAGTGATAGGAGGATGCTGTTGTGACAGTCATCAATACGAACGTCAAGGCCCTTTATTCCCAGGGTTCTTTAAAAGTTAACCAGCGTGATATGAAGGCGGCTATGCAGCAGCTCTCAACCGGTAAGAGGATTAACTCTTCCGCAGACGATGCAGCAGGTCTTGCCATCTCTGATCGTATGACCCAGCAAATCAGGTCTTTAAATATGGCCGTGAGGAATGCAGGAGACGCCATATCACTTATTCAAACAACTGAGGGTGCAACCGGAGAGATAAATAATATGCTCCAGCGGATGCGAGAGCTTGCACTACAGGCGATTAATGATACCAATACGGGTGATCAGAGAGGCTATCTCAACATTGAGTTTCAACAGCTAAAACAAGAGATTGCTCGTACCGCTGGCATGACGGAATGGAATGGTTTTCCTGTTCTTACAGGGGAAGCTGGAGTACGGGTAGGGGTTCAACCATTACACAAGGCTGTTTCTGAGGGAACATTTAATCAAGTATTTGTTAATCCAACAACCACGAGGCCAGTTTCAGGTGCTGATGCTGGTGAAGTGCAGAAGGTGGTAATCGGAGGCACTCCAGCTACTGGATTTTTAACAATAGGTGGTGTGGACGTTACTCTAACTTCGTCGGACATTGCTAGCACAACAACGGTTGCTCAGAAAATAAAGGCTGTCTTAGACTTAAGCACGGCTTGGGGGTCTGGATCAGGAAGAGAAATTATTCAGAGCGGTGCAAATCTCTTCTTTAAGTATGCGGCATCAGAGGGAGATGTCTCAACAATAACTTATAACGCTCGGGCAACAGGTACTACAGGAACGATTACGTCTCCCGTGCCCGCTATAACGAATACTACGGAAGCATTTTCAAGCGTAAACGGAAAATTTAAGAAAAGCGGTACCATTTCAATTGATA
>CACOJS010000015.1 GCA_902627495.1 Hydrogenophilales bacterium | reverse complement strand
CTTCGCTACTTTTCTCTTGGCCATTGTTTTTTTCTTAGCCAATCCCTTTTTCTTCACTGCCTGTTTCTTTTTAGCAGCCACTTTCCTCTTAGCTGGTTTTCTCTTTACTGCCATTTCAATCACCTCCTAGGAATATAAGTTAAATAGCATTTATTAAGTTATAAAACACGTCGTGGCTCAGCGATATGGACCTGCCAACTTTGTATTTACCTTCATATAAAATATGATTGCATATCGAGCTATCAGGTCGGTTGTTATGAAAAAACCCTAACATCTCACCTTTTTTATCGCCTATATTGTATCTATGCATGATTACTCCCAATTTAGAGCTCCCCCAGTCTGATACTCTATTACTCTAGTCTCAAAAAAGTTTCTTTCCTTTTTTAAGTCCATCATCTCCGACATCCATGGGAATGGATTGGCAGCCCCCTCGTAAATCAGGTCTATTCCTATTTGTTGGCATCGCCTATTTGCCACATAGCGAAGATACTCTTTAAACTGAGGCGCATTCAATCCCAAAACCCCTCGTGGCATGGTATCTTCTGCATAACGATATTCTAGTTCAACTCCTTGCTTGATTAACGCGGTCACTTCTTTTCGAAGGGCTTCAGTCCATAAACCTGGATTTTCTAATTTTAGTTGGTTGATTAGGTCAATACCGAAATTACAGTGCATTGATTCATCTCTGAGTATGTACTGGTACTGCTCAGCAGCTCCAGTCATTTTGTTTTGTCTTCCCAAAGCTAGGATCTGAACAAAACCCACGTAGAAAAATAGCCCCTCCATAATGCAGGCAAATACAATTAGGCTTTTTAATAGTTGTTGATCACTTTCATGCGTTCCAGTTTTAAAATCTGGGTTTGTTAGAGTTTCAATAAATGGTATTAGAAATTCATCTTTTGCTCTAATACTATCAACCTCTTTGTAGGCATTGAAAATTTCCGATTCGTCAAGCCCTAAACTCTCAACTATATACTGATATGCATGAGTGTGTATCGCCTCCTCAAAAGCCTGTCTGAGTAAATATTGCCTACACTCAGGTGCTGTTATATGTCTGTAAGTACCAAGGACAATATTGTTGGCAGCAAGCGAATCAGCTGTGACAAAAAAGCCCAGGTTTCGTTTAACGATGAGCCTTTCATCCTCAGTCAAACCTTTTGGATCTTTCCAAAGCTCTATATCTCTGTTCATATTAATTTCTTGCGGCATCCAATGGTTAGCACATCCTGACAAATATTTTTCCCATGCCCATTTATATTTAAATGGAACCAGCTGATTAACATCAGCTTTTCCATTGATTATCCGTTTATCCTCTAGCCGTACTCTGCTAGCAGTTACATCGTTTTGATCCCTTGGCCCGTAGGCTACATTATTTAACTGATTATCATCATCGGATTTGATAGGAACATGCGACCCAGATAATTTATTTCCACCACCACTTTCTATCTCTTCTTCAAACTGCAACATATTATTTTTACCTTATATTTTTATTTTGTTATTTGTTTTCATCTATTTTACTTATTTTTCTACGAACTTAGCTCTGCTCTTTTACTGACATGCTTCACACTCTGGATCATAAATAGAACAGAACTGGTCTCCCCCTTCTCCAGAAGTTTGAACACCCACTTGAGAGTTTGTCGATTGGGTAGGAACTGCATTTAAACTGCCCGAACTTACGGTGGCTTTTTCCACATGAGTAGCACCCAATGTTCTCAAATAGTACGTGGTTTTAAGGCCTCTTTTCCACGCTAGTTTATAAATTTCATCTAACTTCTTACCGGAAGCCCCTGCCATGTATATATTGAGTGACTGAGCTTGATCAATCCACTTTTGTCTACGAGCCGCACACTCAACCAGCCAAGTTGAACCCATTTCAAAAGCTGTAGCATATAACTCTCTGATTGCAGCTGGTACTCTATCAATCTTAGCCAAGGATCCATCAAAATACTTAAGATCAGCAATCATCACGTCATCCCACAAGCTCAACTTCTTCAACTCGTTGACTAAGTACTTATTTGTTACTGTAAACTCTCCTGAGAGATTGGACTTCACATAAAGATTCTGAAATGTTGGCTCTATAGATGCCGAAACTCCAACTATGTTAGCAATGGTGGCAGTAGGTGCTATCGCAACACAATTTGAGTTTCTTATGCCATAACGTTGGATTCGCTGCCTGAGAGCATCCCAATCCATCGAAGACCTCATGTCGAGCTCTACATCTCCTCCTCTTTCTCTTCGCAGTAAATCGACAGTATCATGTGGTAGTATACCTTGCGACCAAAGTGACCCATCAAAAGTTGTATACCGGCCTCTCTCTTCAGACAACTCAGTGGAGGCCCAATAGGCATAGTAGCAAAGAGACTCTGTAATTTTGTCTGCAAACTCGACTGCCTGTGTTGAAGCATAGGGGATCTTCATCATGTGCAAACAATCCTGAAACCCCATCATACCGAGTCCCACTGGTCTATGTTTCAAGTTCGAGTTCCTAGCCTTATCAACCGCATAAAAATTAATATCTACAACATTATCTAGCATACGCATTGCCGTGGAGATTGTCCGTCTCAGCTTTTGCAGATCAACTTCTCCATTTGTTAAATGGGCGGTAAGATTAACTGAGCCCAGATTGCATACAGCTATTTCTCTGTCAGATGTATTTAAGGTGATTTCTGTACAAAGGTTAGAGCTATGAACCACTCCCACATGATTTTGCGGACTCCTTATGTTACAAGGATCCTTGAATGTTATCCACGGATGACCGGTTTCAAATAACATCGACAGCATTTTTCTCCAAAGCTCTGCAGCATTAACTTTCTTAAAAAGAGGAATATCACCCGTCTCGGCTTTCTTCTCGTACTGCTTATATGCTAGGTTGAATTTCTCCCCGTAGAGTTCATGTAAATCAGGAACGTCGGCTGGCGAAAAAAGTGTCCACTCCTCATTAGCATGAACTCGCTGCATAAATAAGTCAGGAATCCAATTAGCAGTATTCATGTCATGGGTTCGACGCCTATCATCTCCGGTATTTTTTCTTAACTCAAGAAATTCTTCTATATCTAGATGCCAAGTTTCCAAATAGGCACAAACCGCTCCTTTTCTCTTGCCACCCTGATTTACTGCAACTGCTGTATCATTAACAACTTTCAGAAAGGGCACAACTCCCTGAGATTTTCCGTTGGTGCCTTTAATATGAGATCCCAGTGCTCTGACTGATGTCCAATCATTTCCTAGCCCACCAGCAAATTTTGACAAAAGAGCATTTTCTTTTATCCCCTCATAAATCCCGTCCAAATCATCCGAGATAGTTGTCAAGTAACAGCTAGACAATTGAGACCTAATAGTCCCCGAATTGAACAAAGTTGGTGTTGAGCTCATAAACTCAAAACTTGAAAGGACTTTATAAAATTCTATCGCTCTCCCTTCTCTCTCAGATTCTCCGATAGCCAAACCCATGGCTACTCTCATAAAAAATGACTGCGGAAGCTCTATCCGCTTATTATTGGAATGTAAGAAGTATCTGTCATACAGGGTTTGAAGTCCCAAATACCCAAATTTCATGTCATTTTCAGCTTCTATCGCATTAGCCAGCTTTTGAAGATCAAAATTTAATAACTTTTTGTCTAGTAGGTTCTTCTCTACGGCCATGCTGATAAATGATGGAAAATGATTTTTGTAAAGGCTGCCCATTTCAGAATGTCTGCAATCTTCCCCCAAGACTTCCTTTCTTATGCTGTTTAACAGTAACCGTGCCGTCACAAAACTGTAATTAGGCTCTTTCTCGATCAGTGACCTGGATGCCATAATGATACTCTTGTCGACTTCTTCAATTGATACGCCATCGTATAGGTCTCTGACGGTCAGCTTCAGTATTAATTCCTGCTCTACCGTATCTCCCAGACCTTCACAACACTCATCAACAAGTGCCTGCAACTCTCCGATATCGAGCACTCTGAGACCGAACTCACCTCGAACTTTTATGTCAAGAACTTCCGAGGATGGTTTTTCCTCCTTTCTTTGGGCCCTCTCAGTATTACGTCTCTCTCTGTAAAGGACATAGGCTCGGGCGACTTCGTGCTGTTCAGCCCTCATCAGAGCTAATTCAACCGTATCCTGAATGTCTTCTATGTGAAAGGTTCCCCCTTCAGGATGTCGACCGGGTAACGCATGAACCACCGTTTTGGTAAGAGATGAAACCAAATCCCTAATTTTAGCTGATGCTGCACCCTGCCCTCCACTTACCGCCAAGAAAGCCTTGGTGAGAGCAAGACTTATCTTGGATGGATCAAAATTGACCACTGCTCCGTTACGACGAATTACCTTGTGATGAGGGTAAGACATCGACGACTGTCGATCTTTAGACTCTTTATCCTCGATCTCACCGACGGAAATCGATGAAGTTCGGTCTGTTGCAAGCTGCATTATCCCTCCAGTACATATTTAAAAGTTTCAGGCTCTTATACTTTTTGTTGAACTACTATATGTTGTATTTTTTATTTATATAGCCCCTATTCTTAGTATCTATGGGCTAACTGTCAAGGGATTTTTTACCCTCCCTACAAAACACCCGCCAAGTCTGGCGAATTGGTATAAGTTTTTTAGACAAAGACTTTTCTCAGCTTTGGTTTTTTATTATCCTTTTCTGGTCTTCCACGCTTATTTAATCTACCTCCATCATGGTGCGGTATTTATCCCAATCAAATAAAACCCCCGGATCGGTTTTTCTGCCTTTCGGTCGGGCTATATCCCCATGCGAGACAATATCTTTGATCCTATACTTCTTTACTAGAATTGACGATAATTTGGCCAAACTTCCGTACTGTGCTTCAGTGAATACAGATTTATCTGTGCCCTCCAGCTCTATGCCAATCGAAAAATCATTACAACCGGACTTACCGTGCCAGATGGAGTCACCTGCATGCCATGCTCGCCTCAAACACGAAACGAATTGTGTGACTTGTCCCTTTCTGCAAACGAAAAAATGGGCTGAAACTTTTGTATTTGCAATCCCACGAAAATATGGATGGTCAGATGGATCCAACTTGTTTAAAAAAAAATTTTTCACATCGACACCCCCATACTTCCCGGGAGGAAGACTTATGCAATGAATAACCAGCAATTGAATCTTTGTGCCCTCAGGTCTTTCATTTTGATTGGGGGATTCTTGGATATCCGCTGATGACAAATATCCATACTCATTAACAGACCAGAGGCCAACCCCATCATATGATGCGTCATCCTCCCCATCTGCACGGCGGTGATCACCCATTAAACTCTCTTTGATGATCTTTTGAGCAAAATACCCGGCCCTGAAAAACTACTTTTTCACTCTGCGGAAAATGAACATGGCAATAATCACAAACGATCATATTTTCCTTAGTTACTTCACTATCTCGTCGGGAGTTTTTAATCCTTCGTACACCCCTCACTAACTGGATAGCGAAAAGAGTTACAAGGATTAATAGGACGTATTTAGCCAATTTATCAGTCCCTTTAAATTTGATCCATTTATCCCGAGCATATTGCCACCGTAGAGAATTAACCGCAACCCAACCGGCAACCCATTCGGCTTTGTCAACCACAGCATGTAGATGGATTTTCTCCCTCGGAGGCTTTCATGGGAAAACCGTCCCCACAATACCAGGAGAGGATTGGTCACTGGTTCCTTTCAACGGCAAATATGGCTAAATCTACCATGCATTTCTTAAATCTCGTATCTGGGACATTTTCTAAAGCATCAACTGCACGCTTCACCTCATAATCGGCCTTACCATAAACATAGCTAATAGAGCCTGTTTTTTCTAAAACCTCGATAACATTTATCATATCAGCGGTCGACCTAGCGAGAATGGTATCTCGAATAAACTTTGCCTCTTGTTTTGATCCATATGACATCGCATGAATCAGAGGCAATGTAACTTTTCCCTGGGATAGATCGTCTCCCAATTTCTTACCTATCTTAGCTACATCACCCGAATAATCGAGTGCATCATCTATTAACTGAAACGCTGTTCCCATATGGGAGCCGTAGGCCGCCAAAGCTTCCTGCACATCTTCCTGGATATTAGCTATGATGGCACCTAAGCGACCAGCGGCCTCAAATAACTGGGCCGTTTTTGACCCGACTATCTTGTAGTATATCTCTTCCGACACTTCAGGGTTCTGCAAATTAACCAACTGCTGAACCTCTCCTTCGGCAATAGTGTTTGTTGCGTTAGCTAAGGCCTTAGTTACCTCATGATTGTGTATTTCTGCCACCATCTGAAAGGCCCGGGAATATAAAAAGTCACCCACCAAAACTGTTGCAGAGTTATCAAAAACAACATTTGCGGTGGCATTTCCCCTACGAAGGGATGAGCCATCAACTACATCATCATGGAGCAAAGTTGCGGTATGAATAAATTCTACAACTGCGGCTAACTTAAGGTGGTCACTACCCCCAGAGTATCCAGAGGCAAGGGAGGAAAGGATTACCAATGCGGGACGCAAGCGTTTACCTCCACCCTTAATTATGTATGAGCTAACGTCTTTGATTAAGTCCACTTGAGAATACAGCTGGTTGCGAATCATCTCATTGACCGCAGACATTTCGTTGGGGATAGTATCAGTAATTATATTTGGAATCATACCTTAACGATTAAAAACGCTTTTCGTTTTGGCGTTTAAAAATCACCTTTCTCCATAAATTATAAAGGTTTACTTGAACAAATAGGTTTTTTTTTGTAGGATTACGGGCTGATTAAAAATTTTTCGACGGTTGGTCAATGTTTGCGATAATTGAAAGCGGGGGGAAACAGTACAAGGTTGCCTCTGGACAAAAACTTCGGGTTGAACGATTAAAAGAGGCGGTAGGAAGCCAAATTGTGATAAATAAGGTTCTACTGCATTCCGATGGAGATAACGTTAATGTTGGAACGCCACTTGTTGAAGGTGCTACAGTCAAAGCTAAAATCCTCAGCCATGGCAAAAGTGACAAAGTCCGCATTTTTAAGTTAAGACGTCGAAAAAACTCTAAGAAACAACAAGGTCATCGCCAAGGCTATTCTGAAATAGAGATCGAGGCGATCGCTTTAAATTAAGGGGGACAAATGGCACACAAAAAAGCAGGCGGTAGCTCCCGAAACGGACGTGATTCGAATGCCAAAAGACTGGGAGTAAAGTGCTCTGGCGGGCAGGTGGTAACAGCTGGAAGTATCTTAATCAGGCAAAGGGGAACAAAGTTTTTACCAGGGGAAAATGTGGGAATCGGAAAAGACCATACACTATTTGCTAAGAAAGACGGAGTGGTAAATTTTATAACGAGGGGACTCAAAAATAAAAAAACTGTGCAAATCTTTGCCTCGTAGTTTAACTTCAAAAAAAAATGCTAAAGCCCCGTACCATAACGGGGCTTTTCTATTTGGGTCAGATAAATAACAGCACAGACATCCTGTAATATGGGGCATTAGGATAACAAAATGAAGTTCATAGATGAGGGTAAAATTGAAATACAAGCTGGCAAAGGAGGTGATGGAATAGCATCCTTTAGGCGGGAAAAATATGTCCCAAAAGGTGGTCCTAGCGGAGGTGATGGAGGTCGTGGGGGGCATGTCTACGTAGTGGCAGATCGCAATGTTAACACCCTCATTGATTATAAATTTGTACATAGACACCGAGCTAAAGATGGTGAATCTGGGAGAAGCAAAGACAGATATGGACGAGCCGGGGAAGACATTTACCTAAAAATGCCTGTCGGTACTGTCATTACGGACGCAACATCTGGCCAGATAATTGCTGATCTATCAACTAATAAAATGAAATTACTAATAGCCAGAGGCGGAAAAGGAGGGTTAGGCAACATTCACTTTAAATCTAGCATCAATCGGGCTCCAACAAAATTCACACTGGGTGAACCTGGCGACCACCTAGATGTTAAACTTGAACTAAAGGTTCTGGCCGACGTGGGACTACTTGGATTGCCAAATTCAGGAAAATCAACTTTCACTCGAGCCATTTCAGCTGCTAAACCAAAGGTTGCAGACTATCCCTTTACTACTTTAGAACCAAGCTTAGGCTCAGTTCGAGTAGATCATAGTCGAAGTTTCGTCATAGCAGATGTTCCCGGTTTATTAAAGGGTGCGTCCAAGGGAGTTGGTCTTGGACTAAGGTTTTTAAGACACTTGGATCGGACTCAGCTACTCTTGCACTTAGTAGAAATTCCCTCATCAAAGGAACTAGAGGAAATAAAAAAAAACACGGACGAGATACTCCGTGAAATTGAAAATCATAGTCTAGAGATTTTTTCAAAACAGCGCTGGCTAATTATAAATAAAATTGATCTTCTAAAAGACGAAGAGAAAGACAAATTTTTTTCAGAAATAAAGAACACCCTAAGTGCAAAACACGATAGAATTTTTTTTATTTCAGCATTATCAGGGACAGGGTGCAGTACGCTCACGCATGCAATAATGGCACAACTTGATAAAAATAACACCAAAGAACATCCCAATGAAAATTAAAATAGCCGAGTGTAAACGCATGGTTGTAAAAGTTGGAAGCAGCTTAGTTACTGATGAAGGCAGAGGCCTACATCAAGCAGCTATTGATCAGTGGATTGATCAAATAGTCATACTCAAGAAAAAGGGGTACGAAATAATAATAGTTTCAAGTGGTGCAGTGGCTGCGGGAATAAGTCGATTAAAATGGTCCTCTAAACCTCAAGCTTTACCCGAGCTTCAAGCAGCAGCCTCCGTTGGTCAAGTTGGGCTGGTTGAGTCATATGAAAAGGCTTTCCGCAAATACAGAGTTAATACCTCTCAAATACTCTTAACTCATGAAGATCTAGCTAATCGAACACGTTACCTAAATGCTCGTGCGACTATCAAAACCTTATTAAGACTTGGAATAATCCCTATTGTTAACGAGAACGACTCAGTAGCTACAAGTGAAATTCGGTTTGGTGACAACGATACGTTAGCTGCACTAGTCACAAACCTCATAGAGGCTAACTTATTAATAATACTTACAGACCAGGATGGCCTATATAATCTTGACCCTCGAACAAACAAGGACGCTCAGCTGGTAAAGACAGCCAAGGCGGGTGACGACAGGTTAGAAAAGATGGCTAGTGGCCTACCTGGTAGTCATCTGGGCAGCGGTGGAATGATCACAAAAGTGATTGCAGCAAAAAGAGCGGCACGGAGTGGAGCCCATACTATAATCGCCTCAGGAAGAGAGAAGAACATCCTCGCTAGGCTTGTAACGGAAGAAAAAATTGGGACACTGCTGGTTGCAGATAAAATACCTTTAGACGCAAAGAGACAATGGCTAGCTGACCACCTAAATATCCAAGGAAGAGTATATCTAGATCAGGGAGCTACAATAGCACTGTTAAAAGAGGGCAAGAGCTTATTACCAATAGGGGTTAGAAAAGTTGACGGCAATTTTTCACGTGGCGACCTCATCGCTTGCATCGACCCGCTAAATAAAGAGATAGCGAGAGGACTGGTAAACTATAGCTCAGACGAGACGAATAAGATCCTTAATAATCCTTCTAAGAAAATTAAACAAATTCTCGGGTATATTGCTGAGGATGAACTGATACACCGAGATAACTTGGTATTGACCTAAAAATATTAGCTAATAAACAGTCTTAGCTTATGTGTTTTAATTTCCACACTCATATTGTATTGCTTCAAATGAACCTCTTTGGAAATTAAAATAGATTGTATAAAAAATTATATAAATGAAAAAAAATAAAGCACCATTCGCAAAGAAAACTATAGAAATTAAGGAGAATAAATGTCTCAATCTATTGATTGCTTAGTCATCGGAGCGGGGGTGGTAGGTCTAGCAATCGCTAAAAACCTGGCGGAATCTGGCAAGGAAGTCTTCGTTATTGAGTCAGAAGATACTATTGGCACCCAAACCAGCTCGAGAAATTCAGAGGTTATTCATGCTGGAATCTACTATCCAAAGAATTCCCTGAAAGCAAAGCTTTGTGTTGAGGGTAAAAAATTACTATATCAATACTGTCAGGATAGAAACGTACCTCACTCGAGGATCGGAAAAATAATTGTAGCTACTGACCTCGCTGAATCTGCTATTTTAAAAGACTTTCTTAAACGGGGACTTTCAAATGGGGTTACTGACCTTCGATTTCTTGAAGAAACAGAAATTCGAGAAATGGAACCTGCCCTGAAATTTGAGTCGGCTATTTTTTCTCCATCAACAGGTATTATTGACAGTCACAACCTGATGTTGTCGTTTCAGGGAGATGCCGAGAATAAGGGAGCGATATTTGCCTTTAGAAGTCCTTTCCTATCCGGAGAGGTCACCCGTAATGGACTCCTCATAAACATTGGTGGTGATGACCCTGTCAGCATTTTATGTACTACAGTAATAAATTGTGCTGGACTGAAATCACCAAATGTTGCAATGAACATTAAAGGGTGCCCCAACGAACTTATTCCAAGACCATACTATGGAAAGGCTCACTACTATACGCTATCCTCCAAGAACCCTTTCAAACATCTTATTTATCCGGTCAATACATCCAGCACGTCACTTGGGGTTCACGTTACCCTTGATTTAGCCGGACAGGCAAGATTTGGACCTGATATAACTTGGATACCAAATTTAGACTATGACTTTGATAACTCCAGAGAGTCCATGTTCTACGAGGCCATTCGCAAATACTTTCCACAGCTTAAAAATGGCGACCTCCAACCGGGATATACTGGTATTCGACCAAAAATCTCAGGGCCTGATAGCCCAGCAGCTGACTTCTGTATTCAAAGTGCCGATGATCATGGTGTTCGAGGACTAATAAATCTATACGGCATTGAATCACCTGGATTAACGGCATCTCTAGCTATCGCCGAACATGTTACTAAATTATGCTAGCTAATATGCTTTTCGTCTGAGTTTAGGCAACATGTTTTCTCTTCGCTGCCTGAATCGCCAACCAAATCTTTTCAGGAGTCGCAGGCATCTCGATAGTCTTCACTCCGACCGTCCTTAAAGCGTCTAAAACGGCATTTAGTACGGTGGGAGTACCACCAACAGTGCCCAACTCACCCACTCCTTTTGCCCCAAGAGGATTAATCTCACAAGGTGATGACTCATCTGTAAAGGTGGTAATTTCACATAAGTCATCAGCTCTTGGAAGGCAATAATCAAGCAAAGACCCGGTCAACAATTGCCCTGTTTGTGAATCATATCTTGTATCCTCTAGCAACGCCTGGCCGACAGCTTGGGCAATTCCGCCATGAACCTGTCCAGCTACAATTAAGGGATTAATAACGGTACCCACATCATCCCCCGAAATATACCTCACGATCTCAGTGCAACCAGTGTTAGGATCAATTTCTACCTCACAAACATGACAACTATTTGGCCAAGAAGGACCACCAACCGTTTCATGAGTCTTTATAACCATCCGTTGGTTCTCTTGCTGATTGGCTAATTCAAAAAGGCCAATGGACAGATCGGTCCCCGCTACAGAAAAAACTCCATCCTCATACACGATGTCCTGCTCTGCCGCTTCAAATTCTTCGCTGGCGAACTTTTTACCTTCTTCTATAACCTGCTTTGAGGCAGATAAAACTGCGGAACCACCTATATATAATGACCGACTCCCCATACTTCCTATACCGTAAGCTCCTATATCACTATCCCCCTGGACAAAGTCTATTAAGTCTGCGTCAACCCCTAACTTATCTGATAGCACTTGAACCAAACATGTCTCAATACCCTGCCCCATAGCCTGCAAAGCAGTTAGAATCTTCAGTCGACCGTCTCCCCCAATTTGGACTTCAACTGTTTCTTCAAATGATGCTCCAGTCCACTCTAAAAAAGTGGAAATCGCTCTTCCTCTAAGTAATCCCTTTTTCTCACTTTCTTTTCTACGAGCCTCAAACCCTGTCCAATCCGATTTTTCCAACATCCTATCTAACATATGCGGAAAATTACCGCTATCAAAGGTCTCCCCAGTGGGAGTTGTATAAGGCATTTGAGAGGGTTGTAAAAGGTTTATCCTCCTCAAATGTGATGGGTCTAGTCCTAGCTCATGGGCCGCTTGATCCATTATACGCTCAAGAAGGAAAATTGCTTCGGGTCTGCCTGCGCCGCGATAAGCTCCAACCACATTTGTGTTTGTTAAAACAGCTGTAGCCTTCAAATGAAATTCTGGGATATGGTAAACACCTGTTTGGACTTTAGGCCCCACCGCCACCGCGATGATTGCACCGGGTCCACTCGCATGGGCTCCGATATTACCAAAGTTGTTTATACGGAAACTAGTAATCTTACCCTGAGAATCAAACCCCATTTCCGCTTCATTTTCAAGATCCCGACCATGATTACCAGATAAAAACTCTTCCGAGCGAGTCGCCCTCCAACGGACAGGTCTACCTATTAACTTAGCCCCAAAAGCACAAACGGCATCCTCCGGGTAAAGCTGTGTCTTCATCCCAAAACCCCCTCCTACATCTCCAACTTTTACTCTTACTTCATCCTTAGGGATTTTCAAAACGGCCTCAGCCAAGGTGGTCTGGAGTCCAGCGGGATTCTGACAGCTAGTATATAAAGTTATCCTGCCTGAGTCAGGGTCATAGTTGGCAATACTTCCACGAGTCTCCATACTTACTGGAACGAGCCTCTGGTTATTAATTTTTATTCGGGAAACATGCTTGGATGAGGCTAAAGCTTTATCACATGCCTCGGCATCACCAATTTCATTATAGGCCGCAATATTTCCTGGCGCATCATCCCAGATTTGAGGAGCACCGTTTGCCAGGGCATCTTGAATTGTTACTACAGCCTCTAATTCTTCATATTCAACCAAAATGGCTTCAGCTGCATTTTGAGCTTCCTCACGAGACCTGGCAATCACAGCAGCTACTGCTCGGCCTACGTAGTCAACTCTATCAATAGCCAAAGGGTAATTTGGTGGTGAGGTCATAGATTGACCATCAGCACGCTTAAGATCAGCATTCACGGGTAAAGGCCCTACCCCTTGGTGACGCATATCCTTTCCCAAAATTATCTTTAAGACCCCTTCCATTTTTCCCGCATCTTCAGTGTCAATTGACAAAATACGAGCTCTGGCATAGGGAGACCTCACAAACCAAATAAAAGTCTCACCCTCAAGAGAAATATCATCCAAAAACTGCCCCTTCCCAAATAACAACCTCTCATCTTCCCTTCGAGTTATTGCCTGTCCAATCCCATATTTAGCCATTCTTTTCTTTCGTTAATTTTTATGTTTCTTTTGGTTGAAATTGATCCTAAAGACTATAATAATACAGTATAGCTAAAGCAGAAATACATCCTAAAGTTTTTCTTTAATCTTTCAGTGATTTGTTTCTGATCAGTATTTGGCGATGACGGCAATGGCCACTAAATGTTTTTTGAATGGGGATTTAAAGATGCCGGCTTCAATAACGGTAAAGGTAAATGGCAAGGAAGTCACTGAAGTAATAAAAGAAAATACGTTGCTAGTCGATTTTCTAAGAGACTCCCTTAGGTTAACAGGAACACATATTGGATGCGATACTGCCCAATGCGGCGCTTGCACTGTTCACCTTGACGGCAGTCCAATAAAGTCGTGCAATATTTTGGCCGTTCAAGCCGATGGGGCTAAAATTACCACTATAGAAGGACTATCTACGAAAGAGGGCAATATGCATCCGATGCAAAAGGCCTTCCGTGATCACCATGGCTTACAGTGCGGTTTTTGTACTCCTGGGATGATAATGAGCGCACTCGGCATTTTATCAAAAAGCAGAAAACCGACTGAGGCTGAAATTCGCGAAGGGCTCGAGGGAAACTTGTGCAGGTGCACCGGCTACCACAACATTGTTAAGGCAATCAATTCCGGCGCCGAAGCCATTGCAAAAGCTCAGGAGTAATCATGTATAACTTCTCATATCATCGACCAAATAACATAGACAGTGCTATTGCGATACTCAGAAAGTCAGAAGACGGCAAGATTATAGCGGGTGGCCAAACACTGATCGCCACAATGAAACTTCGGTTGGCCGCTCCAAGCGACTTAGTTGACCTAGGTGGAATTGAGGATCTCAAGGCCATTAGGAAGGGGACTAAAACTCTGATGGTAGGGTCAATGGCGACTCACACCCAAGTAACTACATCCAGCTTAATCCAGAAAGAGATCCCTAGCCTTTCAAAATTAGCAAGTGAGATCGGTGATCAAATGGTTAGAAATCTTGGAACCATCGGGGGCTCCGTTGCTAACAACGACCCCGCGGCCGACTATCCGGCAGCTGTGCTCGGACTAGGGGCCACAATCGTAACAGACACCCGAGAAATTCATGCTGACGATTTTTTCACGGGGATGTACGAGACCTGCTTAAAAGACAGCGAAATTATTAAACACCTTGTTTTTCCGATCCCCAATCGGTCGGCCTATGTTAAATTCAAAAACCCTGCATCTAGATATGCAATTGTAGGGGTGATGGTAGCAGAATTTGATAATGGCGTTAGGGTTGCTGTCACAGGTGCTGGCTCTGGAGCCTTCAGAATAGAAAGCCTTGAAACTGCTCTAACTAAAGATTTTTCTAACACATCGATTGCCGGTATAAAAATTCCCACCGACAATTTAATCGAGGATATGCATGCCAGTGCGGCTTACAGAGCCCACCTGATTCAGGTCATCACCCAACGAGCAGTCCAAGAGGCGAAATAATAAATAAGTGCTCTATCTTTCCTCCTAAAACTGTTCGCCCAGAGAATTCAGTTATATAAATTCAGGCATCGGAAACTTATTAAAGATTGACTCCAAGGTTGTGATCTGGCCCACCACAAGAACCAACCCCTCCTCTCAAACATGTCGATTACTCAAATATTCTGTTTTATCTGCCACCGAACAGCCCCCATGTTCAAAAGTTACAATGGCAGTTTCAATTAGAGTACTGGACGATTTTCATTTCTGAGAGTAAACCCGTCTCTTTACTCGCAAACGCTAACCCAATATGCACAAAAAAACTTCAACATCGTGTTCATCAAATATACAGCGCGGCTCAATGACGCCTACTTGGCATGCTGAACAATACCTCGATATGGGTTAGCACCGTAGAATTCAGCGGTTAACAAACCAGCCTTAGCAAGCGGTAATTCGGAAACTATTTGTTTGGCATGATCAACATCCCTACACTCTAAAATCAAAACGGCCCCCTGTCCGTCTGATCGACTATACACCTCCCTTACAATATCTTCTTTTATCATCCCCAAAACATGATCTGCTTCAGGACCCAAGTGGGGTGCAAATGCATCGGGTGATGCATCTTGTTTCCTGGTGGCTACAACTATCACTTTCATATTTATCCCCTCAGTTTGTTTGTCCCATCTAACATCACCACTTTTCCTTACTTGGCCTAAGGTCCAGACTGAACGTCCACGCTGACTCCTTTTGATGAGCGATATGGTACATAGTGTCGGCTATATCCGAAGGCTTTGCAAAAAAATCGTCTGGGGCATCAGGAAAGATTGTTGGTCTAGTCAACGGGGTATCAATAGCCGCATCTACAGTAAAATGTGCAACATGTATTCCTTTCGGACCCAAATCCCTAGCCATCGCCTCCGCCAATATCCTCTGTGCAGCTTTTGTTGGGGCAAACATGGAAAAATTGGCTTTTCCTCGCCACGCAGACGTATTTCCAGTGACCAAAATTACCCCCTTTTTTTCCGTAATCATATCTGGTACCACTGCTTGGGCAAGCACCATCAAAGCTTTTGTATTAACTCGGAACTGGTACTCAAAAACTTCTGGGTCAGCATCCAGAATAGTGGAAAAAGGCCTTCCTGCCACGGCATTATGAACGGCAACTGTAGGAGAACCCACTTGTTTTTTTACTAGCTTTAGGACCCTTTTGAAAGCCTCTATATCGGCAACATCACATTGGAAGCCATGGGAATTAACAATCTCCTTCTCCAGTTTTTCCAACCTTTCCGAATCTCGTGCCAACATCGCCACTTTATATCCTCCCTGCGAAAAACGTCGAGCAACCGCAGCTCCCGTTCCTGCCCCGGCCCCTGTAATAATGCAAACTCGCTCACCCATAAAGACTCCATTTCATTTAGAATAGACCTACATCTTTAATACAACGATAACAACATTAAAGCATAAAATCTAATTCAGTGAGGTTAAGACATGAGTGAACAAGTAGAGTTTCTCTTCGACTTTGGCAGTCCTACTGCCTATTTGGCCTATACACAACTCCCTACCATTGCTAGCTCCCGTGCGGTTGAGATCTTGTGGACTCCTATCCTGCTTGGTGGCGTCCATAAAGCCAGTGGCAATCAAAGTCCTGCATTTGTTCCAGCTAAAGGGAAATGGATGAGCCAAGATATGAAGAAATGGGCAAATAAATATGACGTTCGCTTAGAGTCAAACCCTTATTTTCCGATAAATACTATTTCACTAATGAGAGCTGCTGTAGGAATTCAAAAGTACCATCCGGATTTATTTCCAAAATATGTCGACGTCATTTATGAGGCGTTTTGGGTAGAAAAGAAAAACCTGGGGGAGTGGGAAGAGGTGAAAACAGCATTAGCAAAGGTCGGTATTGATAGTGATACCGTCTTTGCACTGGTAAACAAACAAGACGTCAAAGACCAACTCAAAAAAAACTCGGATGACGCTGTTTCTCGTGGTGTCTTTGGGGCCCCCACCTTTTTCTATAAGGGGGAAATGTTCTTTGGGCAGGATAGATTAGCATTCTTGTCGGAAGCAATGGATAACAAATAGTTTTTTGCCAAGGAGTCTGCAAGATGTCAGAAAACTCACGAATAACTCTCGCAAGCCGACCAACCGGCGTTGATTGTTCTTCTGAAAACGTTGGTGGTGAAATTATGTTTGCAATCAAGCATGTACCTAACCCTTTCTCACTCTTGGCTTTGCACGGGTTAATTTCAGGTTACAATGCTACGGAGCCATAAAAGACGAAAATGATACGGTCGATTTTATTAAATAGGGTAAAAATGCAAGGGTTCGTTGTATTTGATCGCCATGATCAATATCAAAAAGCACTTAAGAAGCTAGTTCATTGGGTTGCAGATAAAAAAATAAAATATAAAGAAATAATTACCGAGAATATTGAAAATATCCTCATCTTTATTGCAATGCTGGCAGGTGAAAACTACGATAAGCAACTTGTAAAAATGAAATAAAACCGACTTGTTACCACTACAAATAACACCAATGAGAAAAAAATGATTCCGAATTCAATTGATGACACAGCTACACTTTTGCGCCAACACAATTATATTCCTGATCACTCTTTATCGACAGCGGTGTTTCTGGCTCTCAAAATGAACCGCCCGCTATTTCTTGAGGGGGAGGCCGGGGTCGGAAAGACAGAAATTGCCAAGGTTTTAGCAAAGATCCTAGGAACTGAACTCATAAGGCTGCAATGCTACGAAGGTTTGGATATCTCTGAAGCCGTTTATGAATGGAACTATTCCAAACAAATATTAGAAATCCGCTTAGCAGAAACGGGTAACACCGTTGACAGATCTATGTTGAAAAACAAAATTTTCAGTGATGAGTTTCTTATTAAGAGACCTATTTTAAGATCACTTGAGACTGGGCCAACGCAAAGGCCTCCTGTATTATTGATAGATGAACTTGACCGATCGGATGAGCCTTTTGAAGCTTTTTTACTAGAAATCCTCTCAGAATTTCAAGTCACAATCCCGGAATTAGGCACAATAAAAGCCGACAAACCACCTATCGTGGTCATAACATCCAACCGGACCAGAGAGATACATGATGCGGTCAAAAGAAGGTGTTTGTATCACTGGGTAGGATACCCCTCAGCTGAACAGGAGCTTGATATTTTAAGAGAGAAAGCAGGCGATCTTAGCGAGAGACTCTCCCGACAAATCGTAGACCATGTTCAAACGCTGAGAGAAAAAGACTTATTTAAAAAACCTGGCACCGCCGAGACTCTGGACTGGGCAGAAGCCATTCAAGCTCTAAACCAAACAGAAATATCTGCTCCAATTATTGAAAGTACTTTAGGGGTCCTTTTAAAATATCAAGATGATATTGAAAAAGTCTCCTCCAATGGCAATTAAGCCCCTAGAAATAATAACAATTAAAATGCAAACTCCATCTCCTGAAATACTTGCAAAAAATATCATTTATTTTTGTAATATCTTGCGGTCGAGAGGGGTTCCAATTGGAATAGATCGTTCTCTTGATGTCATTAAATCGCTAAGCCTTGACTCGTTTAAAAACAGCAATCATTTCTATTGGACGCTAGCATCAATACTCATTTATAGAGCCGAACACATGAAAGTATTTGAAAAAGTTTTTGAGGAATTTTGGTATCAACCAAATCACCCATTAACCCCCAAAAAAAAGGAAGAGCCAAAAAAAAGTCCCAATAAAGAATCCAGAAAAAACGATGATCTACTATCTTATGCAGATACTCCTCTACCTGAAAACACCACACCAGTTACGAAAAATCAACCATCAAAGACCCCTCTACTCTCGTCAAAAATTGAATCTCTTACAAAAAAAGATTTTAATTCTATGTCTCCTAATGAGATAGCTATGGCTCGTGAACTAATCACAAAAATCAAATTTCCCTTAAAACCCCAGCCAACCCGAAGATGGAAAATCAGCCCTAGTGGAAAAAAACTGGATTTAAAGCAAACAATACAAAAAAGTTTAAAAAACTCTGGGCAACTAGTAAACTGGCGGTATAAATCAAGAAGACTACTGTATCCATCCTTAGTCTTATTATGTGATGTCTCCGGGTCAATGAAAAACTACTCACGTGTTCTGCTCCACTTTCTCCATGTCATTACCCATCAAATACCGGATGTGTCTTCATTTCTTTTTGGTACCCAACTAACAAATATAACCCCACAACTTAGAAAAAAAGAAATCAACCTGGCACTGCAAGGCATCTCCAGTCTAAATATTGACTGGGGAACTGGAACTCGAATAGGCTTTGCATTGAAAGAATTCAACTTGCAGTGGTCAAGAAGACTCTTGACCAGAAATGCCATGGTAATATTAATCACTGATGGACTAGATAGCGACGCAGGGCAACATTTAGATAACGTTATGAAAAGGTTAAAAAAGTCTTGCAAAAAGCTAGTCTGGCTGAATCCTCTTTTACGCTATGCCAATTTTAAGCCCATCACAACCGGAGCCTCAACGATTATACTTTATACTGATCTTCTCTTACCTATTCATAATCTGGAAAGCCTGCAAGATCTAACAAAAGCACTAGATCACATAACATTATAAATCTAAGGATTTTATTATGGAGTTAAAAGGAGAAGAGGTAATTAATGCAGCTAAAGAAAAGGTCTGGGAGGCCCTTAACGACCCAAACATTTTAAAAAAATGCATAGCCGGGTGTTCAGAGGTAGTAAGAACGCAGGAAAATGATTTCGAAATGATAATGATTGCAAAAATTGGTCCAGTTAAAGCAAAATTTAAAGGCCAATTAAAACTGGATAATTTGAATCCTCCAGACTCATATACAATAACTTTCAATGGAACAGGGGGCGTTGCTGGATTCGGCAAAGGGAAAGCGGCTGTTAATCTTATCGACAAAGGAGAGGATACCCAGTTAACGTATGACGCGACTGCTTCGGTTGGTGGCAAGCTAGCACAAGTAGGATCTCGATTAATTGATGGAGTTGCAAAAAAGATGGCCACGGATTTCTTTGAAAAGTTTAATAAAGAAATAAGCGGCAAGACATCTGAGCCCTTGCTGTCACCATCAGAAAAAATCAGGGATAGTAATTGGATCTTTTGGTCTTTTACGATAACAGCATTAACCCTGCTTTTAGTAGCAACTATAATGGGATCATAAAAGTTAACGCTATAAAAAAAAGTTTCATTTATCAGGAAATTACAGTAATAATAAAACTTGCCACCTTTAGAGGTTAACAAACAAACGGGGGGGGACAATGAATAACCTAGATCTGACAGCTAAAAGTGCAATCGTTACCGGTGGGGCTTCGGGTATCGGGCTAGCTATCGTCAAACGATTAGCTCAGTCTGGCGCAAATGTAACAATTTGGGATATGAATGAAGTCGCAATGGCTGGTATTGCCAAAAATTTATCTGAGTCAAACATACATACGGAAAAAGTAGATATTACCGATTTTCAAAATATCCAAGATGCCTTCCAATCAACTCAGAAGACTTTTCCAACAATCGATATATTGGTAAATTCGGCAGGAGTAGCGGGGGACAATCAAGTGGTGTCCGAATATCCTCTAGATGAATGGATAAGGGTACATGATGTCAACCTAAATGGAACATTTTACACTTGCAGAACCTTAATCCCCCACATGGAGGAAAACAAGTACGGACGTATTGTGAATATTGCATCAATCGCTGGTAAAGAAGGTAACCCAAACGCCTCTGCTTATTCTTCTTCAAAAGCCGGGGTTATTGCCCTCACTAAATCCATCGGAAAAGAATTAGCAAAGAAAAACATTACTGCCAATTGTGTCACGCCAGCAGCAGTAAAAACGCCGATTTTTGATCAAGTATCCCAACAACATATTGACTATATGCTCTCCAAAATTCCCGTTGGCCGATTTGGGTTAGTTGAAGAAATCGCGGCTATGGTAGGCTGGCTGTGCACCGAAGACTGTTCATTTACAACAGGAGGAGTCTTCGACCTATCGGGAGGAAGAGCTACTTATTAAAAAATATTGGTAGCTATTACATCAAGTTTAAGGAAGATTTATGAAATTCAAAGCCGCAGTGATAAGAGAAATGGGATTAGACCAACCCTACGTAAAAAGCCAACCACTCAAAATAGAGGAAGTTGAGCTGTCATCTCCCCAAGAGAAAGAAGTTCTTGTCCAGATAAAAGCAGCTGGATTGTGTCACTCCGATCTATCTACAGTTAACGGAAATAGACCTCGCCAAACGCCTATGGTCCTTGGTCATGAAGCAGCTGGCATAGTGATGGAATGTGGGCCGGGGGTCAATGATCTAGAGACGGGAGACCACGTCGTTATGGTTTTTGCACCAAGTTGTGGGCAATGTGTGGCATGTATAGAGGGGCATCCCGGACGTTGCGAGCCTGGACAAAAAGCAAATGCTGATGGCACCCTCCTTGGCGGAGGAATTCGACTCAGTCAAAAAGGTAAGGAGATTTACCATCATGTGGGGGTGTCTGCTTTCGCGGAGTACTGCATTACCAACAGGGGGTCTCTAGTCAAAATTGATAAAGAGTTGCCTTTTGATGAAGCAGCACTTTTTGGATGTGCAGTTCTTACGGGAGTTGGAGCCGCACTTAATACCGGAAAAGTTTTTCCTGGGGCAAAAGTTGCTGTCGTCGGATTAGGGGGTGTTGGTCTCAATGCCCTCTTAGGTGCAAAAGTCGCGGGAGCGTCTCAGCTAGTAGCTGTTGATATACATGATAGTAAATTGTCTATAGCTAAAGATCTTGGAGCAACGGCTACAGTAAATGCCAATGATAGTGATGCAGTAGATAAAATTAAAAAAATCTCGAATGGTGGAGTGGATTTCGGGTTCGAGATGGCTGGATCTGTTGAGGCCATGGAGCTTGCATACCGAATGACTCGCAGGGGGGGAACAACTGTCACAGCTGGCCTCCCACATCCAGAGAAACGGTGGGGACTGCAACACGTGAACCTTACAGCAGAAGAGAGGACAGTAAAGGGAAGCTATGTTGGGTCCTGCGTACCTCCGAGGGATATGCCTTGCTACATAGATCTCTATAGAAAAGGATTACTTCCGGTAAACAAGCTTATGAGTGATCATTTGAAACTAGAAGAGATCAACGAGGGCTTTGATAAATTAGCAGCTGGGAAAACTGTCCGTCAACTAATAATGTTTTAAAGAATTTAGAGTATGGACTGGGCAAAGCGACTATCTGATCTATATACGGGAGCTGTTCACGATGTTCTCCGGGGTATGGGGTATTCAGATTTTATCTTGCCTAACAATATAAGAGCATTAAATCCCACCCAAAAACTTTGTGGACAAATATTCACGATCAGTGGAGAAATGAATGAGGACCTCAGTGAACACCAAACCTTACTACAATGGACAGGCTTGCTTTCCAAGGCACCATCGGGACGGGTGTTAGTATGCCAACCGAATAATCAAAGTATAGCTCTTATGGGTGAACTATCAGCTGAGACTCTAAAGAAAAAAAAGGTTTTAGGATACGTCGTAGACGGGGGCTGTAGAGATACTGAGTTTATATTGAACCTAGATTTTCCCGTCTTCTGCAGTTTCAATACACCAGCTGATGTAGTAGGAAGATGGATTCCAACGGAGTTAGGTGCCTCGATAAATATTGGGTATGTAGTTATATCTTCTGGGGATTACCTTTTGGCAGACCGCGATGGAATTGTAATAATTCCAGCACATGCGATCGCAGAGACTGTTAAAAAAACTGAAGGTATTATAAAAACTGAGAATAAAGTCCGGACGGCAATAATGGCCGGCATGGATCCGCAAAAAGCCTATTTAAAATATGGAAAGTTTTAGAAAAGGACAGAGCTGTTGGGGGTGATATACCCCCCAACAAACCTCCTTTTGTTATTCAGGTATGTCTAAGCTTCCTATGGCCTTCGGAAAGGTAACCACTCCCCATGGCATATTAGGAACACTTATGCTTTTGACTCGCTCAAGAGTTGTAGCATCAATAACAACAACTTCATCTGATCGCCCACACGCAACAAGCAAATGTTTGTAGTCAGGAGTAAAGGTAAAATGCCAACAACGTTTTCCTGTTGGTATTTTCTTCAAAGATTCCCATGAGGCCGTGTCAAAAACTTCCAAAGCTTTATCTTGTTTTAAAGCTACAAAGAGATTTTTTCCTGATTGATCAAAAGCTAGACCATAGGGAACCTTTCCCGTACTGACCACTTTTTCTAAGTTGAATTGGGAGTCAATAATAACTAGTTTATCCCCAAACTCTAAACTACCAACATAATATGTACCGTCAGGAGCAGCTTTTATTCCTCTAGGTCTATTGCCATATGCTCGAGTACTTATCGTCTTTACCAACTCACCAGTCTCAATATCATGAACGGTAATGTTTTCATCAGCTTCATTGGTTACCAAAATCTTCTTTCCATCAGATGAGAATTCTATCCCCTCTGTTTCCATACCACCTGTGATAGCCTGAACCATCTCACCTTTATTCAAATCAACAACAGCGATTTTTGCTGGTTCCTCTTCGTCTTCTTCTCTAGCCTTAGCAAGAGCCTCAGCTTCCTCTGAGCCTGGAGCTGGAGGAGGACCTCCAATAGCTGCTGGTTCAAAAGATACAAAAACCTCCTGACCTCGAACCCTTACAAACTCTGGATTCTCGCCGATCCCTATTCGCTGAATTAGCTCGCCTGTTTTTCGGTTGATAATTGATATATCTCCATCTTCTCCATTGGCAGTGATCAACCTTTCACCATCAGCCGTCACGCCGATTCCTCTTGGGCCTTTAGCACCAACCTTTATTTCACCGGATACTTCCAGCGATTCCAAATCAATAACTACGACATCGCCTTTCTGAGTACTGACATATGCTAATGCTTTTTCTTTGGTAGCTATATTGCCATCTTCATTGCTACATCCAAGACTCATACAGCCAACAGCAATTACTAACCAACAAAAACCTCTATCAAAAAAACCAATCATCTTTAATTCCTCATTGTTAATTTTATTACGTAAAACAATCACTATTTAATGCTGATCTGATTGACTAGTATATTAGCCTATTAACAACAAATATGATACTTTACGCTTTAATTTCATTAGGTTGCCAAAAAAATCAGACCAACAATTCCACCGGGGCACTAGGATTATCAAAATTGACAAGAAAAATAACATCCACTGGTTTCAGTTTTAGAGTACACAACTGGTTACTCACAAGTTTGCTAGTAGTTTCTATATTGTTTGGATACCTACACGCCACAGATAGCCATGCTCACTCAAATACTATCGGATACAAAAACCAATCAGCAGGAGTTCTTAGATTCTACATCGGCTCTGACCATGGCGCGGCAAGTACATCAGAAGGATACTTAAAATTAATTCACCCCGATGGTAGTACCACCTACAGTGGCTTTACAGGGGATGTTGGAGCCTCTGCCACTTGCGCAACCTCAAGCGGAACAATTAGTTGCCCGGATAGTGATCTTATAGCAAAGTCACCCAGTAATGGTGGCAATTTTTTTGCTACTGATACCTCTGGAAATATAGGAGCCTATGGCGATACTAGCTTTAACTGCCGAACGTACGGGGGAGGGTCAATGACAGCAATTTCTGACCGATGGCAGTATGTGGATATAAGTCTTGATAATCCTGGGGCTTACAGTGCCTCTTATATAGCATGTGACGAACATCCCGATTCTGGAACTTCAAATTGCAGGGGAGGGTCAGCGAATGCCAGGTGGGATAGACCAAGTTGTTTTGGAACATCGATGTCTATGGATATCACCGAGGCGGATTTAGGTATTCCTTCGCTTACTGGGGCTAGTCTTGACCCAGCGGATAATGCCACAGGGGTAAGTGTCCTGAAAAAATTGAAAATCGTTTTTTCAGAAGCCGTAAGTGTTGGTACCGGTGTTATTAAAATTATCAAGACCTCAACTAGCGAAGTTATTGAATCAATAAGTGTAGCAAGTGCCCAGGTGACAGGAGGAGGAACCGATACGATTAATGCAACTTGGGCGAATGCATTAGAGGGAAGTACTGATTATTGCGTGCAAATTGAAAGTACCGCATTCGATAGCGTTAGTAGCGGTAAAGGTTTTGCCGGTATATCAGACACAACAACATGGAATTTCCAAACCAGAGCCTTGCCTGGTATTTCCGGATATTCTCCCTCTGATAATGCGACTGACGTTGCAATCGATGCAACCTTAAGTTTTATCTTTGACAGTGCCATGACAGTGAACTCCGGAAATCTAACAATTGTTAAGACGAGTGATAGCACTATACTAGAAACTATTGATATTACCAGTTCGCAGGTGGTCGGATCTGGGACCACTACGATCACCATAACTCCAACAGATTTTTTTGAAAAAAATACGAGCTATCATATATTGCTAGATGCTGGAGCTTTTAAAGATTCAACTGGAGACCCCCACTCTGGAATTAGCGATACCACTCAGTTTAATTTTACTACCAAAGAAGAAGTTCCAAATCCTGTTGAAGATGATCCAGTGGTGGTTGGCCTAGTGGAGGCACAAGCTGAGTTAGCTAACCGAGCAGCATTCGGCTCACTGGTTCCCGTCACCAGCAGAATGATGCAGTTCCGGAGAAACCGAAGGTCTTCAAATCTATCTTACCAAGGAATTCAGTTTAAAATTGTGAACCCGGAAGTAACGAAGGCTTTATCTATGCCTCCAGTGCAAGCCTTGATGGAAATAGAGGACGGATTTTTGGAGAATATGGCCAGGGGTGTCATGAACCCGGAGGGAAAACTCCTAGGTAAGCAATGGGCTATTTGGTCAGCTGGCACTATTATGATTGGCAAAACTGATGCTACCGAATCAACTAATGGTTCAGAGTTTACTACAGATGGACTGACAATAGGTGTTGATAAAAAAATAGACGATAGACGACTCTTCGGTATTTCTGCAAGAGCTGATCGGGAACAAAACGATGTAGGCATTGGCAGTTATGTTAATACCGATTCGCAAGGGTTAACCTTCTATGGCAGTTGGTCGCAAGATGATAACTCATATATTGATGCTGCTATAGGGTTTAATGAATTAGTAATGGATATTCAAAGAACGACGAGCCGCAGTAATATTTTAAAAGGGGAACGAACAGGTTATCAATTATTCCAGACCACTACTCTTGTCAAAGAGATTGAGTTGGGAGAAACCGTAATTTCACCTTATGCTAACCTTTCCATTGGATATACGAGGTTTGGCTCGTATGATGAAATTGGAAATAGCCCCAACCAAGCCCTTCACTTTGGTGCTCAGCACATCACACTTAAAAAGGGACACCTGGGACTTCAAGCCGATACAAGCGTCGACTCAAGATTCGGTCTAATGCGACCTTTCTCTCGTATCGAATATGGAAAAGATGTCAGTACAGGGTCTGATATTACAGCCTCTTATGTAATCGACCCCTCAACCACATTTTCTACAAGCTGGAAAAACTCTCAATCAACTGGCTGGAGAGTTGAAACTGGAGTTGATTTGAATCTCAAGTCTGGATTTATTGGCATATCTTATGAACGTATAGAAGAGAAGAGTACCACTAGTGCAGACTCCACCAAGGTCCACGCTGACAGCATACAGATTAGAGTATTATATAAATTTTAAAAAACCAATAATAAAAGATAAAAAGATGGAACTTCCAACAATTGATTATTCTTTCTTGGAAAACCTGCCTGGGGATCCCAATAAAGAAAACCAACCTCGCCAAGTACAGGGAGCACTCTACTCCGAAGTTAAGCCAACACCGGTCTCTCGACCCAAAATAGTCGCCAGTGTCGATGAGGTGGCTGATCTTCTAGGCCTGAATCATGATGAATTCAAGAAGACTGCAACAGCAGAAATCTTCGCAGGAAATAAAGTTTCCAGTGATTTGTCGCCTTATGCAGTTAACTATGGAGGTCACCAATTCGGTCAGTGGGCTGGACAACTAGGCGATGGGCGAGCAATCACACTTTGCGAAATAATCGGAAAAAATAATGATCGCTGGGAGGTTCAGCTAAAAGGAGCTGGCAGAACACCCTACTCTAGAACTGGAGATGGACGTGCTGTACTGAGATCATCTATTCGTGAATTTCTTTGTAGTGAGGCAATGCATCACCTCAACATTCCGACAACAAGGGCTTTAACACTGGTTGACACTGGGGAAGAAATAGTCAGGGACATGTTCTATGATGGCAACCCGCAAGAAGAGCGGGGGGCAATTGTTTGTCGCGTCGCCCCTAGTTTTATCCGTTTTGGAAACTTTGAACTACCGTCGTACCGGGGGGATATTCATCTCACAAAAAAACTTCTGGACTATACGATTAAATATCATTTCTCCCACCTAACGAATAATAAAACCACGGAGAATACACTTTATGAAAATTGGTTTTTTGAAGTCTGCGAAAAAACTGCATTTTTGGTGTCTGAATGGGAAAGAGTAGGCTTCGTCCACGGGGTGCTCAATACTGACAATATGTCTATACTTGGTCTAACCATTGATTATGGCCCTTATGGGTGGATTGATAATTTCGATAGAAACTGGACTCCCAATACTACAGATGCTCAATATGGAAGATATAGGTTTGGGAATCAACCCAACATCGCACACTGGAATCTTTATCAACTGGCCAGAGCTATAGCTAGTTTATTCAGTTCTGATGAACCGCTACACGCTGGTCTACAACACTACAAAGATCAGTATGAAGAAAACAGAAAACGAGTAGTCGCAGCTAAACTAGGTCTGTATCGTCATGAAAAAGCTGATTATGATCTAATGGAAGAGCTTCTATGTTTACTTGAAAAAGCAGAGGCAGATATGACTATATTTTTCAGGCTTCTCCAAGATATTGACATGAACTTTCCCTCAGCTGATCATTTTGAAAGTGCCTTCTATAATGAAGTCAAAAAGAAAGAATTTTTTCAAAGCTTTAACAGGTGGTTGGGTAAATATGTGATTAGAGTCAAAGCTGATAAACTTGATAGTGATAGCAGGTATCAAATAATGTGCTCGAATAACCCAAAATACATACTACGCAACTATCTCGCACAACAGGCGATTGATCAAGCCAATAACGGCGACTTCTCGCAGGTTGAAAACTTGTTAGATGTCATGCGCAACCCATATGACGATCAGCCCGAGAACAGTCACCTATTCGCACTAAGGCCAGAATGGGCAAAGTCTAAACCAGGTTGTTCTATGCTCTCCTGTAGCTCTTAAAAAGAACTAGTATGAAATAATCAAAGAGCTTCCTGTCTGTGTTGAAAGGTCTCTGCAAAAGTTTTGATTATCGGAACATTTACGGCCACTTGACTTTCAACTTCCTTAACTGCAAGACGTATATAAGTCATGATGGCCCCAATACCCTGCATAGCAATAATCCGGCCGTATTTTCTACCTGTCTCTTGACCTGCAAATCGGCGAACCGCCGGATCTTGATAAATATTTTCTCTTGCCGCAAAGGCTGGTCGCCTTTCCCACCAGACTTTTTGTAAGTCTTTATATTCTTGTTCGCTTCCAGAGATTCCCGGCTTAATTGTCCTGCTAATGGTATAAGCCAACTGCAAGGTTTCCGCTATCATACTCATGTCTATGATTTCTCTCTGAACAATGCCTACAGGTGACTCAAAATGCCTTGCAATTTCATCTGCCTCCTCAGCTGTAATTCTGCCAATGAGAAGGTTGAATAAGGCATCTTCAAACCACACAGGGTTCTTCAAAATGGTAGAAATTCTACTATCAATAATCTCAATAAATACTTCCTCAGCTTCTTGCCATTCTTCGGCTTTAGGATTCCAGTTGTCACCAAGCTTGAATTGCTGACCATACTCATACAGTAGATTACGCACCTTAATCAAACCAGCTTGTTTAACAACCAATGCTCCTATGGCTACAGGCATTGCCGGATCATGTTTCGTCGCTAAACGCCTCACAGCATCACTATGATAATCTTCTGCTGTTAGATCTTGTGCATAAAAACCATTTGAGGTCGCGGCAAGACCCATAACCACTGCAACTAAAAGACTGAATTTATTTAACATCATCAATTGGTATCATATATTTACGTTTTGGTTTTTATTGACAAGTCTTTTAGAGACCCTCTCTTCGCGTTATCCTGTTTGTCGGTGGTATCACGGTAAAGAATTTTCTTGTTTAATTCATTAATTCTTAGATGCTCTTTGATCTCCTCCCGGCCCAAAGTTTTGGTCGGAGCTCTCTCATATTCAAAATTTTTATGAAGATCATGCCCTAATACTAGAGTAGCATAATCTCGAGGCCCCGCCGTCTGTCTAACATGGGTTGGTATTAGACGAATTGCCAAACCAATCCGACGACCATCTGACTCGTTAGCAGCAGAGCCGTGCACAAGCTTGACATGATGTAACGAGACTTCGCCAGGCTCAAGTGACATGTTAACCACATCTGACTCATTAACAACAAGATCAATCTCCTGCCCTCGAGTCAACAGGTTATCTTCCGCGAAGGTATCCCTGTGTAAGATTTGTTCCTTTTTATGTGTCCTTGCGACAACCCGCATTACACCATTTTTTTGGTTACTAGGTGACAAGGCAACCCAAATAGTCATAACATCTGGCGAGGATAGTCCCCAATAAGTAGAATCCTGATGCCAGGACACATATGCTGGATCATGAGCCTCTTTTATCCAAAAGTTTGTCCCCCAAACCAATAGGTCTGGACCTAATACGCTTTCTGCTAAGGATAATATTCTAGGGTTATGAATCAATTCCCAAACCCACGTAAAGACAAGGTGAGGTTTGTTTTTGTAAGATGACTTCATTATCAATCCATGCTCTGCCTCATGGGCTTCCAATTTTTGTCTATAATATTTGGCCTCCTCTAAGCTCAGAACCCTATGTGGATAAGAATATCCTTTTTCTATGTACCCTTTTAACTGTGATTGAGTTAATTTTGCTAGAGACTTGTTTGAACGTATTAACGGCAACTGACTCATGTTAATCTCCCCACATCTTACCTAACTTGAAAAAATCTATCCTTAACAGCACGTTGATTCTCGTATATTGAACCCTGGCCCACAGCTGGTGGCAGAGGCATCCTTATTGGAACGTTAGTAATACGCGGCGATATGGTCGACTCGCCGGAAATCAACCGACTATTAAATTCCTCTAAATTGTGGAAGTTAATCAAAGGCCAAGAGTCCGCAGCTGCACACTCATACAGAAGAAGCTGCCTAGGTTTTTCCGATCTGTTTTGTGCCGACCCATGCACTAACCGTACATGATGAAATGAGCATGATCCAGCTTTCCCTGTACATGCTACCGCCGTAGAGAAGAGAAGATCTTCGGCTTTCTCTGGGTTTATTGCACCGCAAAAGTGACCATTGAGATGATGATCCCAAACTTTATCGGTTTTTTGAGTTCTGGGTAATGCCAGCATGGGGCCATTATCATCGTCGATATCGTCAAGCATGACACCAATTGCTAAAATATCATCATTTGTGTGCGGGTAGAAAGCCCAGTCTTGGTGCCACTCAACAGGTGCCCCGTAGTGCGGTGCCTTGATGTTAAGCTTTGAACCATGCAGTCTAACGTTGGGACCCAAAAGCTTGTTTATAATAGCCCTCAATTTCGGTTGATTAAGTACTTCCCAAAAAATCTGATCCAACTTGTGAGGGGTCTTAATTCTCCGAATGCGAGGTTGCTCAGGGGTATGAGATTCTTCTACATCAAAAACCTCGTTATGAGTCTTAATTCCCCTTGCTGATTGTAGGATTGAAGCAACAACAGCCCTTACCTCATCCAGAAGCTTTGCAGAAATCAAGCTCTCTACAACAACAAAGCCATTTTCGTTATAGGACTGAATCTGTTCCTCTGAGATCATACTCATTTTTTTTCTCCAAGAAACGGAAAAGGGGAGCCTGAACTCCCCTATCCCTTTGCAATCAATGAAAATACTACCAAGTTGCGACTGGATTCCCAATGGAGCCGGTTCCCCCAACCACTGGAACTGGAGAATAAGTATACATAAACTGATATACGCCCAGTTTAGCCAGCCCATCCAAATTCATATTCTCCTGATTGACAATACCATGTCGAGTTAACATGTATTGGTGTACACAGAACACACACGCCGGATCAGGATTTGGAACAGCTTCTGTTGCCCAGGTATCAGCACCCCAAACACCAACCTTACAATCCTCAGCCAACCACCTTGCTACCTCCATTCCAATTCCAGGCTCACCACTATTATAGGTTGCGTTGTCTTTAACCCAATATTTTGTCCAACCCGTCCTGAACACGATAGCGTCTCCAGGCATACACTTAAAATTACTCATTCCTTGCTTTTTAAGAGCGGCCTTTACATCAGCCATTGTAATCTCATCACCCTTCGACATAACCTCGACGCCTCTTGCACCAGCGACGTCTATCATAACCCCGCGAGCTACAATAGGATGTAATTTTTCGGTGCCCAGCTTAGCAAGACCATACGACCCATGCATTTCAGAAACAGTGAAACCATTATAAAAACGCATTTCATTTTTATCACCATCTGCTCCGACTTGGACGCCAATGTGACCTAAGCCATCAAACTGTGTACCTACTTGTCCTATCTCAGTAGCAACAAACTCGTCATACCACATAACCTTGTTTGGACCGAAGGCACCTCCTGTAGGTGCTCCGGGTATTCTAAGTGCAAAAACTCTAGACCCGAACAGAGGCATATTAGAGGTATAAGGTTGCCCTATTTTCATTGACTTACCTTTCTTAACCTGGGCCAATGCTCTCATGACAACGTCTGTCTTGGTATACCAATTTGTGGAGCCAGCCTCGTCGCCTGCCCCCCAAATGGGATGTGGCCACCATTTGGAACCCAACGGGGTTTCCATCTTATCCCCATCGACCCATGGCTTACCAACACAACCGGATAAATCATCAGCAGTACAAGCTATCGCTCCCGTTGCACAGAGACCAAAAAACAGCCCTGTTACGATTCCTAAAAATTTAAGTTTCATTCCTAATTCCCCTCTCTTAAATGAATATTAAACTGATTTTTGTAGGAGGATTTTACCTCAGACCAGAAACCGGCCTAAGATAATCTAAATCCCAGGGCCCCTCCATTACAGCCCGTCCTAAATTCAATGCTCATATAAATCATTATCTATTTTGTTTTCTTTCGTATCTGGTGCCTGAGTCTTAGCCATAAGTAATAACAGACTTCTGTGTGCCTCTCTCAAGTTTTGGGCTGCCGCCATTTCGTACAATTCCAAGGCTCTACCAAAGCTCTGTGGTAACCCTTGCCCAAATTCATACATCAAACCCAACTCGTGTTGGGCATTAGCATGTCCTTTATCTGCAGCCTCTCTAAGCCACATAGCAGCTTTTAAATCGTTTCTCTCAACCTCACCCCAACCGTGACGGTATATAAGACCCATTTCATACTGTGCCTGAGCTTCTCCAGCATCGGCTCTCATTAAAACCTGCTGCAAACCCTTTGACGCTTTCTCTTGTGCCTTCAATCGCTCTTGTTGGTCAAGATAACCCGTTATATCTGCTGAAATAACAGGCCCACCCACCAAACAGAGCACAAAAAAAACTGAGAGCCCAGTACCTAACTTCCCAGCCTGCCATGCAACCGACTTCCCCAAATTAGCCTCCCTCACCAGCTTGGTCGACTCTAATGCTACCAAGTTGACCATAGTTTTTAGGTAAAGGTTATTCCAGTGAGTTACTTCTGTAAAGGGGTTAAAGTTTTTTTTAGTCTAAACACAAGGGGGTTAAAAAAACTATGTTATTGTTTTATAGACTAAAAAACAGAGATATCTAAACGCCCTAGACCATCTATTTCTATAAAGGCAATATCCCCTTTTTCCAACCATTTGGTCTCAACCAAGCTGCCAAGAAGGACAAAATCCCCTTTCTTAATAATCTGGCCCAGAGATCTTTTGAGTTCTATCAACCAGCTTAAAGCATTCAGGGGATTCTCCATTACGGCCTGACCTTTACCACGACCAACTTCTTTTCCATTTATGACTGTTATGCCTTCAATACTAGTGATGTCAAGTTTTTGCCAGTTACTAATAGGATCACCCAGTACACAACCCGAATTAAAAAAGTTATCACCAATTAATGTCGGGACACCCAAGGAACTATAATTGGCATATCTATCATCAACAATTTCGATAGCAGCCATCACCCCACTGACGCAAGAATTTAGTGCAGAGTAGCTGAAAGAGCCATCCTCCGGATTAATATCTTTTCCGATTTCAACTGCTATTTCACACTCAATACCTATTTTCACAAACCCCGATCTTGGGATATCAACCGCACCATACCTAACCGTTTGATCAAATATAGCTCCAGCACATGGATTTCTTATGCCTAAGAACTGTTGCATAACTGGCGTAGTGCATCCGATTTTATATCCAACCACTGGCCCCAAACCCTCGAGATTTATCAATCGGTTAGCATATGCTTGTAGCTCATACCCGCTTCTCTCGGTCTGAGGTCTTTGAGTCGTAGCGATAAAAATCGGTTCTAAGTTTAACCTCTGCCTTACCAGCTCTAATGCTGTTGTATGTAACTCTGAATTAACCTTCATTTAAATTGGCTATAAAAAACTAAAACCGCTACTTAAGGCATATATTGCCCACCATTGACCTCCAGTAACTGCCCGGTAACGTAACCACTAAGGTCCTCCGACGCAAGGTATAAAAAGGCGCCTGCACATTCATTACTTTCCCCTAGCCTCCCCATTGGAATGGTTACCCTAAAACTCTCGAGCAACTCCGGACTAGAGTATCGTTCGTGGAACGGGGTTACAATAACGCCCGGGGAAACAGCATTGACCCTAATACCTTCACCCGCTAGCTCTTTCGCAAAGCCACGGGTCATAGTAGATATAAACCCCTTGGAGGCCGCATAAAGAACCGAACCACCTGCTCCGCCATGACGAGCGGCTATAGAAGTAACATTTATGATCGCCCCACCCCTTCCTTGCTTTTTCATCTGCGTAACAGCTGAACCCGTTGCAATAAGAGCAGACCTACTGTTTAGATCTATCACTTGGGAAAATAATTCTTCAGTTATATCCTCCACCTTTTCACGTCGGATAAGACCACCAGCATTATTGATCAGAACATCTAATTGCCCATAATGACTGACCGTATCACGCACTAGTGATCGGCATACTTCAGGGTCTGTTACGTCTCCCTGCAGAGCAATACCATCACCGCCCGCATCTACAATTTCTTTAACCACCTTATTGGCACTATCAGTACTTGTATTGTAATGCACAGCAACTTTTGCCCTATTCCTACCAAAGGCAACTGCCGCAGAGGCCCCGATACCCGTACTTGCTCCCGTAATCAACACTACTTTGTCCTGAAGATCTTTAATCATTAATTACTCCTATTGATGTATCTACACCTGCTTTGAATTTCTTTACGGCATCAGAATAGTGGAACCCGTTGTTTTCCTGGCCTCTAGATCATAATGTGCCTGTGCAGCATCGGAAAGATGATAGGTCTGATTAATATCTATCTTAATTTTCCCGGACCCCACCAAATTGAACAATGCATCGGCACCGTCGACCAAATCTTTCCTTTGTGCGGTGTAAGTCATTAAAGTTGGCCGTGTAACATAAAGTGAACCGGGTGCTGCCAAGTCGTTTAAGTCAAATGCGTCCACTGGCCCTGATCCATTTCCAAACACACACATTAGCCCTCTCGGTTTTAGGCAATCCAACGATCCGCGAAAAGTATCCTTTCCAACGGAGTCAAATACTACTGGAACTTTTTGGCCATTTGTGATTTCAAGAACTCTTTCTGCAAAGTTCTCCTTGGTATAGATTATGGTGTGGTCGCACCCATGCATCTTCGCAACTTCTGCTTTTTCCTCGGTTCCCACTGTTCCAATTACCGTGGCCCCTAAGGCTTTTAACCATTGGCAAGCTATTAAACCGACGCCACCTGCGGCTGCATGAAATAAAACGGTTTCTCCAGCCTCCACAGCATAAGTTCTTCTTATCAAATACCATACAGTTAAGCCTTTGAGCATCATGGCAGCCGCATCTTCGTCAGAGATGTTATCCGGCAATTTGACCAATCGATCAGCAGCAATAACCCTTTCATCAGAGTAGGCTCCCGGTGGCCCGGCACAGTAGGCTACCCTATCCCCTGGTATGACATTTTCAACATCCTTCCCCACGGCCTCAACCACCCCCGAGGCTTCCATTCCCAGCCCGTGGGGCAATGCCAACGGGTAAAGACCACTTCTATGATAAGTATCGATAAAATTTAACCCAATTACCTTGTTACGAACACGAGCTTGACCCGTCGCTGGATTCTGCACGGGCACCTCTTCGTAAACCAAAACCTCGGGCCCTCCTGTTTTATAAAATCGAATTGCTTTTGACATATCACTCCCCTAATTTCTTAACTTTTCCCCAATAAATCATACTAGGTTAACAACTCTAACTGAAACTAGAATCAAAACCAATTTTTATCCGCAACCTGAACGTTAGGGATCCAAAATAGCAGCAACAACCTTAATATTTCGCAAACCGCATTCCACCAATAAATCCCTAATCGTCTCAACCACCTTTTTGAAAACCGCCGTGCAATTCTGGCCTCTGCTGATACTCAAGATGATGTACAAGTTAATTATGTCAATATCCAGATGAATAAGGCGTCTCTGGACTATTTAGGGCATAGGTCCAAGTTAAACAGCTCTGTCTTGGAGATTAGCCAGGAGATGGCGGAGATTAATGCCAGACTAATAGAAGTAAACAGAAAAATTATGGATGCTAATCAAGGGATTGTGGAGTTTAACTCGGAGCAAATTGCAATGAATAGGGAACTACTTGATGGCTCCCTGAAACCATCGGAAGCCACGTCTGGTGATAATGCCGTCATTATCTCAGAGAATCACGATGCGATGAAGGGAATCGAGGAAAATGTAAAGAAAAATAGAGCCGTTATGGAAGAGTTGATGAGTGCGTCGGCTGAGAATGCGGATAAATTAATGGCAAATAAAAGGGAAATATCAGAACGGAGAGCTTCAATTATGG
>CACOJS010000014.1 GCA_902627495.1 Hydrogenophilales bacterium | reverse complement strand
GTAATAATGGTATTCCTTCTTTCCTTCGTCTTTTATGGCCAATAGGATATTCCACTACCACTTCCTTAAGAGTTTTCCCATCTTTCAATTCGATTGAAATGGCATTTGCAATGGATCGTTTTTTTGGATCATGATAGTCCTTGGTAAAAGTCGGATCTTCAACACATTTGATTTTTTTTCGTAGTTTATCAATTCTACTGTCTGATGCAATGGAGTCTTCATAATCATTTGCTGTTAATCTACCAAAGATTATTGGCACAGCCACCATGTATTGTATACAGTGATCCCTGTCTGCTGGATTTTTTAATGGTCCTGACTTATCTATAATCCGTATGCATGCCTCATGAGTTCTAATGCTAATGTTTTTTATATCGTTAATATCAAGGTTCAGTTTTTTAAGCTTGTGGTGCAGTATCATTGCTGCCTCTACGGCAGTCTGTGAGTGAAACTCTGCAGGATAGGAAATCTTAAACAAAACATTTTCCATTACATAGCTACCATATTTTCTCTGGAATTTAAAAGGTTTACCTTTGAATGACACATCATAAAAGCCCCATACTTTTGCCGATAAGGCTGTTGGGTAGCCCATTTCCCCAGTTTTAGCGATTAGAGCTAGCCTTACAGCCCGGCTTGTTGCGTCCCCAGCTGCCCAACTTTTCCTAGAACCAGTATTCGGGGCATGGCGATAGGTCCTAAGACTTTGTCCATCAACCCAAGCCAAGGAAATCGCATTTATAATACTATCCCGGTCAAGTCCCAGCATTTGACAGACTACAGCCGTGGATGCGACTTTTACTAACACGACATGATCCAAACCAACTTTGTTAAAACTGTTTTCTAAAGCAATGCACCCTTGTATTTCATGGGCTTTGATCATAGCAGTTAAAACATCTTTCATCTTCAACGGGCGTTTTCCAATGACTACTGCGTTTCTGGATATCCAGTCTGCCGTCGCTAGTATGGCACCCAGGTTATCAGATGGATGTCCCCACTCTGCTGCAAGCCAAGTATCATTGAAGTCTAGCCACCTAATCATGGCTCCGATATTAAAGGCTGCTTGAACTGGATCTAGTTGGTATTGTGTTCCAAAAACTCTTGCCCCATTAGGGACACTGGTTCCAGGAACTATTGGCCCCAATAATTTGGTGCAGGCAGGGTATTCCAAGGCTTCCAAACCGCATCCAATCGTGTCTAGTAGGCAATAGTGTGCGGTTGAATAAGCAAGCTTGCTTTTTATTCTATAGTTGAGGGCATAGTCGGCAATTTCTGTTAAAACTTTGTCGGTTTTTGTCCGAGTGATGAATTTTTTGGTTGTCATGTTTGTATTTTTCCGAATAGTAAATTTGCAAGTGTATTTTGGGCGAGACCTTGTTTTATCTTTTGAGAAGAGGAACCCATTTGCGCCCCTCAGGCCCATTATAATTAGCACTAGGTCTGATTATTTTTCCATCAACTCTTTGCTCAATAATGTGGGCCGACCATCCCGATGTCCTGCTGATAACAAAAAGTGGGGTGAACATTGATGTCGGTATTCCCATTTCACTGTAGCTTACGGCTGAAAACCAATCGAGATTGGGGAACATTTTTTTTTCTTTCCACATCACGGCTTCAATCTTCTCGGCAATATCAAACATATGTTGGTTTTTGTTTTGTTTTGATAATTCGAGTGACACTTTTTTGATTATACTATTTCTAGGATCGCCAGTGGTGTAAACCGGATGTCCGAAACCAATAACAATTTCTTTTTGCTGAATTCTCTTTTTTATATCCTCCTCAGCTTCGGCAGGAGTGTGGTAGCGTTGTTGTATTTCAAAGGCAACTTCATTGGCACCTCCATGCTTTGGGCCTCGTAAAGCACCGATAGCACCGCTAATTGCTGAGTAAAAGTCTGATGATGTTCCAGTAATGACTCTTGCCGTAAAAGTAGATGCATTAAACTCATGCTCCGCGTATAGTATTAAGGACGTATGCATGGCTCTTTCCCAAAAATCTGGGGGTGGTTTTCCATGCAGAAGATGGAGAAAGTGGGCCCCGATAGAATCATCATCCGTTTCCGTATCTATGCGGCGACCATTATGACTCCAATGATACCAGTATAAGAGCATAGATCCAAAGGAAGCCATCAGCCTATCGGCTAAACTTTTCGCATCAGGTTCGTTATGATTATCTTTCTCCGGTAGTATAGTCCCAAGAGCCGAGCATCCTGTTCTTAGGACGTCCATGGGATGAGCCGAGGCTGGAATCCATTCGAGCACTGCCTTAAGGTTTGTGGGAAGACCCCGATATGTTTTTAATTTTCTTTTGTAGGATTCTAGTTCTGGTTTACTGGGAAGTTTTCCATGAATTAACAAGAAAGCTACTTCTTCAAACTCTGCGGTCTCTGCGAAATCCACAATATCATAACCGCGATAATGCAGGTCATTTCCAGACCTACCAACTGTACAAAGAGCAGTATTTCCAGCTGGGACACCCGATAGAGCTACTGATTTTTTTGGTTTGAAGTTTTTATTTTTTTCCGAAGTTTTCACTAGACTAATTCCTTTCATCTATCTGTTTTTATCAAACAACAAGTCTATTTTTTTTTCAAAAGAGTGGTAATTCAGATAATCATATAATTCTTCTCGGGTTTGCATGATTTCCATCACAGTCTTCTGGGTTCCTTGATTACGAACAGTTTCATACACTTTTAATGCAGCTTTATTCATGGCCCTGAAGGCTGACAAAGGGTACAAGGCTATACTGACTTCGGCTTCTCTTAGCTCATCTACGGTAAACAGAGGTGTTTTTCCGAATTCAGTAATGTTTGCCAATATGGGGACCTTCGCACTTTGGGAAACTAATTTATAAGTTTCTAACTCTGAAACGGCCTCGGGAAAAATCATATCTGCTCCAGCTGCAACGTAAGCAGATATTCTATCAAGCGTCTTTTCAAAACCCTCATTAGCAAAGGCGTCAGTCCGGGCCATTATTACGAAAGTGTCATCGGTACGGGCATCAACAGCAGCTTTAATGCGGTCACACATCTCTTCAGTAGATACAAGGGATTTGCCAGGTCTATGCCCACATCTTTTGATCCCCACTTGGTCCTCTATGTGCATCGCCGCCACCCCAGAAGATATTAAGGTTTTTACAGTTCTTGCTATGTTGAAGGCACTGGAGCCAAATCCAGTATCAACATCTACAAGAAGGGGAAGAGCACAAACATCTGTAATCCTCCTTGAGTCGGTTACTACATCATCTAGGGTTGATATTCCTAAGTCAGGCAAGCCTAGCGAAGCCGCAGCCACTCCTCCCCCCGACAAATAAATAGCCTTGTATCCTGTTCGCTCAGCTAGAATTGCTGAATAGGCGTTAATCGTACCAATTACCTGTAACGGATTTTCTGTTTGGATAGCGTCGCGAAAGCACTTACCAGGTTTAATACTCATTGTTTATCTCCTAAGTTGTTTGATGGCTCGCCAGTCAACAAGAGGTTCATCTCTAAAAAAAGCATTTTGAGCATCAACGGGCAAATTTGCTCCTGTCATTTGCGCTTGTTTAAGAACTTGCCAAAATAGTCGATAGCTAGCTCTATCATGCATTTCATTAGCATGAGAAATTGGTCCCCAATTGTTTTGCTGGGCTTTGAGTAAGACTTCTGATGCTTTAAGCACTTCTGCACTATTTGGTTGCATGCCCTCTACAATAAATGGAATTTGCTTAGGATGGATGCTGTACATCCTTAGAAACCCAAATTGGTTTCTGGCAATTTTTGCGTCGTCGGCACACTGTTTTAAGTCACGAAAGTTTATACAAGGATTGTGGGTGGGTATGATTCCCGTTTTGAGTGCACTGGAGACCATTTCTAGCTTTGCTTTATTAAGAAGGTGATGATTGAATTGCTCTGGAGATTGCATAAATTTTTCCGGTATAGCCCCATAGTGGTCACTGATAAAATCGAGGAGCCCAAAATCCAATGTTTCAATTCCTGATATCCTTATTATGCTTAGGAGATCAGACGCGGCTCCCTGAGTTTCAATGATGATATGAACGGGGATCATTTCAATTCCGGCTGATGTACACCTTTGTTGTATGTATTCCACAGTGGATGCTGCAGAATTGTATGATGTGATTTTGGGGATGGTTATGTATGACAGCTTGTTACCAGCAATTCCTATGAGAGTATCTATATCCTCCTTACAGGACGCAGATGAGGGATCATGGACCCTTACACCAATTCGGAATTCTTGGTTTTCTGGCTGATTGATCAAGTCGGCAACTAGTATGGCGTGCTCCCTCTCCTCGCCAGCTATAGCACCATCCTCGCAGTCACAGGTGATATCAAATATAGGTCCGAGTTCGGCTCTCAGAGAAAAGGCCTTAAGAATAAATTTTTCATTCCCACAATAGTGCTCGCACGAGGGGAGCGAGTGGATCTTTGCCTCTTCTTTAAATAATATCTTATCAGGGTGTTGCATTTGCTTTGAACTCAAATTATTACAACTCATTAATCAAGCATGTGTCTGATCGCGTCTCGTTCCTCCAGTAGTTCCTCCAGAGTTAGATTGATTCGATCTTGACTAAATTGATCAATATCTAGCCCTTCTACAACCTGGTAATTGCCGGTGGTGCAATTGCAGGGAAATCCAAAAATAATATCTTTAGGTACACCATACTCGCCATCAGAGGGGACTCCCATTGTTGTCCAATCCTCTGAGGTTCCTAATACCCAGTCTCGAATATGATCAATCGCCGCATTTGCGGCTGACGCCGCGGATGAGAGACCTCTGGTCTCTATGATTGCGGCACCCCTTTTTCCAACCTCGGGTATAAACGTATTCTGGTACCAGTTAGCGTCGTTAACGATAGTGGGAACTGATTTGCCCGATGCTGTACAAAACCTGTAATCTGGATACATGGTGGGGGAGTGATTGCCCCAAACGATTAATCCCTTAATTTTCGTGATGTGTTGCTCTGTTTTTTTTGCCAATTTTGATAAGGCCCGATTATGATCTAGCCTTAGCATTGCGGTGAAATTTTTTTTTGGGATACCCGGAGCACTTTTCATTGTAATATAAGCATTTGTATTTGCAGGGTTGCCCACTGCCAAAACTTTTACGTTTGGGTTGGCATGGTTGTTTATGGCTTTACCTTGAACCGTAAATATTTTCCCATTCTCCTCAAGGAGATCTTTTCTTTCCATTCCTTTACTCCTGGGTCTAGCCCCCACCAGAAGAGCTATTTCACAATCTTTAAAGGCTACGTCGGGCTTATCAGTCATGACGATATTATTTAGGAGAGGGAAGGCACAATCTTCTAACTCCATAACTACTCCCTTTAATGCTGCCAAGGCAGGAGTGATCTCCAAGAGTTGAAGATTAATGGGTTGGTCTTTACCCATCATTTCTCCGTTAGCAATCCTAAAAAGCAGGCTGTATCCAATTTGACCAGCAGCTCCAGTAACTGTGACGCGAACGGGTGTTTTCATGGGTGAGCTCCTAAAATTAAGTTTCAAATCTAAAGGCCAATCAATAGTTTTTTTGATATGATTAAACATTTAAGGCCAAAGACAGAATGGTAACAAAATTGGTAGTCTAACGAAAATAATTAAACTCCGATCAGAATGGGAGATGGCAAGAAAGCGAATATAATGTCATCAGTAAAGCGTCCGAAATATTTAAATTTATTGAAAATCAGGCTTCCGGTTCCAGGGATAGTGTCAATCTTGCATCGAATAAGTGGATTCGGTTTATTTGTGATTACGGGAGTTATCTTGTGGTTGTTCGGTCTGAGTTTAGAATCAAAGGAGGGATTTGAGTTTGCACTCAACCTGATGAGTAATTCTTTTAGCAAAATATTATTGATTGGGATTTTTTGGGCTTTTACACACCATCTGATTGCTGGCATAAGGTTTTTGCTTCTGGATATTCACTGGGGAACCGATATTCTGTTCGCTCGAATTTCTAGTACGATAGTTCTTGTGTTAAGTGTGAGTTTTACCATGTTCTTTTCATTTTGGGTCTGGTAATTGAGCATGACTAATCTCTTGAAAGGGTGTGCTTCTGTAATTGAGAAGTTGTCGCCTTTGCCGTACGGCTTGCGTCAGTGGGTGGGTCAAAGATTAACAGCCGTACTAATGATCATCTATTTGATAACAATATGCGTCAAAATGGTTTTGGCTAGACCTTTAGATTTCATTCAATGGCAATATATTTTCCAGCCAGTGTGGATGAAATTGTGGACTTTGCTTTTCATGTTGAGCCTTTTTTATCACGCGTGGGTGGGTGTACGGGATATTTTTATGGACTATGTTGGTCTATTACCTTTAAGGTTAGGATTGCAGGCACTTGTCGCATCGGTTTTGCTTGTTTATTCAATCTGGAGTTTTAACATACTTTGGAGTTTTTAATGGGGCTAGCTACTAAAAAATTTGATGCTGTAATCGTCGGAGCTGGGGGGTCGGGAATGAGAGCCTCTCTTCAACTCGCTGAGGCTGGATATAAAGTGGCAGTACTATCCAAAGTTTTCCCAACCAGATCTCACACCGTTGCTGCACAAGGTGGGGTTGGAGCTTCTCTTGGGAACATGGGTGAAGACAGCTGGGCTTGGCATATGTACGATACCGTTAAGGGGTCAGATTGGCTAGGGGATCAGGATGCTATTGAGTTTATGTGTAGGGAGGCTCCTAGTGCCATTATTGAACTTGAGCATTTCGGTATGCCGTTTGACCGCAATGAGGATGGAACAGTTTATCAAAGACCGTTTGGAGGTCACATGCAAAATTATGGTGCAGGCCCTCCGGTTCAACGGTCTTGCTGTGCGGCTGATCGTACGGGGCATGCAATGCTTCATACCTTGTATCAGCGTAATGTTAGGGCTAATACCGTCTTTTTTGTTGAGTGGATGGCACTTGATCTACTAAAAGACAATTCCGGGAATATAGTAGGTGTAACTGCCCTTGAAATGGAGACAGGAGATATTTATATATTGCACTCTCGGGCTGTGTTGTTGGCCACGGGCGGAGCGGGGAGAGTTTATGCCGCCAGTACGAATGCTTACATAAATACAGGGGATGGGTTGGGAATGGTCGCAAGAGCAGGTATCCCGCTTGAGGATATGGAGTTTTGGCAATTTCATCCAACCGGTGTTGCAGGAGCTGGAGTTCTAATTACTGAAGGAGTCAGGGGAGAGGGAGGGTATCTGTTAAACAAAGATGGTGAAAGATTTATGGAGAGATATGCTCCAAATGCTAAGGATTTGGCCTCTCGTGATGTGGTTGCCCGGGCGATGGCAACTGAGATTAAAGACGGAAGAGGGGTTGGGAAAGATTCTGACCACGTTTTGTTGAAGCTCGACCATTTAGGCCCGGAAGTCATCGAGAAACGGTTGCCGGGAATAAGAGAAATCTCCAAAAAATTTGCAAATGTAGATCCGACTGAGGCTCCGATTCCGGTTGTACCAACTTGTCACTACATGATGGGAGGAATACCAACAAATTATCATGGGGAGGTTCTTGAAAGCACGAATGGTGATTACAGCTCCCCTCTTGAGGGGTTGTTTGCAGCAGGGGAGTGTGCTTGTGCCTCGGTACATGGCGCAAATAGGTTGGGGACAAATTCATTAACTGATCTCCTCGTTTTTGGGAGAGCCGCAGGAAACACAATGATAAAGTTTCTCAGAGGACACTCTTCACACAAAAGTTTGCCGAAGGGAGCAGCCGATCTTACTATGGAGCGAATTAATCGCCTAAACCATCAGCAAGACGGGGAGAGTGTAACCGAGGTAGGTGGTGAACTCAGGGCAGTAATGCAAGCAAATTGTGGAGTTTTTCGTTTTCCTGAGCTTTTGGAAAAAGGGGTTCAGGAAATATACTCTGTGGCGGAGAAGGTTAAACACACTATGATTGCAGACAAAAGTAAGACTTTTAATACTGCACGGGTTGAGGCATTGGAGCTTGAAAATCTCATCGAAGTGGCTATAGCTTCTCTGGTGTCTGCAGATGCTCGGAAAGAAAGTCGAGGAGCACATGATAGAAGCGACTTTCCAGAGAGAAATGATTCTGATTGGTTAAAGCACAGCATGTGGTTTAAAAGTAAGTCGCAGCTTGAATACAAACCGGTGCAATTAAAGCCTCTCTCGGCAGAGTCAATCGAGCCAAAGGTGCGAGCTTATTAGGGGATAGTGTTAATAAATGGAGTATTTGGATGAAATTTAGGATTTATAGGTTTAACCCTGAAAAAGATAAAAAGCCCTACATGCAGGACTATGACCTCGATCTCGATAACAGTGATAGGATGCTTTTGGATGCTTTGATGCGTATCAAGGCGATTGATGACTCTCTGTCCTTACGCAAATCATGTCGAGAGGGGGTGTGTGGTTCAGACGCAATGAATATTAATGGTAAAAATGGTCTGGCGTGCATCACAAATCTGACGGATTTGAGAGAACCAGTCGAGATAAGGCCGCTGCCTGGACTACCCGTGATCAGGGATCTGGTCGTTGATATGTCACAATTTTTTAAGCAGTACCACTCGGTGCAGCCATATGTAACCAACGAGGAGCCAGTACTTGAACAGGAAAGATTACAAACACCAGGCGACAGGGCTAGGTTAGATGGCTTGTATGAATGTATTTTATGTGCATGCTGCTCGACATCGTGTCCGTCATTTTGGTGGAATCCGGATAAGTTTGTAGGGCCAGCAGGGCTACTAGCAGCTTATCGGTTTCTGGCTGACACGCGAGATCAAAATACCCGTCAGAGGTTGGATAACCTCGAAGATCCTTTTCGTTTGTTTAGGTGCCATTCAATTATGAATTGTGTTGATGTATGTCCGAAAGGACTTAACCCCACCAAAGCAATCGGCAAGATAAAAGACATGCTGGTGAAGCGTGCCGTCTGAAGAGACGAGGGTTGCCTTAGAGAGGCTTCGCTGGAGTTGCAGAAGAGGACTTTTGGAGCTTGACCTTATATTTCAGGGGTTTATCACCGAAAAGCTAGATGAATTAGATGTAACTCAAAGAGAGGCATTAGGTCGTTTACTGCGTATGTCGGACAATGATATATGGGATTTGCTTACGGAAAGGCAATCAACTGATGATAGTCAAGTAGATGAATTATTGGGTTTATTAAGATAAATCGAAAAGCCATATGGTACTTGGCGTATCCAAAACATTACAAACCTGAGACAATTGGGTAATAATAGACAAGTTTAATTCGGATTATTTGGCGAGGGGACGCCTAATGGATAAAAAAACTACTGCAAAACTAGACTTATCGGGAGACGCTAAAAATAGTGCTGAGTTTCCAGTAATTGCTGGAAGCATTGGGCCTGATGTCGTTGATATTCGCACCCTTCTCTCAAAAACCGGTGCGTTCACTTATGACCCTGGTTTTATGTCTACGGCTAGTTGTCGATCAAAAATCACTTTTATCGATGGTGATGAAGGAGTTCTTCTCTATAGAGGTTATCCAATAGAACAATTGGCTGAGTCGTGCGATTTTTTGGAGGTTTGTCACCTTCTAATATATGGTGAGCTTCCTAACCAGAAACAAAAAGACAAGTTTGACAGTATTATAACCCGTCACACCATGGTCCACGATCAGATTGATAACTTCTTTAGGGGGTTCCGGCGAGATGCTCACCCAATGGCAATTATGGTGGGGGCGGTGGGTGGTTTGTCCGCTTTTTATCATGATTCCCTGGATGTTAATGACTCTACCAATAGAGAAATCTCAGCATTTAGGTTAATTGCTAAAATGCCTACCTTAACAGCAATGGCTTACAAATATTCAATTGGACAACCATTTGTTTACCCAGATAATAGTTTGTCTTACGCTGCAAATTTTAAACGAATGATGTTTGCGGTTCCTACCGAAAAATTCGAAGTAAATGATGTGTTGGTAAGGGCGTTAGATAGGATATTGATCCTTCATGCTGATCATGAGCAAAATGCATCGACTTCTACAGTAAGGCTTGCTGGTTCGTCAGGTGCAAACCCTTACGCCTGCATAGCCGCTGGAATTGCTTGTTTATGGGGCCCTGCACATGGTGGTGCAAATGAAGCGTGCCTAGACATGCTAGAAGAAATTGGTGATGTTAGTAAAGTAGGACATTACATAGAAAAGGCAAAAGATAAGGAGTCAGGGTTTCGCTTAATGGGTTTTGGTCATAGGGTATACAAAAACTATGACCCTAGGGCAAAATTGATGCGAGAGACTTGTCATGAAGTATTGGGTGAACTTGGATTGGAAAATGATAGATTATTCAAGCTTGCCATGGCGTTGGAAAAAATCGCTTTGGAGGATGATTATTTTGTGACCCGAAAGTTGTATCCGAATGTTGATTTTTACTCTGGAATAGTTCAAAGGGCAATGGGAATACCGAACAATATGTTTACGTGCATTTTTTCACTGGCTCGTACCGTCGGTTGGATTGCACAATGGATGGAGATGATTAGTGATCCCGAACAGAAAATTGGTCGCCCCAGGCAGTTATATACAGGGGAGGTTCGCCGAGAGGTAAAAAAATTGGAGGAGAGAAGTTGACATCTAAGCCATTTTTTATGTCGAGGGAAATATGAATCACCACATCAAAAACTCTCATCTGTTTGGATCAAATGCACCTTTTGTAGAAGAGCTCTACGAGAATTATTTATTAGATCCAGATTCTATTTCTATCGAATGGAGAAAATACTTTGATAGCTTCCAAGAAAATGGAAAGAAAAATGATGTGCTTCATTCCAGGATATTGGAAGGGATAATTCAGGAGGTCAAAAAGCGACGTAAAACAGTATCGTCAAGAGTAGAAGAGAACTCGGGCATGGAAAAGAAGCAAGTCTCGGTTCTTCAGCTCATAAATGCACATCGGTTCTTGGGAATTCAGCGAGCTCAAATTGACCCCTTAAAAAGGTTTGATCCGCCAGAAATTAAAGAGTTAAAGCCCGAACATTATGAGCTCAATGAGGCAGATTTGGAGCTCAGTTTTAACACTGGTTCTTTCGTGGGCGAAGAACAAATGAGGCTTAGCGACCTGTACAGTGCTTTGCAAGAAACTTATTGTCAATCAATAGGACTTGAATATATGTACATTAGCGATGTTCAGCAAAAGAGATGGATACAGCAAAAATTCGAAAGTGTCAGATCCAAACCTAGCTTTTCTCCGGAGATTAAAAAGCATTTTCTCGAGAGACTTACTGCAGCGGAAATTTTGGAAAAGTATCTGCATACTCGTTATGTTGGTCAAAAACGTTTCTCTTTGGAAGGTGGCGAGAGTTTGATTGTTGCGTTAGATCATATGCTTCAGAGGGCTGGATCAAGTGGTGCTGAGGAACTTGTTATCGGCATGGCTCATAGGGGCAGGTTAAATGTTTTAGTTAATACAATGGGTAAAACCCCTAATGATTTGTTTTCCGAGTTTGAAGGTAACTATGAGGGAGCTTTAGATGATTCGTTAACACAGGGAGACGTAAAATATCACCAAGGGTTTTCGGCTGATGTTGTAACGCCCGCGGGTCCCTTACACGTTTCATTGTCTTTTAATCCTTCTCATTTGGAGATAGTTAACCCCGTAGTTGAAGGATCGGTAAGAGCTCGACAGCACAGACGTAAAGATTATGGTGGGAAGGAGGTAATACCGGTATTAATACACGGGGATGCGGCGTTTGGTGGGCAAGGGGTAGTTATGGAGACACTCAATCTGTATAGGACCCGGGGATACAAAACAGGAGGCACGGTGCACCTTGTCCTAAACAACCAAATCGGATTTACAACATCTGATCCGAGGGATACGGGGTCAACACTGTTTTGTACTGATGTGGTAAAAATGATTGAGGCACCGGTTTTTCATGTAAATGGCGATGACCCAGAGGCGGTTGCGTTGGTAACGGAAATTGCAGTTGATTTTAGAATGCAATTTGGCAAGGATGTAGTTATTGACTTGGTATGTTTTAGGAAGCTGGGACACAATGAGCAGGATGAACCGATGGTTACTCAGCCTATGATGTATTCCTTAATTAAGAAGCATCCAGGGACCAGGAAGAAATACGCTGATAAGTTGGAACTGCAAGGAGTTATAGAAAAAGGGCAAGCTGACGAAATGATAAAGAAACGGCGGGCATCTTTAGATGCGGGGGTAGATGACAACAAAAGTATTCTAGCTAACCACACCCCTCCCCACAGCGTTGACTGGAAGCCTTACAAGAACATACCTTGGACTTTTAAAGTCGATACGGGGGTAAAAGAGAAAGAACTCAAAGAGCTTAGTAGGAAAATTACCACAGTCCCTGAAAAATTTAAATTACATTCTCGAGTTGAAAAAGTCCTAGCTGATCGTAGGGCCATGGGTGCGGGTAAACTTCTCTTGGATTGGGGGATGGCTGAAAATCTGGCATACGCATCGCTGCTGATGGAGGGGTATCCTGTTAGAATTTCGGGCCAGGATGCTGGGAGAGGGACTTTTTTTCATCGTCATGTTGTGTTACACGATCAAAATAGGACGGATCGATTTGGTGGGACCTTCGTTCCGCTACAGAATATCAGTGAAAATCAACCAGAATTTATTGTTATAGATTCACTCTTGTCAGAGGAAGCCGTGTTAGGGTTTGAGTATGGTTATGCCACAGCTGAACCCAATGAGTTGGTTATTTGGGAAGCACAATTTGGGGATTTTGCAAATGGTGCCCAGGTCGTCATAGACCAGTTTATTGCTTCTGGTGAGGTAAAATGGGGCCGAATAACTGGATTGGTTATGATGTTGCCTCACGGTTATGAGGGTCAAGGACCAGAGCATTCATCCGCCAGAGTTGAACGTTATTTGCAATTGTGTGCTGACTACAATATGCAGGTGTGTGTTCCGTCAACTCCATCACAAATGTTTCATTTGCTAAGAAGACAAATGGTTCGGCCTTTTCGGAAACCTCTGATAATAATAACTCCAAAGAGTCTTCTGAGGCATAAAGAATCGGTATCTGAGTTAAAAGAGTTAACATCTGGTGAATATAAGGTGGTTATTGGTGATAAGGAAATTGTTAATCATCACAAAATTCAGAGGGTAGTTTTTTGTAGCGGAAAGGTTTTCTATGAATTGGATGTAGCCCGGAGGGAGCGGAAGATAAAGAACATAGCACTTGTGCGAATAGAGCAATTATACCCATTCCCTCATGAGGCTTTTAAGGAGCAAATAGATTTGTATAAGAATGCAAAGGAAATTGTTTGGTGTCAGGAGGAGCCCAGTAACCAAGGAGCTTGGCACAGAATTCAACATTATTTGCTGAGACACCTCCGATCTAATCAAACATTGAGCGATGCTCAGCGAGCATCAGCAGCAAGCCCTGCAGGGGGGTATATGGGCTTACATAATTTGAGGCAGAAGGAAGTTATAGATACTGCCTTGACGTTAGGTATCTAGTTTTTCTTGGGACAATTCTAACATAAGGAAATAAAATGCTAATTGAGGTAAAAGTTCCAGCTCTATCTGAGTCCGTTGCAGAGGCAACTTTATTGGCTTGGAATAAAAAACAAGGAGAGTCAGTTGAGCGTGATGAGAATCTAATTGACATAGAGACTGATAAAGTTGTTTTAGAGCTTCCCTCTCCAAGCTCCGGGGTACTTTCTAAGATTATCAAGGCAGAAGGGGATACCGTTGTGGCTCAGGAGATCATAGCTCACATAGATACTGAGGCAGGAGCCAATGCTAGTGACAGCGGGAAAGCTGTGGCTAAAGAGGAACCAGGTGGTGAGCAGGTAACGGAAGAAGTATCAGATTTTGTATCAGGAGCCACAAATGTTGTCAGTGCTATGCCTGCTGCAAGAAAGATTGCTGCGGATGAAAATATTGACCTCACCCAAGTTAAGGGAACTGGTAGAGGGGGAAGGATAACTAAAAGTGATGTCGTAAGTTTTGGTAAATCAGAGGTGCTAGATAAGTCGGTAAGTCCTCTGCAAGAATCAACCTCGAATAATCTTGATGTTGACGGCAGACCGGAGGAGATAGTCCCAATGTCTCGCTTAAGACAGAGAATTGCTGAGAGGTTAGTTGAGTCGCAGGGGACAGCGGCAATACTTTCAACTTTTAATGAAGTCAACATGCAGCCAGTCATTGATATCCGCAGGAAATATAAAGATAGATTTGAAAAAGAGCATGGTATTAAATTGGGCTTTATGTCATTTTTTGTTAAAGCAGTTGTTTTTGCACTGAAGAAGTATCCTATTGTCAACGCCTCAGTAGACGGTACAAATATTATATATCATGGATATTTTGATATTGGGATAGCTGTTGGGAGTCCAAGAGGTTTGGTGGTTCCGATTTTAAGGAACGCAGACGACCTGAGTTTTTCAGAAATTGAGAAAACCATTTCTGAGTTTGGTCAAAGAGCTCAAGCTGGAAAATTGACTATTGAAGAATTAACAGGCGGTACATTTTCAATATCAAATGGGGGGGTTTTCGGCTCCATGTTATCGACGCCTATCATAAATCCCCCACAGTCAGGAATATTGGGTATTCATGCGACGAAGGAGAGGCCAGTGGTTGAAGAGGGGGAGGTGGTTATTCGACCAATGAATTACTTGGCCCTTTCATATGATCACCGCATTATTGATGGGAGGGAGGCAGTTTTGTTCCTAGTAGCCATTAAGGAGGCTCTGGAAGACCCCTCGCGGCTCTTACTAGAAATTTAACTCCAATTTTGCAAAAATAGATTTGGTTGAAGGGGCAAATTTAGAGGTAGATGATTATGACTAAAAACTTTGATGTGGCAGTAATTGGTGCAGGGCCAGGTGGATATGTTGCGGCAATAAGGGCATCCCAACTTGGGTTTAAGGTTTGTTGTATAGATGATTTCACTGACGAGAATGGAAACCCTAGTCTTGGTGGTACATGCCTTAATGTTGGGTGCATACCATCTAAAGCTTTACTAGAGTCCTCTGAGAACTTTGAAAAAGCCAGTCATAAATTTTCTGAACATGGGATAAACATAAAGGGTTTATCTGTTGATTTAGCCACTATGTTACAGAGAAAAAATAATATTGTTAGTCAATTCACTGGGGGTATCGGCCTACTTTTCAAGAAAAACAAAGTAGAGTCGTTACATGGTCGAGGACGGTTTGTTGAGAAACTTAAAACTGGCTGTAGAATAGAAATATCCAACGGGGATTCTCAGGAAAGTATCAAGGCAACTAATATAATTATAGCTACGGGTTCACTGCCTCGGCCCTTGCCTGGTCTGAATATTGATAATGATTTGATTTGCGATAATGTTGGTGCATTATCTTTTACGAAATTGCCCAAACGGCTTGGAGTTATTGGAGCTGGAGTTATAGGGCTTGAGATGGGAAGCGTATGGAAAAGAATTGGGTCAGATGTCACTATATTGGAGGCTATGCCAGATTTTCTTGGGACGGTTGATACGGCGGTCGCAAAAGAGGCAAAGCGTATTTTCACTAAGTCATTAGGTTTAAAGATTATCACGGGGGTAAATATTACAGAAGTAAATACAAGAAAAAAATCGGTTGAAGTGGTGTATGAATCTAGAGGTAACAAGGAAAAAGTTGTTTTTGATAAGTTGGTAGTATCAATTGGGCGAGTACCAAACTCTGGTGATATTGGTGCGGAAAATATTGGTTTAGTCGTTGATGAAAAAGGAATGATTCCAGTTGACGAACACAATCGGACAAATGTTAATAATGTTTTTGCTATTGGCGATGTCGTGAGAGGGCCTATGCTTGCTCATAAATCCTCCGAAGAAGGGGTAGCCGTGGCTGAGACTATAGCTGGACAAAAAGGACATGTTAACTTGGCGACTATACCTTGGGTCATTTACACGTCTCCTGAAATTGCATGGGTTGGAAAAACTGAAGAAGAGCTAAAAGAATCTGCGGCTAGTTATCGAGTTGGTCAATTTCCTTTTAGTGTTAGTGGTCGCGCAAAAGCTATCGGGGAGACAGGAGGTTTCGTCAAGATGTTAGCAGATACGGAGACCGATAAAATTTTAGGTGTTCATATTATAGGCCCCTACGCATCCGAACTGATTACTGAGGCAGTGATTGCTATGGAGTTTGAGGCAACGTCAGAGGATATAGCCCGCATAGTTCATGCTCACCCATCACTGTCAGAAGCTGTGCATGAGGCGGCCCTGGGTGTGGACAAACGCTATCTTAGTCTTTGAGAAAAAAAACATTAGGTTAAGCATTTGGATAAGAGTCCAATCTATTCGTCTATACGAAATGCGGCAAAAACCAATGGTTTTAATTTAGACTCTAACCAAAAGGCCGTGATTAGTCGTTTTGAGGGACTCGCTAAAAAACTGACTAACAAGTACGGCGTTAATAGTCTTTTAAATCGAATATATCCCAGACCACCAATGAAAGGCATTTATCTTTGGGGGGGGGTTGGTCGCGGTAAAACTTTTATTATGGATTCATTTCATGAATCCGTACCGCTGGATAAGAAAAAAAGGATTCATTTCCATCAATTCATGCATGAGGTACACAAGTCATTAAGAGAACATCAGGGTCATAGAAATCCTTTAAGGTTGATTGGAAAGAAAATTGCTAAAAAAATTCAGGTTTTGTGTTTAGATGAGTTACAGGTGGTAGATATAGGCGATGCAATGATTATGCAAAATTTATTAACCGCTATTTTTTCCCATGGAGTTGTAGTTGTGGCTACCTCTAACACTCCGCCAAAAAACCTTTATAAGGATGGGCTTCAGCGAGAAAAATTTTTACCAGCTATAGAGCAAATAGTACAAAATATGCAAATCCTTGAGTTGAATGGTGGTACTGACTATCGGATGGCTACCCTTTCAAAATCCGGAGTATATTATTATCCGGCTGATAAAAAAACTGAAAACAATATGCAACGGCTTTTCCAAGGTTTGGCCAAGACCGAAGCTAACAGAAATGTAATTCGCCTGAACAATCGTGATATACAAACAAAGGGTAACGCAAATGGGGTTATTTGGTTTGCCTTCTCTAGTATTTGTGGTAGCCCACGAGCTCAACCAGACTATATTCAAATCGCAAAACAATATCATACTGTAATGGTGTCGGGACTACCTACATTTAATTCTGATGATTCTGATCGACGAAGGAGGTTTACTTGGTTGGTTGATGAGTTATACGATCAAAAGGTTAATCTCATTTTGTCAGCGGGAGTATCAGTTGAGACTGTATTTAGTAGTGTTTTTCAAGATAATGAGGTTCTCAGGACACAATCCCGATTAATTGAGATGCAGGGTGAAAAATACCTGAGATTTGCTCACGGCAAATCACACTAGTATATCCAAACATGTACAATGGAATGATATTGAAAAAGAGGTTTTTGTAATGAAAGAAATTAAAGCGTTTCGTATTTTTGAAGAAGACAACTTAGTAAGAGGAAGGGTTGTCGATATGGAGGTTGACTCTCTTGATGAGGGGGATGTTCTTATAGATGTGAGATTTTCCAGCGTTAACTTTAAGGATGCTCTAGCGGGAACAGGTGAAGGAAAAATTATTCGAAAATTCCCGTGTAATGGAGGTATTGACCTTGCCGGTGTTGTTGTTTCATCTGTCGATAAATCATTTAAAAAAGGAGATGAAGTACTAGCTACAAGCTATGGAATAGGCGTTGATCATGATGGGGGTTTTGCTCAGATGGCAAGACTTCCAGGGAAGTGGGTATTGCCAATGCCCCATGGACTCTCTCTCTTTGAGTCCATGTGTCTAGGCACCGCAGGATTAACGGCTGCTATGGCTATTGTTCGTTTGGAGAGCTCGGGACTATCCAAGGAAAAGGGCCCAGTTATTGTGACAGGATCGACTGGTGGGGTTGGGAGTATTGCAATAGACATTCTTTCGAAAAAAGGATATGAGGTTACGGCATTAACCGGAAAAAAAGATGAAGTGGATTACCTCAAATCACTGGGCGCTGGTGATGTATTATTTCGGGATAGTCTTAATTTGGAAAAAATTAGACCACTCGGGAAAGAAGTCTGGGCAGGGGCTGTGGATAATCTTGGTGGCGATATTTTATCTCTAATTACAACTCAAATGAGGTGGGGTGGAGTTGTTTCCGTGATAGGACTTGCATCCAGCCATCAATTTAATGGAACGGTAATGCCTTATATCTTGCGAAATGTTAGTGTACTGGGCGTTGATTCAGTTAACGCACCTTTTGAATATAGGAGAAAGATATGGTCACAATTAGGCGCAGATCTTAAGCCCAAGCACCTGACAAAAATTGTAAATAAGGTTGATTTAGATCAACTTCCCTCGGTGTTTGAGAAGATTATGCAGGGAAAGATCAAAGGACGAACAGTTGTGGAATTGGGTGGCTAAGTTTCTATTAAGGGAAGGTTAATCTCTATGTCTGACTATAAAAAGTTTTATCGTGAATCATTGGATAACCGCGAGAAATTTTGGTCCCAACAGGCCGAATTGATCACCTGGCACCGTCCTTTTGAAACAGTGCTTGAGTATGATAACCCACCTTTTGCAAAATGGTTTGGTGGTGGGGAAACAAATCTTTGCTTTAACGCCATTGATAGACACTTGCCATCGAGATCGGATCAAAAAGGGTTGGTATATATATCTACAGAGACGGATGAAAAAAAAGAGTTCACTTATCATGAAATGTTCAGCCAAATAAATGCATGTGCAAGCATGCTTCGAGAGGTTGGAGTGGAGAGTGGAGATCGGGTTATTGTTTATATGCCAATGATACCGGAAGCGATATTTAGTGTTTTGGCCTGTGCCAGAATAGGAGCAATACATTGTATAGTTTTTGGAGGATTTGCAGCCGAAAGTTTGGCTAGTCGTATAGATGATTGTTCACCCAAGGTCATCATAACAGCTGATGCAGGAATGAGAGGAGGGCGTATAATTCCGTATAAGCCTTTGGTCGATAGGGCGATTGAAATTAGCAAGGTACCACCCCAGAGGGTAATTCTCTATAACAGAGGTTTAGATAAAAGTTTAACCCTCCACCCAGGAAGGGATATTAAATACCAAGATTTGATTCAAAAATTTGAGGGAGGAGTGGTTGAACCAGAGTGGCTGAGGTCTGAAGACCCCTGCTATATTACCTATACTTCTGGGACAACAGGGCTTCCTAAAGGGGTTCAACGAGACACCGGAGGGCATGCGGTTGCTTTAGCTGCCTCAATGAAACATATCTATTGCGGTTCGGCTGGTGAGGTTATGTTTACCACTTCAGATATTGGTTGGGTTGTTGGACATTCCTACATTATATATGGACCTCTTTTGGCAGGAATGACAACAATTGTTTATGAAGGCTTACCGAATAGGCCTGATCCTGGAGTTTGGTGGAAAATTGTTGAAAACTATAAGGTTAATGTTATGTTTTCGTCTCCTACGGCAATTCGCGTTTTGAAAAAAGAGAGTCTTGATTTTGTGCATCGATATAACCTACAAAGCCTTAAGCATTTGTTTTTGGCAGGAGAACCACTGGATGAGCCAAGTCACAGATGGGCGTTTGAAACCCTACAAGTTCCGGTTATTGATCATTTTTGGCAAACTGAGACAGGATGGCCAATGTTGACATCAGTGCCTGGAGTTGAAAAGACATCTATAAAGTTTGGAAGTCCTTCGTTTCCAGCTTATGGTTATGATATTAGACTACTTTCAGAAATTACTGAGGAGGAGGTGGGAATTAACGAAAAGGGAGTGGTCACTGTAACTCCCCCACTTCCTCCTGGTTGTATGTCCACAGTTTGGGGTGACGATCAGCGATTCATTGATACATATTTTACGGATTTTAAATCAAAGCTGGTGTATTCAACGTTTGATTGGGGTATTAAAGATGAAGACGGATATTATTTTATATTAGGTCGGACGGATGATGTAATAAATGTTGCTGGTCATAGAATTGGAACAAGGGAAATTGAGGAAGCACTCCAGTCGCATAGCAATGTAGCTGAGGTTGCTGTAGTCGGAGTAAAAGATGATTTAAAAGGGCAGTTGCCACTTGCATTCGCAGTCTTAAAGGATCCAAAAGTTATAAGTTCCGCTGACAACAGTTTGAAACATAAAACTGCTATTTTAAAGCAGGTCGAAATTAAACTGGGTGCGATTGCTCGCCCCTCCAATATCCTTTTTGTGGAGGCTCTTCCTAAAACACGTTCTGGTAAGCTTTTGAGACGAAGCATCCAAGCACTGGCGGAAGGAAACCCCCCGGGCGACCTCACTACCCTAGAAGATCCCGGGGCTCTGACTCAAATAAAAACGGCTCTTGAGGGCCTGTAAGATATGTTTTTTATTTAGTTTCTTGGGTCATCCCCTTTTGCTACATATTCAATTTTGGAAGGGCCCATTCCTGAAACCTGAATAATGACTTCAGTGCGTGCCCAAGTGTACCGTGGAGCATTCGCCTTGATAATAAAAAAGGCACCTGGGTTAAACTCTCTCAAACTCATGGGATCTGTTTTTTCACCAATACCGGACCAATATGTTCCCTTAAGAACGGTAATTGTTTGGTCTTCTGCAAATATATGAGGTGGCATTTTATACGCAGCCGGCATTTTAAGTCTATAAATATATAGACCTGGCTTTTGAGGGTCACCATGTAGCTTAGCCATTCTCATACCGCGGCGGGCACTCTTGACTGGCTCCCACTTGATTGCCTCTGGGTCGGTTGCTAGGTAGTTAGTCATCATTACCATTTTTAAATCAGGTTCCGAGTCAGCTTGCCCAATAGAACAAAAACCTCCACACAGGAGCATGAGAAAAATATACAGAGATTTGCTTTTTGACACTTTTTAGTTCCTTCCTTACCTTTAATGTTTTCAGAATAATTTGTAAGACTATAACATCTTTTTTGATATTTCGGATTTAGTATGTCACATTTCAAAGAGGAATTCGTTATATGGGGTTTTTGTGTTTTAATTAGATTTGGAGAGTTTAAGACTCAGTAGTTAAGTTTATTAAATTCAAGGTTTTTCTATGAGTGAATTGTTAGATTTAATGATCTCGGTAAAGGGGTTAACACCTTTTTTCGGACAGATATGTGTGTTTTTTATTTTGGTTCTGGTCATTACCCATTATTTATCACACCATTTAGGGCGACTCGGTTCCAGTTCAGTTTCTATCGCAAAGCAGTTTAATATCATTCGGCGGGTCAGCAAAATAGGTGCTATATTGTCATTTATAGTTTTTTTGGGTTTCGCTTTTATTAATTTAGCCTTTTCAGTCTAGTGATTTATCATATTATTACCACCGCAGAAACCTGGATGTTCATATAGAAAACCAGTTTTCTCTTCGCCTTCTCCCTCATTGGTTGTCTCTAAATAAAGCTCTTTTTCAAGTTGTGCTAAAGAAACTGTACCAACAAGGTGTCTTCCATTATCTAAAAAAATGGTTGGAGTTCCATAGATACCATGTTTTTTTCCAAAATCTGTTATTTTTCCCACGGATGAATCACACTCTTTTTTATTTTGTAATAACTGATTTCTGGAGGGATAATCACTCCATGCCGCTAGCCGATTATCAGAACACCATATAGCGTCGGCTAATTTTTCTGAGTTTTTGCCTAGTATTGGGTATATAAATATATGAATCTTTACATTTTTAAGCAGCGGTAGAGTTTCCTCTTCAAAGATTTTGCAATATTTACAGTTTGGATCGGCAAAATAAGCAATCTCAGTCTGACCATTGCCAATAACTTTGGTAATTGCTAGCTCTAGGGGAAGGTCCCTAAATTTGATGTTTTCTAGACTATTACCAAAAGTCTGGCTCGTAAGCAAGAGCATAGAGCCTAAGACAATCCACATGAACATTGTTAATATTTGTAGGTTTTTAGTCATCACTTCATTAAACGTTTTTAATAAAATCTGATAGTATAATCTTTATACAATTTGGTAAACACCCAATATCGAAAGAGTTTTATGAATCAACCGGATGTGTTGTTGGAAGCGTCAATCGCTTGTTTGGCTGGAGTTGAAACGAATCCCGAGATCCTGGTTTTTCCTAAATCAAGTGGAAAGGATACCGTTCGTCCCCATCAAAAAAAGCATGATGTTTTACTCAAAGATATTAGGACTGATCAACATCAAATAAAAGTAGGTGAATATGGTTTCGAGCTTGTTGAACATCATACTTCTGTGGGTGATCTTTTTGATAATGAGCTTGTTACCAAATACTATTACCCAGAAATGGCTGAGTTTTTAAAACAACTACTCGGGGCAAAAGATGTTTTAGTTTTTGATCACAATCAGAGGAGCAAACCGAGAGCTGACAGAGGGGATATTGGGATGCGTTACCCTGTAGAGTCAGCTCATGTTGATTATACGCACGTCTCAGGTGCAAAAAGAGCTCAAGATATTCTTGAGGATACCGGAAAAACTCAGTTTTCTAATAATCACCTTGCTTTAATAAACATATGGAGACCAATAATTGGTCCAGTGGAGGATATGCCATTAGCGGTATGCAGTGGCAAAACAGTGTTAAGTGAAGATCTTATTGAAACCCCAATAAAGCATTTTACTGAAAAAAGTCAGGCTAAAGCTAATCACACAGGTTCTATTTACTCTCTTAAATATAATCGCTTGCATGAATGGTACTATGTGTCGAGAATGATGCCATCAGAGGTATTGCTATTAAAAAATTGGCATTCTCAATTGGGTAAAGGTGTTTTTAGTTCTCCTCATACTGGGTTTTGCAATCCACAAGCCTCCTCCAATTGCAGTCCAAGAGAAAGCATTGAAATTAGAACCCTCGTAATTTATTAATACAACTAAATTAGTGGATATATTAATTTGAATGATTGAGTAAAAGATAAATAGGACCTAATGTGATCATCCAAATATATGTTGTAGCAGCCTGATGAGAAAACTGTGCTTTAACGATATTATCTCTAGAAGGAGGTTTTTGAGTGGAAGTTTGGCATTCGGTTTAAGTTCATTTGTTACCTCAACGAGAGGTTCTGTCTCTAAAAGAAATCAGCCTCAAAATTCTATTAATTTTGTGTCGGTAGAGAGTAATAGCTCTGACACAGTAACAGTTCCGATAGGATTTGAATGGTCAGTAGTGGCTTCTTGGGGAGATCCGATGTGGACAAAAGCTCCCAATTTTAATAGTAAAACTCGCGGAACAGGCGAATCTCAAGAGTTGTCTATCGGTGATAATATTGACGGTATGGCATTTTTTGAAATTGAAGGCCGATCCATATTGGTTGTTAATAATGAATACTGTAATTTTAAAGTTATTTATGGTAACCGACCATTAGGTCTTCCACAAAGCTTAGATGATCTCCGAAAGGGGATGGCGGCACACGGAGTGAGTATTTTCGAAATTGAGCGGACAGGTAGATATTGGAAAGTAATCAAAGACTCTTTTTATAATAGAAGAATTACTCCGGCGACAGAGATGGAGATTACGGGCCCTGCAGCAGGGCATAGGCTCCTGCAAACGGCTTTTGACCCGAGTGGTCGAAAAGTATTAGGAACATTAAACAATTGCGGAAATGGGTCAACCCCATGGGGGACTTATCTTACATGCGAAGAAAACTTTAATAAATATTTTTATACTCAAGATCAAAATTTTAATAGTAGCTTGGAACAAAACCGATATGGTATCTCCTCAACAAATAGCGGATATGGGTGGGCTAGTTTACAAGAGCGTTTTGATTTGGGAAAACATCCGAATGAGGTAAATCGTTTTGGGTATATTGTTGAAATCGATCCTACAAACCCAGAGTCTATACCAAAGAAGAGAACAGCATTAGGACGGTTTAAGCATGAAAACTGTGCTGTTACTGTTTGTAAAAATAAAAAAGTAGTTATCTATATGGGCGATGATGAACATGGGGAGTTTTTATATAAGTTTGTGTCAAAAAATAGTCTGTCTACTAATAAAAAAGACAATATGAATTTACTAGAAGACGGGGATTTGTATGCAGCTATTTTTGAGGAGACTGGCAAAGGGTACTGGGTTAATCTTTTAGATGCAGGGATGGGACCTGCTCAGACATTGATTTATAGCAGGCTTGCAGCATCAAAAGTAGGTGCAACTACCATGGACAGACCAGAATGGGTATCGTTAAACCCGCACACTCCTGAACTGTACTGCTGTTTGACAAACAATAAGTTTAGAGGAAGGAGGCAGGGGCAAAAGGTAAACGCCGTAAACCCCAGGCGTGAAAATGTTTACGGTCAAATTATTCGATGGAGGCCAGATAATAATGATCATGCGTTTAGTCAATTCACCTGGGATCATTTTTTGTTTGCAGGAAATCCATTAGTCCACGACGACGAGTATAGTGGATCTGATAACATCAACTCAGATAACATGTTCAATTCGCCGGACGGGCTTTCTTTTGATAGCCAAGGAAATCTGTGGATCCAAACCGATGGTGATTACTCAAACACGGGCAACTTCAAAGGAATGGGAAACAATCAAATGTTGATGGCAGATCCCAATAGTGGACTGGTCAAACGTTTTTTGGTTGGGCCAAATGAATGTGAGGTGACTGGAATAACTTGGAGTTCAGACAAATCTACGATGTTTGTGGGTATTCAGCATCCCGGTGATAAGCATCCTGAAAAATACTCGTTCCCTAATGAGGCTGAGGGTGTTCCTCGATCTTCGGTTATCGCGATTTACAGAACTGATCGCGGAATGATGGGATAGCCAGAAGTAAGAAAAATTCGAAAACTGAAGAATTTATCTTAATCCAAAGTTTAAGCCTTAATTCTATAGCCTGTTCTAAATATACTTATAATCAGTATTACACCAGTTATAAATAGGAAGCTTATTACCACTAAGCTACTTCCTATGTTCACTGCACTTTCTCCTAAGAATGTCCATCTAAAGGCACTCACTAAATATACAATAGGGTTAACAAGAGAAAGAGTTTGCCAGGGACTCGGTAGCATGTCGATTGCGTAAAATGCACCACCAAGGAATGTTAGCGGAGTAACAATGAGCAAGGGAAAGAATTGAAGTTGATCAAAGCTTTTGGCTAATAGTCCAATGATAAACCCAAGCATGCTGAATATAATAGCTATGAAGATTAACATAAATAGCATGATTATTGGGTGCTTAATGGAAATTGGAATTAAAGTTGTTGCTGTCACGAGAATGAGTAAACCCAGTAAGACGGATTTGCTCACTGCCGCACCAACATATCCAATTACAATTTCTGCAGGAGACAGTGGAGCAGACAGTATTTCGTAGATCGTTCCAGTGAATTTTGGCATATAAATCCCAAAAGAAGCATTACTAAGACTTTCGTTTAAGACAGTCAGCATGATTAGTCCGGGAACAATGAAAGCCGCATAACTCACTCCTCCGATTCCTCCAACACGGCCTCCAATTGCACTGCCAAAAACTAATAAGAAGAGTAGAGTGGTTATTATAGGTGTTACTAGGCTCTGCCAAAAGGTTCTCCTAAAACGGCTCATCTCAAATTTATAAATAGCAAAAACACCAATTGAATTAAAATTCGTAGACATTATTTTTTTGTAACTAGTTTGACAAAAATATCTTCCAGACTAGACTGGACCGTTTCGATCTTCCTAAATCTTATATTATTACTATCCAAAGTTTTTATTAAACGTGACACGCTTACACCTTCATTTTTTTCAGTGACGGTGTACTCCAGGGTCGTATTAGATTTCTTTAAATTCAACCTAAAGTCAGACAGGCTGTCAGGTATAAATTGAAGAGGTTCTTCTAAAAAAAATAGTATTTGTTTTTTTCCTAACGATGACATTAATTCATTTTTTTCTTTGACTACGATGAGACTGCCATTGTCAATTACCCCTACTCGGTCAGCTAGTTCCTCGGCTTCGTCAATGAAGTGTGTAGTTAAAATAATGGTTACATTGTTGTTCTGATAAGATCTCACAAGATTCCACATGTCTTGCCGAAGTTCTACGTCAACTCCCGCGGTAGGCTCGTCCAAGAATAATATTTTAGGTTCATGGGCCAACGCTTTGGCTATTAAAACTCGACGTTTCATACCTCCAGATAAATTTTTTATTTCTTCATTGCGTTTTTCCCAAAGACTAAGGTTGTTTAGGATATTTTTAATTAAAGGTTTATTTTCCCGAAGACCAAAAAGACCACGAGTAAACGTAACAGTATCCCATACAGTCTCAAACATATCAGTATCCAATTCTTGTGGTACAAGACCAATTTGTTTTCTTGCTGCACGATAATCATCAATGATATCGAGATTGTTTATCAGTATTTTTCCTGACGTCATATTTGTTAGTCCACAAATTATTTTAATCAAGGTTGTCTTGCCTGCTCCATTTGGTCCCAGCAGTGCAAAGATTTCTCCTTCCATAATATCTATATTGATAGCATCTAGTGCTTTTGTACCATTTTGGTAAATTTTATCTACATCACTGATTACTATGGATTTGTTCATTCGTGAAGATAGGTTTTTTGGATAAGATGTATCGCAAACAAAGATTTAGCGGCTTGCATAACCTGGTTAATGTATGTAAAAGTTGGGGGTATTTTAACAGGCCATCTGCGATTGGGGGAGAGTAATGTCAAAAATAAAAGGAAGCTGTCTTTGTGGCAAACTTAGTTTCAGTAGTGAAGAAAAACCGGCACTTACAGCTATCTGTCACTGCCATGATTGTAAAAAGCAAACTGGGAGTGCATATTCAATAGTAACGGCCGTTGCGGAGGATTCCCTCCAAATAACTGGTGAGCCAAAAACTTTCACCACATATGGTGAGAGTGGTCGTCAGGTCCACAGAAAATTTTGTGGTGACTGTGGATCTCCAATAGCCTCTCTAGCTGACTTTGCACCAGGTTTGTTTATTATAAAAGCTGGAGTTTTGGACGACGCCAGTTGGCTTGCTCCTGAGTTTGAATGTTATACCGATCATAGGTTACCTTGCACTCCTCAAACTGATCTAACTCAATTTGCGAGAATGCCAGATATGGGCTAAGCAACTTTTAAAAGTCAGTGATTATGGTGGTTCAAATCCTCGCTATGGTTTTGAGGTTTGTGTAGTGCTTCCCATACTTTAAACGGGACTAATATCTCCCCAGATTTTTTAAAATTAAGTTTTATTTCGTGAGTGTCGCCTTGTTTAACTTGTTTCACGAGATGAAAAAACATCAGATGATAACCCCCCGTTTTTAATTCAAGTATTTGGCCAGGATTGATAGTCAACCCTTCTGGCACTTCACGCATTTTCATAATTTCGTTTTCTATTTTCATCTCGTGAATTTCTATGGTTTTGCTTAAGGTACTTGATGCTCCAAGCAAGGTTTCTGGCTCATTACCATTGTTTTTGATTTTAAGATAACCAGCCGCAACAGTTGCAGACGGAGGGGCTTCTCTCAGGTGAGGCTTTACTATTGATATAAATCCGAACGTATATTCGTGAGAAAAAGAAGTAAGTGGAGTTGCAAAAAAAAATAGAAATAAGATTAGATAACGGGGATATTTTTGTTCCATCATGAGTCTCTATTCATTAATTACCGATATTATAGTAAAAACACAACATACCGAGAAGTTTTTTTTTAGGGGTATGCCCGATTAATATCGTTTCGTAAAAGGGGCTATCTTGTCTTTATGTTCTTTAAGTTTTTGTCATTATTACTACACACTATAAAAAAATTATGAAAATATACAGTTTATTATTCATTTTGGAAGACTGAGCTTGGAATCAAAAATTGAACCAATGGGGGAATCTCCATGGATTGTTTACATATTAATTTGTGGTGACTCCACCCTATACACCGGTATAACAAACAACATCCAACAAAGGATTAAAAGGCATGAGGATGGGGTTGCTGCAAAATACACTCGTGGACGAGGACCATTCAAGGTGGGGTATACGGAAATTTATACTTCTAAATCGGCAGCCCTGAAACGCGAGTTTTTGATAAAAAGGCTAAGCAAGACTAAAAAATTACAATTAATACATAACCATGTCGCGTAAATTAGCAACATATAGTATATTTAGGGGGCTCTAAGGGATTAGTGGGTATTACTAGGAGAGAGCACAATGAAAAAAACAAAAAAGCAAGTGACTGATAGTGTTAAGGACCATGACAGGAGAGACTTTCTAAAATTTACCAGTTCTAGCCTTGGTGGTTTGATACTGGGATTTAATATGCCGATCAACGCAGTCGGAGGCATATCAACACCTATTTTTTCGGCGAATGCATACCTTTCAATTAGGGGTGATGAGACTGTTACGGTAATGTGTTCCAGGGCAGAGATGGGTCAAGGTGTATACACCTCTTTGGCAGCATTGATAGCAGATGAACTAGAGTATGACCTGGAAAAAATTAACATTGAGTTTGCTCCAGTGGCTGAGGTTTTTACTAACGATTATTATGGTGTGCAGCTAACAGGTGCCTCTACATCTGTTAGGGACGCTTGGGTTAAACTTAGACGAGTTGGAGCCACTGCGAAAGCCATGCTCACTCAAGCCGCAGCCCATCGATGGAGTGTGGAGATTGAAAAGTGTCTTGCTGATAAAGGGTATATCAAGGGGCCAGGTGGCCAGGTAACATCTTATGGTTCTTTGGTTGAAGATGCGGCCAAACTCGATATTCCAAAAGAAGTAGTGTTGAAAAAACGATCAGAGTGGAATTATATTGGCAATCCGAATTTACGAAGATTAGACACCAAAGACAAAGTTCAAGCCAAGACGCAATATGGTATCGATACCAGGTTGCCTGGTATGTTGTATGCGTCAATAAAAATGTCAGGAGTATTCAACGCGAAGGTCAAGTCATATGATGCTAGCCAGGCATTGAGCCTACCTGGTGTGAAGAGGGTGGTTAAAGTTGACCCAGTTCATCAGCTCACCGGTTTGATGCCTGGTGGAGTAGCAGTAGTGGCAGATAGTTATTGGAACGCAAAAAAAGGTCGCGATTTGTTGAAGGTGGAATGGGAAGAAAATCCCAACAAAAACTACGATATGCAAACGTTATGGAAAGAGTTAGAGGAAGGGCTTGATAAACCTGGTGTTGTTTTCCGCGAACAGGGAAATGTAGCTGCTGGATTTGCCAAATCCGAAAAAATTATCTCTTCAATTTATAGGTTGCCATTTATTTCGCACTCTCCTATGGAACCGGTGAATACCACAGTACATGTAATGAGAGATAAGGTTTTAATTATTACTCCCCATCAATTACAGGGAATACTACCTGGTTTAGTCTCGCAGGCTGTTGGACTAACACCTGAGCAAATAGAAGTTCAAACTACTTTCCTCGGGGGTGGGTTTGGAAGAAAGCTGGGTGGTGATTTTGTTGTGCAAGCAGCTTTGATTTCCCAAGCAGTGGGTGCACCAATTAACTTAATATGGGACCGGGAAGATGATATGACTCACGATTCCTTCAGGCCTGCAGCGATGATAAAGATTACGGGGGGTATAGATGAAGGTGGGACTCTTTCATCCTTGGAATTTAAAGGGAGTTCACCTCATATTTCTGCCTATCAATTTCCGATCATCGTTCACGAAGGTGTGGATCCTCACGCCGTAGAGGGAATTGATAACTTTCCTTACAAAACGCCTGATCTAAAGTTCACCACTCAGGATCAAAAGGTTCCTGTGTCTATTGGCTACCTAAGATCTGTGTCTAATGCACAAAATTGTACTGGTATAGAATCTTTTATAGATGAGTGTGCCCACCTCTCAGGTATAGATCCGATTCAGTATCGTATCAAAATGCTAAACTTAGCGGAGGCTAAATACGAACATTCGGGAGTTCAGAGGACGCTCAGTAATTCGAAGTACGATAGTGCGTTCTCAGTCGGAGTGGGAGTTGGGAACAGAATGAGAAAAGCGTTGGAATTGATTAGAAACAGGTCGGACTGGGATAAGCCTTTGCCTGATGGAAAAGGAAGAGGGGTTGCCATTCTTGAAGCTTACAACACAGTATGTGTAGCAGTGGTTGAGGTTGAAGTTACTAAAAACTACGACTTGATTGTGGACAAAGTATACTTAGTAATTGATGCTGGGCAGTTAGTGCATCCAGACCAAGCGTTGGCTCAGATGGAAGGACAGATTAATTTTGGGATTGAGATTGCTAAAAAGCTGGAAATAACGGTTGATCGTGGCACAGTTCAACAAAATAATTTTGATAGCTATCCAGTTGGACGCATGAACGAGTCACCATCAATGGATATTCATTTCATTGAAACAGACAGAGATTATATTGGTGGATTAGGAGAGCCGGTTGTCCCAGTTGTCCAACCTGCTTTGGGCAATGCCATTTTTTCGGCATGTGGCAAGCGTTGTAGGACACTTCCTTACACTCCAGAAAATATAGCGGGATCTTAAGAAATATTTGATGAGGTGGACGTCAGATTATGGCACTTACCCTCATTTTACATAATTGACCTTATTGGAGGTTTGTACGAGTCTTGCCATGGTTAGAGAGTTAAACGGGAAGCCGTTAACAGAAACGATGATGACTGGTGCTGCACTAATGTCCACAGTCAGGCAAACCGCCAGTCTTGGTAGTATTGGTCAAGACGTACTAGATAATTTTGGGGTCTCGGAAGTTGACCCGAATGAGTACTACTCTTACAAAATTAGAGCAGCAATACATGAAGCGGTTTATCAACGCTTTGGTGGCGAAGCTCTATTTTATTTTGGCTACACTCAGTTGGATGGCTATGCTGCAATCCTAAAGTCTGTGGGAGATCCGATTGTAAAGTTTTTGAAAACTCATAGGGATCTCCTAAATTCCAGAGATTTGGACAAAGCTATAGAGGGGCGCAATCTACTGTTAAAAAAGCTTGCAGAAGTCATCTCTATTATGAATGAAAAGTCAATTTTTTGCCCTTCAGGACCTCTTAAGGCAATTTACTATCCTAAATCCGATATGGATGGAGAGTATTCCTTAACCAATGCGGTAATGCCACAACACGAAATTTTCAACAGAGGGGCTTATGTTCGTCAATTGACTTATTGGTTAGCAAACAACTGGTCTTGGACTGTGGACCCACTTAAAAAAAAAATGCGATCTGGAAATGGATGGGCCACCTTTGTTTGGTCAGTAAAGTTCTCTTACAATAAAAAGAAAAGGAGCTTTTATCGCACTGAAGTGGAGGCCAGACGAGAAGCTAGAGAAATGTTCATAGGCAAAGTTCTAGAAGATGCCGATACCCAAAAAAGAAATGCCGAAAAACAAAAAATAGAGGTTGAAAAACAAAAAGAGAAGACTGAACGGTTGGCTGATCAGTTAGCTCGTTACATACCTCCGCAGGTTCATAAGGCTTTGATGTCTGGTGACTATAGTACAGAGGTAACTACTCGACGCAAGAAGTTAAGTGTTTTTTTTAGTGATATTAAAAATTTTACGTCCACCTCAGAGAACCTGCAACCTGAAGATTTAACAAAATACTTAAATGAGTACTTTTCCGAGATGACGCAGATTGCACTAGATCATGGTGCGACGATTGATAAGTATATAGGGGATGCCGTAATGTTGTTTTTTGGTGATCCTGAATCGAGAGGAGAGCGGGAAGATGCCAGAGCTTGTGTAGAGATGGCTCTGTGCATGCAGGAGAAAATGGCTGAACTAAGATTACGATGGCGTAACGAGGGTTTTGCCGATCCTTTTCAGATTCGAATAGGCCTAAATACCGGCTATTGCAATGTAGGCAATTTCGGTAGTGATCAAAGACTTACATATACCATAATTGGGGGAGAGGTGAATGTGGCGGCCCGATTGGAGTCGGCTGCAGATGCTAATGGCATACTGATGTCTTATGAGACATATGCACATGCCCAAGATATGGTAGAAGTGGAAAAAAAAGAATCCATTAAAATGAAAGGTATCAATAGAGATATCCAAGTATTTTCAGTACTTTGTAGGAAAAGTTCTTCTCTCGATAGGAAATTAGAAGACATTGATAGAAGAGGAAAAAGTGAAAAAAATCCAAATACCTTTGCCTTATCCGAAAGGTTGGAGCTAATCGAGAATCAACTTATAAAGCAGGCAGAGGCAATTCATGAGCTAATTAAAAAATCAGAGATTGATAAGAAGATTAAGGATAATTAGGTTAGATCTAAGATGGTAGAGATGCGTATAAGTCTGACTTTCACAATGTCGTAAACAAGAGAATGCAGTAGTATAGTGAAAGATATTAGTTTCTAGCTTTGTGCTAATAATTATAGACAAATTTGTATCATTGATATTCACTGGGGGCTAACAAATTGAATGCCGAAAAAGTAACTATTTCCGGAAAAGTTATCCGATCAACGATTGAGACTATGGAGAACTTTGGTAGGCTGGGTCAAGATGTGTTATTAAAGTACGGTATACATAGTATAGATGAAGAGAAACAATACCCCTACAAATTACGATCTGATATTCATAGGGTCGCTTTTGATCGATTCGGTGACGTGTCTCTGCTATCTTTTGGGTTCTCTCATGCTGAGAGATTTGATTCAACACTGTTCAAGGAAAACCAGGAGGCTTATAAAAATAATAAAAAGTTATTTACCAGTAATAATATTAGAGATCAATATCGTGGATTAGAGAATCAGATTCGTGCACAGGAAAAATCCTCCGACTATTTTATCAAACTTGCGACTCGTAGTGACTTGGACGTGCAATACGGTGCACAACTACACAAGATGACTGATACAAAGTTTGAATTTGAAGTGACGATGGCCTTAGAGTTGCACCAAGAGGCATTTAATCGAGGGGCCCTGGAATTTACCTATGCTAAATATTTTGGTTCGCATTGGGATTATGAGATTGTTTTTGATTCAGATAAATCAACAATGGATTATGGGTATGCAAATCTTTTTTGGAAAATCAATTTTTCAAAAAAAATGGAAGTAGAATCTCAAGAAAAAATTGTTTGGCTAAGAAAATTTGAACTAAAGGAGGGATTAATGAAAAGCGTTTTGGATGATGCTGAGAAGCAAAAAAGCCAATTCATTAATCTGTCTAATCAACTGGGTAAGTATTTGCCACCACAAATCCAAGCGGCTTTGTCTGACGGTGATTATGATACCGGGATAACTACCCGTAGAAAAAAGCTCACCATCTTTTTCAGTGATATTGTTAATTTTACGTCCACCTCTGACAAACTACAGCCGGAGGATCTAACTAAATATTTAAATGAGTATTTTTCGGAAATGACGGCTATTGCTTTGGATAGTGGAGCTACCATAGACAAATATATTGGTGATGCAATGATGGTCTTTTTTGGGGATCCAGATACGAACGGTGAAAAAGAAGATGCAAGGGCATGTGTGGAGATGGCTTTGAGAATGCAGGAAAGAATGAGAGAGTTGCAGGATAAGTGGCTCCGAGATGGTTTTAGTGAACCTTTCCAGGTCAGGATGGGATTAAATACTGGCTACTGTAACGTTGGGAATTTTGGGAGCGAGCAGAGGTTAACTTACACAATTATCGGCGGGGAGGTTAATGTTGCTCAAAGATTGGAAGCGAGTTCAGATGCAAATGGAATACTAATGTCCTATGAAACTTATGCCCATGCCCAGGATATGCTAGAGGTGCAAGAACGTGAAACCATCAAAATGAAAGGTATAAATAGGGATATAAAAATTTATCATGTTCAAGGGCGAAGGCTTGTGAATAAACAAGTTGATAAAGCTACTCCTCACGATGAAACAAGTGGAACTGATCTAGTCCAAAGTTTGGATCAAGATTGCAAACGCCTCGATAAGCTTGAGGAAAGTGTTAGGAGCCTTAGTACCGCAGTTAGTGAGATACAAAAAGCTTTAATCAGGCAATAATCATGGACACTCTTTCAAGATTTGAAGTTCCATCATCTGATGAAACCATGATTAAAGGCACAATATTAAAGTCTACAATAGAACAGCTTCATCTTTTGGGGACAGCAGGAGAGGAAATAATGTCTGCTGTCGATATTGCAAAAATAGATGTTGAGCAACGGTATCATCGATCAATAAGAGGGGCTATTCATCAAACAGTAGTTGATCGATTTGGTGTGGATGCTTTGTTTTACTTGGGGTTTGAACAGTTCGATAATAATGTTTTGGAGAGCGTTTGTAAAACGTATTTAGGTTTAACCATAAGGGATTTTAAGCGAAACAGTCAAAGTGATATCGCTAGCATAGATAATCAGAAAAATATTAGAAGAAAAGTTTGTGACATGTTGGCCGATTTTCATTCCCAAGGTTCAAAATTTATTTTTTCTGAAATCGGAACTCCAGGTGGTAAGTATAGTTTTATCTCGGATGATGTCATCCACTATACCCTAACTAATGCGGTATATGAGGGGCATCACGAATTTAATCGGGCATCTTTAATAAAGCAATTTAATCTTTTCTTAGGTGATTACTGGGTGATAGATGTGCAATCATTGGAGGACAAGTTTGTTTTTATGTCGGGACTTACCTCGAATGTATTTGAGGTCGTTTTTAAGTTCAGAGGAAGCAAGAAGAGTATAAAAAACATTTTGATGGATTTAAAGTTAACAGCTAAGGATAGGTTTCTCAAGGCTGTCATAAATAGCTCTGAGAGAGAGAGAAAGATTGCAAAAGAACAGAGTGAAAGATTAAAGGTGGTGTCTCAGAAGATAGCTAAATATATTCCACCACAAATCAATCAAGCTTTATTCAAGGGTGACTATGACACCGATATTACCACTCGTCGCAGAAAGTTGAGTATTTTTTTCAGTGATATTAAAAACTTCACATCTACTTCGGAAGGGCTTCAGCCTGAAGAATTAACTAAATACCTTAATGAGTATTTCTCTGAAATGACAGCAATAGCACTTAATTGTGGAGCTACCATTGATAAGTATATTGGTGATGCCATGATGGTTTTTTTTGGGGATCCTGAAACTAAAGGAGAAAGAGAAGATGCAAGAGCTTGTGTAGAGATGGCCCTGAGAATGCAAGAAAGAATGAGAGAGTTGCAGATTAAATGGAGTGAGGAAGGATTTGCAGATCCTTTTCAAGTTAGAATTGGATTGAATACGGGTTATTGTAATGTCGGAAACTTCGGCAGTGAACAGAGATTGACATACACGATTATAGGAGGTGAGGTTAACGTTGCAGCACGTTTAGAAACAGCAGCCGACCCCAATGGCATTTTGATGCCGTACGAGACTTATGCCCACGCACAAGATATGGTTGAGGTTGAGGAAAGAGAGTCTATAGAAATGAAGGGGATTAATCGTAAAATAAAAATCTTCTCCATTATCGGTAGGAAACAAAAAAAATCTGTAGATAAAGAATCTCTTATAAAAGACAAAAAAAATAACTCAAAGTTTCTTAAAAACAGTATCGGAAAAGACGACTTATTGAGGAGAGTCGAAGTATTGGAGAAAAGAGTTGATTCTCTTTTGAAAAAAAGATAAAAAAAGGAAAATTATAATAACGCCAAGTCTTTGCGACTAGGGGTGGAGTAATTGCTGTTAAACTTCTGCAAAATAATTTAAGATTATCTTTCTTTAGACATACAAAAAGTAACACAATATTAATTAAAGGCACTGATATTATAGTCTATATATATAAGAGAGTTATTGGTCATACTTTAATTTTGTCTATGTATCATTTTAAATTATACACAGGGGACATACAGACTAATGGATTTCAATAAACAGGTAGTAATCGTTACAGGGTCATCTTCAGGGATAGGGGCAGCTGCAGCTATAGGGTTTGCTCAAGGAGGTGGTCGGTTAGTCGTAAATTATTCCAAAAATAATGAGGGGGCCGATCGCGTGGTTGAAAAATGTATATCAGCTGGTGGTGAGGCAATCAGTATTAAGGCTGATGTATCGGTGGATGTACAGTGTAACGAATTGGTAAATAGAGCTCTGGACAAATGGGGGTGTGTCGATATTTTAGTTAACAATGCTGGCCGAACAAAATTTGCCAAGCATAGTGACTTGGACGCTCTTGACAAAGATGACTTTGAAAGTATTTTTTCCCTTAATACTATCGGGCCATTTCAAATGATTCGAGCTGCACGGAAAGCATTGAGAGAGTCAGAAAATGGAGCAATAGTAAATATATCATCAGTTGCTGGGTTACGAGCATTTGGGTCATCTGTGGCTTATGCCGCATCAAAAGCCGCTTTAAACTCTATGACCCTTAGTCTTGCTAGAGCTTTAGGTCCGGAAGGGATTAGAGTTAACTCGGTATGTCCTGGTTTTGTTGGCACTGACTGGTTTTACAGGGATCATAAGAGAGAGATTGTAGAGGAGATGATTGAAAAGCAAAAAGAAATCACGCCTCTTAAGCGGGCAGGACAAGCTGATGATATACAAGGAGCTATTCTTTTTTTTGCTAGTTCATGGTCACAACATATAACGGGACAAATGCTGGCTGTTGATGCTGGAATGTTATTAGGGAAAAACTAAATTATTTTTGTTTTTTTTGAGCAATTCGATCGTCACGTAGTGTTTTTCGCCTAACTTTCCCTGCTTCATCCCGAAGGGGTGTCTCAACGAACTCGAAAGTTCGAGGTATTTTATAGCGAACCAGTCGTTCCTCAAGGTGAGTAATAATGTCTTCCTTTCCAATATGCTTACCATTCATGTCGATAATGGCATGAATGGTATTACCGAGATCGTCATCAGGCAGACCAATCACAACACTTGATCGCACGTCAGGGTATGTATCTATAGCTGCTTCTACTTCAGCTGGGTAGATATTAGCCCCGCCAGACAGTATCATGTCTGTTTTTCTATCGGTTAAGTACAGATAGCCCTCTGAATCGAGGTATCCCATATCTCCGTAACTTTCCCAGCCATCATTAGTTCTTCGTGGATTGGCTCCTATGTAATAGTACGTTGTACCCACTCCATCATGCCGCTTTAGGAAGACTTCTCCAACTTTCAGAGGCTCTACTTCTTTTTCATTTTCATCTAATATTTTAATTTTAAAGTCTTCGCCAGCTTTTCCGACTGAGCCTTCATGCCTTAGCCACTCTTTTCCACTGATCGTGGTAAAGCCTATACCTTCGGTTCCTCCGTATAACTCCCAGATGACATTCTCTCCAAACCAGTTGATAAAATTGTGTTTCAACCATGGGGGGCATGGTGACGCCAAATGCCAAATAGTTTGTAAGGTTTTGAGAGAGAATGAAGATTTTGTTTTTGACTCAAGATTCCATATCCTGTGCATCATAGTGGGGACTAGGTATACAGTATCGACTCCATGTTCATCAATTAATGCTAATGTTTCAGTAGCATCAAAATACGATGTAACAATAACTTTATTTCCTTGAAAAAGTGCGTGCATGGCCCACAAAAATGGTCCGTTATGATAGAGGGGCCCAGGAATCAAGACCGGTCCGTTGAAATTGAGAAAATCCCGAGAAAATATATCATGTTCAGCTTTGTCCCTTGATACTATTATCTTTGGTCGCCCCGTACTTCCCCCTGATGTCATTGCCTTCCATGAGTTAGCAGTTTTAAGGGGAAGTGGTTTATCACTAAGACCACCATCAACTTTAAAGCTCAATGGCAGATGTTTCCAGCTATTATCAGAAAAATTATCATCAAAACCATGAACAAGTCTGGGTTTTACAATTGTTATAATCTGATTTCGTTCAATTTTAGGTAATTTTGATGACACAGGAAGAGGTGTAGCTCCTAGTTTCCATGTTGCAAAACACGCTAGTAGAAAGTTAAATCCATTGGGTAATCCAATAACCACAAAATCATTTTCAATGACTCCCAGAGCATCATATGTCCTTGCCAGTTGATTGGTTTTTTTTTCAAGACTTTCCCAAGTAATGTGCTCTGTACCGTGTACTATGGCCGGTTCAGATGGCTTTCTTTCCCCCCAATAGGCAGGTATCTTTGAAAGTGGCAATATTCTAGAATCATGCATTGTTCTAGCTAAGATAGTAGCCATCCTCCATCGACATCAACGGTTGTACCAGTAACAAAGTCATTTTGAATCACGAATAATATTCCCTGTGCAACTTCGTCAGCTGTGCCCGCCCTTGCTATGAGATTATCAGCGGTCATGTTTTTGTAAGCCTGTGCTCTTTCTTCTCCCTTCAACGGCACCATAGGAGTATCTATTGAGCCTGGTGATACTACATTTATTCGTCGTGGTTTTATTTCAGAGGCGACAGCACGTGCGAGAGCTTCTACCGCGCCGCCTACAGATGATAAAGAGACTTGACCTGGCTTGCATTTTCGAGCTGGTGCTCCACTGACTAAAACAATAGAGCCATTTTCGGACATGTGGGGCGTGCCATATCTGACGACATGAGCATATCCCCAAAGTTTAGCAAATGAGGCTTTATAGCCATCGAGATCCATTTCCAGAAACGGCCCAATTGATCGGCTACCACCTGTAGCCGCTGTTACTAAAATATCAAAAGGAGCATTTTCTTTAAAAAAAGCAATAAGTGATTTTTCGTCAAGAACGTCCAGTCCTTTCAAAGTAACGTTATTAGGCATTTGACCGGCTTTTTCCGGATTACGACTTACCGCAATTACCTCACTACCTTGTTCTGCAAGCTGTCTAGTAGTTGCCAAGCCAATCCCTGACGTTCCTCCAAAAACGATAGCCTTTTTTCCACTTAACTCCATGCGATATCTCCTTACAGTTTTTATTTTGTAATGTTTAGTTTAACCTTTTATTCATCTAAGCAAAAATTAAATATTGAAAATTTTGTTCTCTAGAGTATATTCAGGAATTATTAATATGGATTCTTTAAATGGTTGGGGGAGTATTATGAAAATTTCCCTGAATTTGATTCTATTTTCTGGGTTCATATTATTCGGTAGTACTGTATCAGCAGAAAATTGCCACTCGAGCAGGTGCCTGCAGCGATGCCAAAAAGCAGTTTCAGTATTTTTGCATTGACCGCAAAGGTGATCCGAATGATATTATGACTCAAGCCGAGTTTGCTTGTAATAATGCTAAGCGGCAGTAGCAGCGGCTTGCTATGGAGAGGGTATGGAAGATTTTCCGTACTCTTTTTAGGGAAGGAAACCCAGATGTGTCAAATTAGTATGCACTAAGGTGTTGATAGGATATAAATTTTCCTCTCAGCTATTAAATCCTTAGTTTTTTGAGCATAAGTCTTCATGTGGTCTGATGCGGCATGGGCCATCAAGTGGTCTTTACTTTGCCATTTTTCGATTACAACAAAAGTATCCTCGCCATACTTGGTCTGAATGTTTCCAAACCCGTCGGCATCGACCGTCGCTACATATTCGATGCAGCCATCCTCGGCATGTACAGTCGGACAATTTGCATTAAATGCCATTAAAAGCTCACTTCTCTTGCCTTTTTTTGCGGTAATGACTGCAACTACATTGATCATAAAACCCCCGGTTTGTAAATTTACTTGACGTTGTCGCTTTTATATTCGATATTTATCTGTGATGCAAATTATTTAAAATTCAAACCTAAACAAAAGTCGCAATGAGAAGAGGGGGTATCATGGATAAAAGTGGAGGCTGTTTATGTGGGAAAGTCAGATTTCAATGCAGCAATGAACCTTTATTTCAATTTATATGTCACTGTAAAGATTGTAGAAAACAACATGCTGGTATTTTTGGTTCTTACGTGTCGTATGGGGCTAGCGATTTTTCTTTTACATCGGATAGTAAAGAAATGTTATCGGAAAACCATAGTGTTGGTGACTCGGGGGAGACAAAAAAAAGATATTTCTGTGCAAATTGTGGATCTTTTATCTACTTTAAAATACCTCAAATCGCGGATGCGTTGTCACTTGGTGTAGGCCTTTTTGATGACCCCAGCTTCTTTACACCAAATATGCAATTTTATTGTAAAGACAAGTTGGCCAATCCAGAGCTTGACTTGGCGGTTGCTTCATTTGACACTTACCCTGACGAGGTAAAAAGTCTGGTGCATCTGAAGTAGGGCCAATTTCAGATAATTAGTGATTTTAGGGCTTACTAGTTAGGGGGTCACGGTTCTGGAAAACGCAAAACAAGCCACAATTCCTGGGAAAGCTATCCTTTCTACCATTGATACTATGGCAGCTTTAGGTGAGATAGGGACAGAGGTGCTGAGAGCACATAATATTGCTAAGATTGAACCATCTAAGCAATATTCCTATGAGATAAGAAGGGCTATTCATAGTGCTGCTTTTGATCGTTTTGGCGAAGCAGCTTTGTATGCGTTTGGTTTTAACTCTGGCTATTTGTACCCTGATTGGGTTAAGGCTCAATACTTGTTAAAAACAAGAAGTAAAGGTATTGACCAAGTTGATAATAGTGCTGCTGCTGCACGAGGGTTAAATTATTATGTTACAAATATAATCAAAATGTGGGATGAAGGGTTTAGAAATGGCGTTCAAAATGGTAATGGGACATACGGTTGTAAGCTAAAGAGGTTAGATGACACCGTCTATTTAGTAATTTTAACAAGCACATCAAAAATTGAGCATGAGTCGTTTCAGAGAGGAGCCTTAGATTCGGCTTGGGCTTTTTATCTCACTGATACGTGGGATTTTGATACTAAGTTAGATGAAAAAAATACCCTAGATAGTGGAAGTGATTGGACACAAATTTCTTTAAGGTTGAATTTTTCTTTACTGAAAGAACCTCGCCTAATCGGCAATTGGTCATCTAGTTATCAACGCGATGTTGATAATCGGCTTTTGATCACTGTTCTGAATGAAGCAAAAAAACAAAGCAAAAAAATTGAGATCTTAGGAGATCAGTTAAAAAAATATGTTCCACCGCAAATTCATCAGGCTCTTTTAGTGGGCCGATATGATACCGGAATAACAACTCGTCGAAAGAAAGTAACTATATTCTTTAGCGATATTAAAAATTTTACGTCCACCTCAGAGAACCTACAACCTGAAGATTTAACAAAATACTTAAATGAGTACTTTTCCGAGATGACGCAGATTGCATTAGATCATGGTGCGACGATTGATAAGTATATAGGGGATGCCATGATGGTTTTTTTTGGTGACCCCGAAACAAAAGGTGAGAGAGAGGATGCGAGAGCATGTGTAGAAATGGCTCTAAATATGAGGGAGCGAATGAGCGAACTACAATCAAAATGGAGTGGGGAAGGATTTGCTGATCCGTTTCAGGTAAGGATGGGTATTAACACTGGGTACTGTAATGTTGGTAATTTTGGAAGTGACCAAAGACTCACTTACACAATTATTGGTGGAGAGGTCAACGTTGCGGCTCGTATGGAGAGTAGTGCTGATGCCAACGGTATATTAATGTCATATGAAACTTATGCTCACTGTCAAGACTTTATTAAAGTCGAACAGCGTCAAGCCATTAAAATGAAAGGTATTAACCGTGATATTAAGATATTCTCAGTACTCGGAAGAAACAATGACTACAAAAGAAATACGGACAAGAAGGATGTTCACAGCAAAAGTCAGGAAAGTCAAGTTCATACCATGATGCCGATAGAACTGAGATTAGAAAAAGTAGAGAAACAGTTAAGTCAATTGTTACGCGAGTTCTCAAAATTAAGGTAGTTGAAAGTGAATAAGAAGCCAGTCGTTAAGATTACTGGGAAAGCTATGATGTCCACTATTAAAATAATGGAGGCTTTGGGTGATGTCGGAAAGAGTATTCTGAAAGAAAATGGGGCGTTAAGAATAAAGCCTGACAAAACATACCCGACCTCAATGAGGGCCGGAGTCTATGACACCCTATTAGATCGATACGGTCAACCCGCGATCTGTGCTATCGGTTTCATCATGGCTGAGATGTGGGAAAAAAATAGTCCTGATTTAATTATTAGAAAGGTTAAGGCTGACTTCGCTGC
>CACOJS010000013.1 GCA_902627495.1 Hydrogenophilales bacterium | reverse complement strand
TTTGATCATTGCTGATGATTCCGTTGACGGGGAGATCTGTGCAACAGACCTACTTGGCCAGGCTGAGCATGGGCCTAATTCACCAGCTATTCTCCTTACTACCTCCCAATCTTTGGCCGAAGACACCATGAGAGAGGTGGTGCAGCAGCTCAAGACTCTTGAAACTGCTTCGGTGGCTGGTGAGGCTTGGAGAGAATATGGACAGGTTATCCTATGCGAAGATGAGAGAGAAATGGTAAAGGTAGCTGACGAAATCGCATCAGAGCATGTTCAAGTAATGACGCGAGAACCAGATTATTTTCTCCGTGAAATGAGAAATTACGGTGCCTTATTTCTTGGTCCTGAAACTAATGTATCTTTTGGGGACAAGGTGATTGGTACAAATCATACCCTGCCTACCAGGAAGGCCGCAAGGTATACTGGAGGCCTCTGGGTCGGCAAGTTCATCAAGACATGCACCTACCAGCGGGTATCGGAAAAGGCAAGTTTTTTAATTGGTGAATATTGTTCTAGATTGTGTGCTATTGAGGGGTTTGCTGGCCATAAGGCACAGGCTGATTTAAGGGTTAGGCGCTACAAGCCCAAGGTTTCCAACTAGGAGAAGTTAAGTGAGTGATTTGTACGATGATATTATGATGGATCATATAAAAAACGCCCGAAATTATAGAAACCTAAATGACCCGACACGGCACGCTGAAGGAATAAACCCACTCTGTGGTGATCGTTTCAGTCTTTTTGTTAGGCTAGATCGAGACATTATTTCGGACCTTGGTTTTCAATGTGAATGTTGTGGGATATCTATGGCGTCAGCCTCAATGATGACTGAGTTATTAAAGGGTAAGTCTAAAAGCGAGGCTGATTTGGCTATTGATGAGTTCAAAAAGTTTATCACGGGAAACACTCAACGATTCAGATACGGTGGTGATTTACATGCTGTCTTTAAAACTTTGGCAAAATTTCCGTCCAGGGTCAACTGTGCCTCTTTGGGATGGAAAACGCTCGAGGCTGCGTTGGATGGAAAAACAGAGGTTACCGTATAGCTTCATAGGAAAGGATATTAATCAAATCTGTCCAAAGGGTAAATAGGGCGTCTGACATTCTGGTATTTGAATAAGGTCCAATCAGATGACGTCACCCCAACTCCATTGCAGTAAATTATGTCTGTTGCCATAGGGCTGAAAACAGGCTGAAAGTACATCCTAGATTTTAGTAATAAATAGTCTTTTTTTGTTGGGTCAATCCCTACACTAGAAAATACCCCAACATCTAACGGCTCCTGGAGCTTTTCAGTAACGACAATCTCGGCATGTTGGGTCTTTAGAACTACTGTTTTTCCCATGTGCATCGTCATCCCAGTAAACTGTGGGCCTGAAACAATGTATTTGCCATCAGTTATAGCTTTTACAACGCCACTTAACTTCAGTGGTTCACCTAACTTACCTATAGCCGGCATATTCAATTTGCCACCTAAATCTATGGATACTGTTGCCCCTATGCCTGCTTTAGTCATTATTTCAACGGAGACGGGATCTTTTATTGGTCCAACTCCAATGTTCGTAAGCCCCTGGTTTAGAGCTTCCTTTAAAACGTGCATAGTATCTTGGGTTCCGCCGGAGGCACAGTTGTCGGCGTGATCGACAAGGAGTACAGGTCCTTTGTTTATTTTTTTTGCTGATCTGATAGCATCAACTAATGGAATATCTGTCCATATAAAATCTTCTCGTTTTTCCCATGCAGTTTGGATTATATTTTCGCAGGTTCTTTCAGCTAATTGTTTGTCTCCATTCGTAACTACCACTGCACTCATGCCCGCATCATGGATATCTGCCATTGGGAAGCCACCAAATGCTGAGGCTGATAAGACATTACCTCTTTCTGCTTTTTTTGCACACATAGCAAAATCTTTCATGGCTCCTTTTTGTGTGTCCATTTTAAGGGTGTGGGCCAAGATTGGTGTGTTTTGCCAAACCATGACTGGGTCGAGCCTGCCTTTAAGGTATTCGATCAATATAGAGCCGGCCAGCTGGCCTGTTTCATACATATCAATGTGAGGATAGGTTTTATAACCTGATATTACACTGCAATTATTGACCATCAGAGGGGTTACATTCGCATGCAGATCCAGAGACACGGCGATAGGTAATGTTGGATTAATGTCACGTAATTTTTTTAACAGAACACCTTCGCCATCAAGAGGGCCATTTTTTACCACCATTGCACCATGTAGGTCCAGAAAAACCGCATCGCAACCTTTGATTACTTCGGCACAAATAAGGTCGCAAAATCTTTCATATGCCTGCATGTCAACCGGACCACTAGGAAGAGCCAATCCCGACACTGGGGTTACACATTCCGCCCGCTCTTTATTTGCTATATCTAAAAAAGCTCCAATCGGAGTTTTGGTTCCCGTCATTGCGGATACGACTTCTTTTCCAATGAAAGGTCCGTCTGGGCCGAAAGAATCCCAAGGCGTAGGTACCGGTGAGAAGGTATTGGTTTCATGCTCCATCTGAGCTATTACAAATTTCAAAGTTTTCCAACCTTTTTCATAAGTTTAGGTTGACCATATAAACCGGTACATTTTTGTTATCACGCTCTACTAATAGCGTTCCTTAAGGTATCAACAATAAGATCAATGTCTTCTTCATTAGCTATAAGGGGAGGCGTTAAGGCAATATTTTCTCCTGCTGCTCGAACAAGCACATTTTTTTCAAAGCATTTCTCAAAAACATCATGGGTTCTTTGAAGAGGTTTATTTTCTACAGGCAATAGTTGAATACCGCACATAAGTCCGTAATTTCTAATATCGATAACATTTGGCAAACCTTTTAGAGAATGAACTGCGTCTTCAAAATATGGACTAAGAACTTTACTTCTCTCAAATAAACCTTCCAGTTCGTAGGTCTGGAGTGTTGCATTTGCGGCTGCTGTAGCCAAGGAGTGACCTGAATAGGTGTAACCATGATAAAACTCTATTGCCCACTCCGGACCAGTCATAAATGCATCATAGATTTCCCTTTTGACTATTACCCCTCCCATTGGGACTGTTCCGTTTGTCACACCTTTTGCAAAAACAATCATATCTGGTGTGACATCAAAAGTTTGAGACGCAAAAGCATTGCCAGTTCTACCAAATCCGGTTATTACCTCGTCAAAGATTAGTAGTATTCCATGCTTATCGCAAATCTCTCGTAGTCTTTTAAGATAACCTACAGGCGGCACTAATACTCCAGCCGATCCTGCGATCGGCTCTACAATAACGGCTGCAATGTTTGTGGCATCATGTAACCGAACTATTTCCTCGAGTTCATTGGCAAGTTCCAACCCACTTTGTGGCTGACCATGGGTAAATGCATTATTTTCAATATCAAGTGTATGAGATAGGTGATCCACTCCTGGAAGGAGTGACATGCTGAACATCTTTCTATTGGGAACAATCCCTCCGACCGACATCCCACCAAAACCAACACCGTGATAACTTTTCTCTCGTCCAATCAACCTGTGGCGATGTCCGCTACCTTTTATTCTGTGATAACCAATTGCTATTTTTAACGCACTGTCTACCCCCTCAGAGCCCGAGTTAGTAAAGAACACATGGTCTAGTCCATCGGGTGCGATATTGGCTATAGCCTCGGCCGCGTTAAAAGCACCTTCATGGGACACGTTGAAAGCTGTGGAGTAATCTAATTTTTTTGCTTGGGACTGAATTGCCTCTACTATTCTGTCGCGACAGTGCCCTGCATTTACGCACCATAAACCCGATATACCATCTAGAATTGATTGTCCGTTATCAGTAAAGTAGTGCATATCCTTAGCCCCTGCAATTAAGCGAGGTGTTGACTTAAACTGGCGGTTAGGTGTGAATGGAAGCCATAGTGGATCTAAGTTTACGGTTTGTTTCTGACGATCTGGCGTTATTTCCAAGCTTTCTCTTTTATACATAGCACATCCTCCATTACTAATAATAGACGGTCACGCAGCGAATCCCAAGCAGTAGAAAGTATAGCTCACTCCAACTTTTTATCAAATCAGGTTGCCGATGTATATTGGTTACCTTATCCTTTAGGTCGTAACTAGGGTGTTGATTTTTTTTATGGTGGGTCTATGCAAATACAATTTACTGATGAAGATAGAAAATTCCAGACTGATGTGAGAGATTTTATCAGCAAGGGTTTGCCCAAGGATGTTGCAAGAAAAGTCTTGGAGCACAAATCGATCGAAAAGAAAGATATAGGTCGTTGGCACTCTGCTTTATTTAAACAGGGGTGGGTTGCGCCCAGTTGGCCCGTTAGTTTGGGGGGGTGTCACTGGACTGCCCTTCAGCAGCATATTTTTGATGAAATTAGCTCACTGTTAGGGGCACCAAGGTTATCACCATTCGGAATCAATATGATTGGACCTGTATTAATTGAGTTTGGAAGTGATTTTCAAAAAGACAGATTTCTGCCAAAAATATTGTCAGGAGAGGAATGGTGGTGCCAGGGTTACTCTGAGCCAGGATCGGGGTCTGATTTGGCCTCGTTAAGAACTCAGGCTGAATTACGAGGGGACATCTACATTGTAAATGGGCAGAAAACCTGGACTACCCAAGCTCAATTAGCTGATATGATGTTTTGTCTTGTAAGAACTGGGCGTGAAGGTAAAAAACAGAATGGTATATCAATGATGCTTATTGATATGCATCAGCCTGGGGTTGAGGTGCGACCGATAACCACCATAGATGGCGGAAGCGAGGAAATTAACGAGGTCTGGTTAGAAGATGTAAAAGTTCCAGTCGAGAATCTGGTGGGTGAAGAGGGTAGAGGCTGGACAATAGCAAAATTTCTTTTGTCACACGAGAGAACTAATACCGCGGGAGTGGGAGCCTCTAAGAGGGAACTTTCGAGGCTGAAACAGATAGCAGCGCAGGAGAGATTAGGAGGGCGTCCATTAATTGAAGATCCTCTGTTCAGAGATAAGATCTCTAAAGTTGAAATTGATTTGATGGCCCTGGAGTGGACAGTTCTTAGAGTTGCCGCTGTAGAGGCCGAGGGAAAAGCTCCGGGCCCTGAGGCGTCCATTTTAAAACTTCGAGGAACAGAGATTCAACAGGAGTTAACCCGGCTGCAGATGGAGGCTGTTGGACCAAATGCATTGCCCTACCTTCCGATGTCGATAGAAGATAATTGGATAGGGCCCAAAGTCGGGCCAGATTATGCTGCCGCCCTAGCTTCTAGATATTTCAATTACCGCAAAGTCTCAATTTATGGTGGTACAAATGAAATTCAGAGAAATATAATATCAAAAAGAGTTCTGGGACTATAGTCTTAAAGTACAAACATGGAAGAGAGTTAGGAAATATGGATTTTTCACTGTCAGAAGAACAGAAACTCCTAAAAGATTCAGTCAATCGGTTTTTGGAAGAGAATTATTCTATCGATTTGAGAAAGTCTATGATTGACGACAGACAAACTATGTCTGGTCCTGTCTGGGAAGGGTTGGCTAAACTGGGATTACTTGGCATCCCTTTTCCTGAGAAGTATGGTGGCTTCGGAGGTGGCGGTATTGAGACCATGTTGGTTATGGAAGCAATTGGAGAGCATCTTGTTATTGAGCCTTATCTTTCCACGGTAATCATAGCAGGGGGGTTAGTGAATATAGGGGGTGCTGACTGGCAGAAGCAAATAATTCTTCCAGGAATAGTTGACGGCTCCATGCTTTTATCTTTTGCCCATATGGAGGCCGATTCCAGGTTTTCGCTCAGCGATGTCAGGACTACAGCTAAGCCCGATGGCGGTAATTGGGTATTGGAAGGACAGAAATCGATGGTTTTACATGGGCCAGTTGCGGAGAAGCTAATAGTCTCTGCACGGACTGAGGGAGATGCGGATGACGAACAAGGGGTGACGTTATTTATTGTGGAATGTGATGACGAAAATTTGGGGGGTCACGAGTATCCGCTGTTTGACGGGACACGAGCTTTGGATGTCCAATTTAATGGGGTAAAAGTTGGTCCAGAGTCAGTAATAGGTCAGCTTGGCAAGGGAATGACGTTGATTGAGGAAGCCGTTGATTTTGCTTTGGCAGCTGTTTGTGCTGAGGCAGTTGGGGTTATGAACCGCACCCACCAAATGACGCTAGAATATTTAAAAACGCGTGAACAATTTGGAGTGCCTATTGCTAGATTTCAGGCTCTGCAACATAGAGCTGTCGATATGTTTATAAAAGTTGAGCAGGCAAGGTCGATGGCCATTTTGGCTTCAGGCTCTTTAGAATTTGATGACCCTCTTGAGAGACGAAGGTCTTTAATAGCTGCAAAAGAATATATTGGAAGAGTGGGGCGGGAAATTGGGCAGGAGGCTATTCAGCTTCACGGCGGTATGGGGATGACGCAAGAAATGGCGGTTGGCCATTATTTTAAGAGGCTTGAAGCGATAGATTTAATGTTTGGTGACTCGGCCCATCAAAGAGCTCGATTTGCAAAATTGAGTGATACCGCGGCTCCCACGGAATATGTGCAACCTCGCAAAAAGTGGAAGCAAATTTAAAAAATAGAACTAGAGGGCTGTGAAAATTAGTATGGGTGTAAGGTACTACTGGGAAGATTTTCAGGTGGGAAAAAGATTGGACTTGGGTTCAGCCGTGGTAACAAGGGAGGACATAATTCTTTTTGCTAAAGCTTTTGACCCGCAGTCTTTTCATATAGATGAAAGCAAAGGTAAGGATTCAACCTTTGGAGGATTGATTGCTAGTGGTTGGCATACATGTAGTGTAGTCATGAGGCTCATGTGTGACTCCTACCTATTAGAGTCTGCCAGTTTAGGATCACCAGGAATGGACAGCATAAAGTGGATATTACCTGTTCGTCCTAATGATACTATTTCAGCGTATCAGACAACTATCAGCAAAAAAGTGTCAAATAGTAAGCCTGATAGGGGAATAGTTAAATCATCTTATGAGGTGCTTAATCATCATGGTCAGGTGGTTATGACCATGGAAGGCACAGGTTTTTTTAGTTGCCGGGAGGTAACTACATGATCAGCTCAAACCCATTTACCCATAACGTACACGTCTTATTTAGACGGGAGGATATTACCCGTAAATTTATCCAAGATAAGATTGTAGTAGTTCTGGATATTCTTTTTGCAACCACCACAATTGTCAGTGCCTTTTCACATGGTGTAAACAAAGTTATCCCGGTGCGGGACGAGGCAAATGCTCGGCTTGCCGCTGATGACTTGACCGAGCACAGTTACGTATTAGCGGGGGAGCTTTATGCCGAGACTATTAAAGGTTTTGCCTCACCTACTCCATTGGCATTGGCCCAAACTGGACTTAAGGATAAGACTTTAATTTATTCAACTACAAACGGTACGGTTGCCCTGCAGCAATCAATAGGATCTCACCAGGTGTTTGTCGGTTCTCTGCTCAACGCGGAGGCAGTGGTTTCTCATATTTGTGACTTCGGAGAGGAGGTCCCGATTGTGATTGTCTGCTCTGGATCAATGGGACTTCCAAATCTAGAGGATACTTTTGGGGCAGGTTATTTTGTACATCTCCTGAGGCTAATAAGAGGAGATTCACTTACCAATTATTCCGATGCTTCTCTTGTTGCAGAGAAGGTTTATCGAGCAGCCAATGCTAAAGAGATCCTATTTTCCTCCAGGGTTGGTCGTCTTATGGTTGAAAGAGGAAAAGAAAAAGAAGTGAACTATGCCTGTGAACTGTCGTCACTAGACTTGGTGCCAGTGATGGGGGACAATCAGATAAAACTTTTAGGTTAGAGGAGGATGTCTTGGGAATTATATTTGCTTTGACTATATCTTGGAGCTTTATTTCTTCTGATCAACTGGTTGCTGCCGTTGACTGTGGTCGAGCGAAGGGGAATGTTGATAAGTTAGTCTGTTTCAACAGCCGAGCTGCGGCGGCTGAGGAGCGAATGGCGATGGCATTTCATCATGCTCTACAAAGAGGGGTATCTCCTGAGGTCCTCAGAAAAACGCAGCTGAGTTGGAAAGAGAAGGTTCGAGATGTATGTGTGGATGTTAGTTGTCTTGTCTTGGCCCACGAGGAAAGAATAGCCGAATTATACGAGCTTCAATAAATCATTTTTGTCATTAATGCATCCGGAATCGGTTTTGAAAGGTCGAGATCCGGTAGTGTATTGGAAATTAGATCGTGTAATTGACTTTTAGTAGATTGACTAATTGACGTGCCGGGATGTCTTACAGTGCTATCATGGATAGCTCCTCTAATTCGAAAAATCTCCTTCCTAATTGCTATAGTCGGTTGTTGCTCGAAGACTATCAGAGGTAAAAAGTATCGGTAAAGTCTATTTGCAAGTTCCCAGTTATTACTGGCTTTAGCACGAACTAGAGCAATCAGCACCTCCGGGAACGCAAAGCCCGTGTTAAATCCATCTGATCCAGCTTGAAGATCGAAAAGCCCATATAATGCTCCTAAGCCAGTTAAAATTGGGATATTTCGATTCATCCTCTTCTTTAATTCGAGTATTTTTGGTGCTGTTGGGAGAGCTTCCTCTTTGATACATGCAATAGACGGAATGCCTTCTATAATCTCGAGTATTAAGTTACTTTGCATCTTGACACCACTGGATGCTGGGTGGTCTTGCAGTACGATAGGAATAGTTATGGAGTCTGCTATTACTTTGAAATGATGTATTATTTTTTCCTCGGAGAGAGTGGGATCTGAGTGAGGAGTGACCATGACAGCACTAGCACCAAGCTTTTCGGCAGTATGTGAAAGGGCACACGTGGAACTTGTACTGGCAGTACTGGTACCCACAATAACATTCAAATCGCCAGCAGCCTCAACGGTTGCACGGATTACAGATGTTCGTTCATTGTCTGTTAGTCTATTTGCCTCCCCCAGTACTCCCAGTATAGTTATACCGTTAACTTTGATTTTTCGCATAAGGTTTACTAGAGTCTTGACGGATTTGAGGTCGACTGATTCATCCGGCAAGAAGGGGGTAACTAGAATTGGAAAAACACCTCTAAAATCCATGGTTTTACGACTATAGTAAAAGTTGATATAAAAACACTATACTGTTACTGACAGCTTGCAAATACATCCATAACTTAACATAGGGGGACACATATGGATATGCCAATTAATCAGTTAAAGAATAATCTGATGGAGGGTAATAGCCAAATCGGATGTTGGTTGAGCTTGGGGAGTGGAGCAGCGGCAGAAACTTGTGCCTGTGCTGGTTTTGACTGGTTATTAATTGATACTGAGCACTCGCCAACAGAGCTATCCGAGATTCATCATCAACTGCAGGTGATAAATGGCTATGATGTATCGGCGATTGTTCGGGCTTATTGGAATGATGCCGTATTCATTAAAAGACTGCTGGACCTGGGTGTCCAAAATTTACTAGTGCCATATGTTCAATCCGCCAGTGAGGCTAAGCGAGCAGTTGAGGCAGTCCGCTATCCCCCTCGGGGGAATCGCGGTGTTTCTGGAAACTCAAGAGCCAACCTTTATGGTCGTGTCGCTGATTATTTCGAGCACGCTGATGACGAGATCTGCTTGATGGTGCAGGTCGAATCACAAATTGCCATAAGTAGGGTTAAGGAAATAGCCGCGGTTGATGGGATAGATGTTATTTTTATTGGGCCAGCTGATCTTGCTGCAGATATGGGATTTTTAGGTTTTCCCAACCACTCTGAGGTCAAGAAGGTAATCAGTGGTGCAATCAAAGAAATAACGGGAGCAGGTAAGATAGCCGCAACCCTCGCTTTTGATCCGGAGATTGCTCTTGAATGGATGAATCAAGGTGCCAGGTTATTGGCAGTTAATTCGGACATGTTTATGTTGTCTCGGACGGCGGATGAAGTGGTTAAACATTATAAGTAACTTTTTTTGGAGATAACTATGGCTTTAGTTTCACTTAATAGTCCTGAGGAGTTGAGAGAATATGAAGGTAAAGAGCTGGTTGTTAGTAATTGGTTAGATATATCACAAGATATGGTTGATAAATTTGCAGATGTTACAGGTGACCCCCAATGGATCCATATTGACAGGCAGAGAGCAACCACGGAATCACCTTTTGGTGGAACTATTGCCCATGGTTTCCTGACAGCCTCCCTGATGGTTTTGTTTATGAATGAATCTGTTGATATGCCATTTTCGAAAATGGGTGTTAATTACGGTTTCAATCGGCTACGCTTTACGTCCCCTGTATTGGTTGGATCCAAGTTAAGAGCTCGATTTCAAGTGAAAGAGATTTCCACTGTACAGGGAGGAATTCAGATTGTTTGGAACGTCACCATGGAGTGTGATGGGGAGGAAAAACCGGCGTTGGTGGCAGAATGGGTGACTCGTCGTTATTTTTGATTAGGGTGGGTGAGGTAATATGGCAAAAGGTGATTTCAACTTTTTCTCTAAAATCCGGGTTCGTTGGGCTGAGGTTGATAAACAGGGGATAGTGTTCAATGCCCACTATCTAGCGTATTTTGATATTGGCGTTACAGACTATTATCGGGCTATTGGTCATCCCTACGTAGGCCCTTTTCCTCAAACGGGTACGGACCTGTACTTGAAGTCAGCTAAGGTAGAATATCATGCGTCGGCCGGGTTTGATGATCTGATTGATTTAGGAATAAGAGTTTCTACAATCGGAAATAGTAGCTTTGAATTTAGGTGTGAAATTTATAAAGGTGATATTATATTGACTTCTGGAGAGCTGGTTTATGTTAATGCTGATGCTGAAACTCTAATCCCAGCAACCCTTCCTGAGTTTTTAGAGGACGCCTTTGTCAAGTTCGAGAAGTTGCCCCCTGCGAAGCGATCGAGGAGTAGATCGACTTAAAAAAATATACCTCTGTTCGGGTGCATTTTGGATTCTATCTCACGATTTTGGTTTACAGCGAAAATTTAATTTGGAGGTTATAGCAATATGGATTTTGATTTTTCACAGAAGGTTATTGATTTGCAAAAAAAACTGCAGGATTTTATGGATCTTCATGTATACCCTAACGATCAGAAGTACCTCGCTGAGGTAGCCGAGAACAGAAAAGTTAAAAATAATCCCTGGCTTCCGACAAAGGTGGTTGAAAGTTTAAAGCCTCAGGCACAGGATGCGGGACTGTGGAACCTTTGGCAGCCTAAGGCACATGGAGGCACTTTAACTAACCTAGAGTATGCACCTCTTTGTGAAATTATGGGTCGGCTGCAGTGGGCCCCAGAGGTTTTTAACTGCTCTGCTCCAGACACTGGCAATATGGAAACATTGCTTCGATATGGTACAGATGATCAGCAAGACGAATGGCTCACACCGATTCTGGCTGGCGAAAAGAGATCTGCATTTTTAATGACAGAACCCCAAGTTGCCTCATCGGATGCAACAAACATCGAGTGCAGGATAGAGGCTGAAGGAGATGAATATCTTATAAATGGCGAAAAGTGGTGGTCCTCGGGGGCAGGGGATCCAAGGTGTAATATTTTTATTGTAATGGGAAAGACAAATCCAGAAGCCAGTCGCCACACCCAGCAATCAATGGTATTAGTTCCCGCCAATACTAAAGGTGTTACCATCAATAGGGCTCTGTCGGTATTCGGATATGATGATGCTCCACACGGCCATATGCAGGTTACATTGCGGAATGTGAGGGTGCCAAAAGCAAACATTTTACTCGGGGAAGGTCGAGGATTTGAAATTGCTCAGGGCAGACTTGGGCCAGGTCGGATTCATCACTGTATGCGGATAATTGGGCAAGCTGAACGTGCCTTTGAGTTAATGTGTAAGCGACTGAAATCTCGGGTTGCGTTTGGGAAAACAGTGGCAGAGCAGTCTATTTGGCATGAGCGAATCGCTGAATCACGGATCATGATAGAGCAGGCAAGGCTTTTAACCCTTAAAGCGGCATATATGATGGATACGGTTGGAAATAAGGTGGCTAAAGCTGAGATCGCTATGATCAAAGTATTAGCCCCTAATATGGCACAACAAATCATTGACTGGGCGATACAAGCTTATGGTGGTGGTGGTTTGAGTCAGGATACGCCACTTGCCAGTATGTTTTCTCACAATCGCATACTTCGATTGGCTGATGGTCCGGATGAAGTTCATCGACGAACTATCGCCAAGCTTGAGCTGTCCAGGCAGTATCTCAGCGATGAGAGAGATGTTTTTAACAATAAAACTTTTTATTGAAGCAAGTGGTTTTTATGTAAAAGGTACACGTAAGTATCTAACTACAATTGTAAAATCCACCACATGGTAATTGTTCTCAATATGATAATGAGTTTCATTAACAAAACCAATTAAAAACAAGGTGTTATAGCGACTTGTACACCTTGAAACCTGTCCAAAGTTGGTGTACCGTACTGCCATAGCTAGGAATAGTTATAACTTTAAAGTTATATGTTTTTGTTAATACTTGCAGTAAAAACCACCTGCTTGAAAGGGGGAGTAAGAAAATGAAAATTAGTTTCCGATTAAATGGGAAGCGAACAAGTGTTGACGTAGCACCCGACACGCCACTTTTGTGGGTTGTTAGGGATACGCTTGGCATGACCGGTACCAAGTTTGGGTGCGGTAAAGCACTTTGCGGTGCATGCACTGTTCATCTTAACGGTATGGCAGTTCGCTCTTGTCAAACACAGGTTGGCTCCGTAGCTGGTCAGAAGGTAACAACGATCGAAGGCTTGGGTGGCAACCACAAAGTTCAGCGAGCATGGATGGCCTTGGACGTACCGCAGTGCGGGTACTGTCAGTCTGGGCAACAAATGCAAGCCGCAGCATTACTAGCAAATAACAGAAATCCTAACGATCAAGATATTGATGCTTGGATGTCTGGAAATATTTGCCGCTGTGGTACTTATCCTCGAATTCGTGCTGCCATTAAAGCAGCTGCGAAGATGTCTTAAGGAGGCTAAGACAATGGGAAAAATGGAAAATGTAGTAAAAAGTGAAAATCGTAGGGATTTTCTTAAGGTTAGTGGAGCTGGAGTTGGCGGCTTAGCCTTAGGATTTTCGTTGCAGTTGGGTCCCAAAATCGCACAAGCAGCGACGACTCATTCTCCGAATGCTTGGATAAAAATTGGCACGGATAATACTGTGACGATTATGGTAGCCAGGTCGGAAATGGGGCAGGATGTGTACACCTCTATGCCTATGTTGGTTGCAGAAGAGCTGAACGTTGACCTTAATAAAGTTAAGGTTGAGTTTGCCCCTCCTGCCGAGGTCTACATCAACGCCTTGTTGGGTGGTCAGTTGACTGGTGGATCGACATCTGTCAGAGACGCGTGGGAGAAACTACGTAAAGCTGGTGCATCAGCCAGAATGATGTTGGTAGCTGCGGCAGCTGATAATTGGGGCGTTGATGCAAGCAAATGTTCTGCAGCAAACAGCATGGTAAAGGGACCTGGTGGTAAAAAAGCCAAGTATGGAGACCTTGCTGAAAAAGCAGCAACCATGGAGGTACCGAAAGAGGTTCCTCTCAAGCCAAAGAGTGAGTGGAAGTACATTGGCAATGTCAAGCAAGCTCGTCTAGATACAAAGGCGAAAGTTAACGGTACCGCTGGGTTTGGTATAGACACCAGAGTACCCGGAATGCTTTATGCGGCCGTGTGGATGCCACCACAAACAATGGGGGCGAAAGTTGAATCTTATGACGACTCAAGGGCTAAAAACATGCCTGGCGTTAAGGCAATAGTTCAGTACAGTCGCGGTGTGGCAGTGGTTGCTGATAGTTATTGGACGGCCAAAAAAGCCAAGGACATGCTCAAAGTTAAATATGATGGTGGTCCAAATGCGGGTAAAGATATGGGTCAGGTTTGGGAAGAGCTTGAGCTAGGTGCTGTTGAGCCAGGCATTACATTCCGGGAAGCTGGCAACTACGATGAGGGTATAGCTAAGGCACAAAAGACAGTGACTGCTGAATACCGCTTACCATTCAAGTCGCACTCACCTATGGAGCCGCAAAATACTATGGCGGACGTACGAGGTGATAAGGCTATTATCATAACACCAACCCAGTTTCAGCAGATTATCCCTCACGTTGTGTCCGGAGCTATTGGACTAAAACCTGAGCAAATTGAGGTGCATACAACTTTCCTAGGCGGTGGCTTCGGTAGACGCGTAGAGACCGATTATGCCATCGATGCCGCTGAAATTTCCAAGGCAGTTGGGGCCCCAGTTCAAATGATCTGGAGCCGTGAGGATGATATGATGCATGATTCTTACAGTCCTGGTGGTATTTATAAACTGGAGGCCGGGCTCGATTCTGGAGGTAAGATCGCAGCGATGAGGTATAAGGCAACTAGCCCGTCGATTTCTGCGGTACTGTTTCCTAGTCTGGTAAAAGACGGAATTGATCCGTTTGCAGTTGAGGGTATTGATAATTTCCCTTACGCAACGCCAGATATGAAGTTCACCTACCAGCTTACCGACGTGGGAATCAGGCCTGGTTACTGGCGTGCAGTATCACACAACAACAATGCACCTGCATTGGAAAGTTTTATAGATGAGTGTGCACATGCAGCCGGGCAAGACCCTATTGACTATCGGATTTCTCAGCTAGATATGGATACTTCTGGTGCAAAGAAACACGCGTGGTCTGGGCTTTCAGCTGGAGTTCCGGTAGGGGCACGAATGAAAAAAGTCCTTGAGGAAGTTCGTAAGAAGTCAAAGTGGGGTAAGAAAATGCCTGCAGGTCAGGGCCAAGGTGTAGCAGTGATGGAAGGATACAACACTGTTATAGCGGTGGTAACTGAGGTAACAGTGGATAGCTCTAATAATGTTACTCTAGATAAAATCATTTCGGTGGTTGATGCTGGTCAGCTAGTCCATCCCGACCAGGCACTTGCTCAAATGCAATCTTGTTTCGTTTATGGCCAATGTGTTGGTCTTTACAACGAGATTACTATTACTGACGGTGCTACTGATCAAGATAATTTTGATACTTACCGTATTGCTAGGATTAACGAAGTGCCGAAGGTGATGGATATACACTTTGTGCCAAGCGATGGTAGTTTTGTTGGTGGGTTAGGTGAGCCCGGAACAGCTGTAATCGTTCCTGCCCTGGCTAATGCCGTCTTTGCTGCTACTGGTAAGCGTGTCAGAGAATTCCCGCTTACACCAGAACGGATAGCTCAGGCCTAACTAAGTTTTAACCCCGACCCATCGTATAAAGTTAGTTAGCGATGTAAAGGGGAGTTTGAGCACGGCTAAACCCCCAAGCCATTGGCTTGGGGGTTTTTTTTTTAAAATTCGGTAAATGTGGTATCTTTTTACTTTAGATAAAAATGGATTGCTTATGGACAGTGTTGACCAACAGGTATTAAGGACAAGCGTTTCTTGGTTTAATCAGGGTAAGCGTGTAGTACTAGCAACAATTGTAGAAACATGGGGATCATCTCCGAGGCCCCCGGGGGCAATGTTGGCGATTAAAGATAATGGGCAAGTCGTAGGATCTGTATCTGGAGGATGTGTTGAAGACGACCTCATAGCCAAGATAAAAGAAAATGCTACCGATATAAGTAAGCCAGAGATGACTTATTATGGTGTTACAAAAAAAGAGGCACAAAAATTTGGCTTGCCCTGCGGGGGAACTTTGAAAATTGTTTTAGAGCCAGTCAAAAAAGAGTCACTTTTAACTGAATTGTTGGAAAGAGTCGAAAGGCAAGAACTCACCAGCAGACAATTAAATATGCAGACTGGGCAGGTATCTTTAAGGTTGGCAAATCGGGAAGATATACTAACAGTTGATGAAAACCTTTTGAAAACTGTTCATGGTCCAAAGTGGCGCCTTTTGATTATTGGTGCAGGTCAACTCTCTGAATACATTGCTCAGATGGCTGGAGCCCTAGATTATTCAGTTACAGTGTGTGACCCTAGGGAGGAGTATTCCACAGGCTGGCCGACGGAGTTAGGTTTACTCAATAATGAAATGCCAGACGACGTAGTGCAGAAGATGAATATAGATACCCACACAGCGGTTGTCGCTGTTACTCATGATCCAAAGTTAGATGATCTTGCTTTAATGGAAGCATTGAAATCCCCCGCATTTTATGTTGGAGCTCTGGGCTCAAGAAAAACGAGTGCCGCCAGAAAGAAAAGGCTTTCCTTGTTTGATCTAACACAAGGGGAGTTGAATCGACTCCACGGTCCGGTCGGATTGCGTATTGGAGGAAAGACTCCGCCGGAAATAGCACTGGCTATACTCGCTGAAATGACAGCGGTTCGTCACAGGATTAATTTGGAAAGCATTGGTACAAAAGTTAGTAAAGAGTTTAAAGGGGATACCAAGGAGATGTTAGGAGAGTCAGTAACAGCTTCGACGTGATGTTTATTTATTAATCCTGTTTTTTAGGGAGTTAACGGAAATGAGGTTAAAGAGTAAAGTTGCTTTAATTACTGGAGCGGGGTCTGGATTTGGGGAGGGGATTGCAAAAAGATTTTCCAAAGAAGGCTGTAAAATTGTAGTCAATGACATAAACTCCGAGGGGGGTGAAAGAGTTGCAGAGGAGATAAAAGCGGCAGGTGGCCAGGCTGTGTTTCTTAACGCAGATATATCTACCAATCAAGGATGGAAGACTCTAGTTGAGGCGGCAGTCGAATCTTTTGGTGGTTTTAATGTTGTTATAAATAATGCTGGGTTTACCCACAAGAATCAGTCTATGCTGACCGTAAGTGAGGAGGACTTTGATAGAATCTATGCAGTTAACGTCAAAAGTCTTTTTTGGAGTGCGAGCAATGTTGTTCCGATATTAGAGAGATCTGGAGGCGGGGTTATGATAACTGTTGCATCCGTAGCTGGCATAAGGCCTAGGCCAGGGCTTACATGGTACAACGGTAGTAAGGCATCGGCTATCATTACTAGTCGATCTATGGCTGTGGAACTGGCTCCGAAAAAAATACGAGTTAATATAATCAATCCGGTTATGGGAGAAACAGCTATGCTGGAAGACTTTATGGGTATGAGTGATACTCCAGCAAATCGCGAGAAGTTTCTTGGCACTATTCCACTTGGTCGTTTGGCTCGACCAGATGATGTTGCTAATGCAGCCCTATACCTCGCCTCGGATGAAGCTGAGTTAATCACTGGGGCTTGTATTGAGGTTGATGGTGGCAGGACTGTCTAGTAAAAACCCACCAAGCTTACGAAAACGCTTGGATTCCTGTTTGAGCACGTCCAAGAATCAGAGCATGAATATCATGTGTTCCTTCATAGGTATTAACAGCTTCAAGGTTTAGAACATGACGTATTACATGGTATTCATCGGAGATTCCGTTACCTCCATGCATATCTCTAGCATTTCGGGCTATATCAAGTGCTTTACCGCAGCTGTTTCGCTTAATTAGTGAGATCATCTCGGGAGTGGCGAGTCCTTGATCCATTAGCCGTCCAACTCGAAGAACTGACTGTAGTCCTATGGTGATTTCAGTTTGGAAATTTGCCAGTTTAAGCTGAATCAGTTGATTAGCAGCTAGTGCACGTCCAAACGCGGTTCGCTCCATAGTATATTTACGTGCAGCCATCCAGCAAAATTCAGCCGCCCCTAGTGCTCCCCATGCAATACCATATCTGGCTTTATTAAGGCAGTTGAAGGGCCCTTTGAGGCCAGTTACTAGCGGTAACACATTCTCCTCAGGCACTAAGACATTATCCATCACTATTTCTCCGGTGACAGAAGTACGAAGACTAAATTTTCCCTCTATTTTGGGGGAGCTAAGTCCCTTCATTCCTTTTTCTAGAATAAAGCCTTTTATAATACCGTCATGCTTTGCCCAAACAACAAATATGTCAGCCACAGGAGAATTAGTAATCCACATTTTAGATCCATTTAGCAGATAACCACCTGCCACACTTTTTGCTGTAGATAGCATACCTCCGGCATCTGAGCCAAAATCAGGCTCAGTTAAGCCAAAAGCACCAATATGTTCGCCTGATGCTAATTTCGGAAGATATTTTTTCTTTTGGTCCTCAGATCCAAACTTATAAATGGGATACATAACTAAACTGGATTGGACGCTCATCATAGATCTGTATCCAGAGTCCACTCTCTCGATTTCTCTGGCTATCAATCCATACGAGACGTAATTGATACCAGGGCAACTATACCCTTTTAGGGTGGCACCTAGAAAACCTAGGTCACCGAATGAAGAATAGATATCGCGATTAAATTCTTCGTTAGCATGAGCCTTTCGGACTTTTGGTAGTAGCTCCGATTGGCAGAATTCATATGCAGAATCCCTCACTAACCGTTCTTCCTGTGTTAGCTGATCATCTAGCAGTAAAGCATCATCCCACTCGAATGTGGTTTGTTTCAAAGGTGCATTCATAATATGCGTCCTCTCTATGTTTTATTAGTCAGAAAATTTGGCAGTCACTTTCCCATATAATCCAAAGTCTGCCTTAATTTCTTTAGTATTAGCTATCGAAATTGGAGTCACGCACGTTCCTGTGCTTACAATATCTCCTTTTGCAAGAAACCTGCCATATTTGAGTAGTTCGTTAGCTATCCATGTAAGTGCTACTAACGGATCACCAAGTACATTTGAACCTATGCCGGTAGTTGGTTCATGGTTATGGTCAGTCAGAGCTGTTACTTTATGGTCATGTAAATTGGTTCGTGAAGTAATTTTCCCCCGATAGGGTATGCCTAGAAATAGCCAACCTGCACATGCGTTATCTGCTATTAATTGTGTTTCACCTGCTTTTATAAAATCAAGATATCGAGAATCGGGGATCTCGATGGTGGGAATCAAATAGTCTATAGCATTTAGGACATCGTCTTTAGTGTAGTCATTTGCCGTCTTTGGTAAATTTTTTCCCATCTTAAATCCAAATTCTAGTTCCGCGACCTTCATAATGTTGCCGTCTAACGATACTTCTTCATTGGTTTTTTTTACTTGGCTTTCCAGTATAGAGCCAGCCAAGGGACCGTTAACCCCAATATGCTCTTGACCTGCTTGACTAGTCGCAGCTATTTTCCAGCCAATTTGTTTGCTACCAGATACTCGACTGACATTCTGTTGAATTAAGTAGGCTTCTAATTTTGACTTAGGCTTGTATTTATCCGGTAGCCCGGTAATTTTCTCTCCTTTCTCCCAGGTACTCCATAGCATTTTTCCCGATTTCATTAAATTCTCTTCATTCATATTATTTTACGGGTCCTCTAATTATATTAATAGGTTTTTCGTTATTGAAAATTTTATCTAGGTTAATCGCTATTTCTTTACACCTTCTCGGAATGAGGTTTTCTGTCCAGGCTGATGAATGTGGAGTCATGATAACATTGTCAAGCAGATTAAACTCAAATCGAGATGGTTTGTGAATTGTGTATGATTCCATGGGATAGTTATACCAGGTATCAATTATTGCACCGCTAATTATTTTGTCCCTGCAGGCTATGTAAAGAGACTCTTCGTCAATCAAACCACCTCTCGCTACATTAATAATTACACCATTCTCACCAATTTGTTGCAATTCTTTGGACCCAATAATACCTACTGTATTTACTTCAAGAGGCAGTGCCAGCAAGACAAAATCAGATCTTTCTAGCAAGTCACTTAATTCTTCCATGGGCATTAGCTCGTCAACAAAGTGATCTCCTTTATTGGCATTACGGTTGCAGGCAATAATATTCATGCCAAAAGATTTAGCTCTTTTTGCCACTTCTTTTCCGATTCGACCATACCCTACTATTCCAATGGTTTGACCATACAATTCTTTGTGGGTGGGTCCACATAGGTAAGACCCAGTCCATTCATTACGCCTTAAGGACGAGTCGTGTTTATTTATTTCGGTGTTCCATTGAAGCATTGCAGCCAACACATATTCTGAAATACCAACTTCATGCTCATAAACGTTACAAACATAGGACTTCCGTGGAACAGATGATAATTCAATGTTATCCACCCCAGCACCTTGTAATTGTAGTAGTTTGAGTTTCGGTGCTGGGGGGAACTCTTTAGTCCAATTCATTGATATTACGGCGTCTGCATCAAGCATATTTACCGTCAACGACTCTCGGTTTGTGAAATCAACAGGAACAATGATCCAATTTGTACGAATAAACTTAATAATTGGATCGAACCTACCATCGTTATCTTTATCTTTAACTATTACTTTGAGTTCCATAACTAGCAAGTGTTTTTATTTTATCGTTATTTTATTTAACTCTGCGGATTTTATCTTTTTTCTAATGCCGTTCTCCTCAATTATTATGTGGTCAATGGATATTGTTTTTAGGATGATTCCTTGTTGAATTACTTGGTTCTCCTGCACATATTGAACTGGTTTTTTGTTTATTGATATTGCAGCTACACTTTCTCTTTTATTTGTTGACTCAATCACACCTCGTAGCTGGATATCCTCAATTACAACAGTTTGCACTACATTTTGCTCAAATATGTGGGTGATTACTGTAGGTGCAGTGATGTTTAACGAGTTTATGTTTTCACTCATGACAACAGGGCTATCAGGAGCAAAATTTTGTGAGACCCAATATCCCAATGACGTTATAAGTAGCATAGCTAGCCCTGTAGAAATTGTGTTGCTTGCCATTTTCTCTCCCAATGCAGGTGGTGCTTAAGAAATATCTAACAGATTTAAGTTACTGATATTATATTAATATTCTAGATAAAGATAGTTTGTGAACACTGATGCTTTTTGGTGGTATTGGAGATTCAATAGTGATTCATAAATACAGATTCATTGAATTAATTGATTAATTTCAATGATTGGCATGAGAACTGCCAAGACAATGAGTAGAACGAATGCTCCCATAAAAAGAATGAGGGCTGGCTCTAATATATTGGCCAGTAGAAGAGTTCGTCTTTCAAGGTCACTTTCCTGGTTATCAGAGGCTCTATCTAACATCTCTGGCAAATTTCCAGTGATTTCCCCAGCTCGAATCATATGAACTAATAATGGTGGAAAATTTTGACGGGATGCTAAAGATTTAGATAAGGACATTCCTTCCCTAACATCTTCAATCATCTCGTCAACCTGTATTTTCATAACTAAATTTGATAAGGTTTCTCGGCTTATTTCGAGTGCAGTCAAAATTGGTACACCAGCTGCGGACGAAATTGCCAGGGTACTTGTGAAGCGGACGGAATTCAGGGACTTCTCAAATTTACCATAAAGCGGAAGACGAAGAAGAAGGTTGTGCCAACCTAGTCTAAACCCTCTATTATTTAAACTAAACCGGAATACGATAATCGATACAACTATGATACTGCCACAATGTATCCCCCAACTTTTTACAAAGGAGGATATCATCAACATGAGTTGCGTGAGAAAAGGGAGAGATTGTTGGGTTTGGGCGAAAACAGATACTACCTGTGGAACAACATATGTGAGTAAAAAGATGACTACTAGAAATGCTACAACGGTCACTATAGCAGGATAAGTAAATGCTAATCGGACTTTGTTCAGTAAAGCCTGTCGCCTTTCCAGATAATCAGCTAGTTTGGCTAGAACCTTGGATAGCTGTCCTATTTGTTCACCGGAGTTTACTAGCCCTCGAAAAATTTCCGAGAAATCACTGGGATTTTTTCCCAGAGCATTCGAAAAAGACGTCCCAGCATTTATTTCTGATCTAAGAGAGGTTATTAGTTCTTTTGTATATTTCCTTTCCGCTTGATCGGATAGTGCTAATAGCGATTTTTCTAACGGTAGCGATGCTCCAAGTAAAGATGATAATTGCCGAGTAAAGATTACAAGTTCATTAAAGGATAACTTTTCAGATAAAAAATTTTTTTTCGAATTGACGACTTGGTCAACCTGGTTTGTAATTTCTTCAATTTCTAGGATTGTCATTTTGAGCAATCTTAGTTCATTTTTTGCTGCCCTTAAGCTATCGGAAGAAAGTGTTCCTATTTTATGCTCACCCATTTCCGTAACAGCTTTGTATCTAAAGGCAGGCATTATTCTTTCGTAACTCGTATTATTTCCGCGTTGGTGGTGATACCTTCCTGCAGCCATCGATCACCATCCTCTCGCATACTAGACATACCTTTTTTTATGGCTAATGATCTTAATTCCGACTCTGAAAGCCCTTGGTGTATCCCCTCCCTTATCTCGTCATCTAGTATTAAACTTTCATATATTCCCACTCTTCCAATATATCCAGTGTGGCTACAGTGCTCACACCCCGTGGGTTCCCATTCACCCTTATTAAGTTTTTTACATCGAGGACATAGTTTCCGAACTAGCCTTTGGCCAATTACACCTGTGAGAGACGAGGAGAGCAAAAAAGGTTCTATTCCCATATCTAACATTCGCGTAACGGCAGCGACAGCATCGTTGGTATGGAGTGTTGCTAGGACAAGGTGTCCAGTGAGTGATGCTTGTACTGCAATCTGAGCAGTTTCTAAATCTCGTATCTCCCCTATCATTAATACGTCTGGGTCTTGTCTAAGTATGGCTCTAAGGGCTTTTGAAAAAGTCATTCCGATTCGAGGGTTCACTTGTGTTTGTCCTACCCCCGATAGTTCATATTCTATAGGATCCTCTACCGTTAGAATATTTCTGGCAATATCATTGAGCTTTGTTAATGAAGCATATAGGGTAGTTGTTTTTCCTGATCCTGTTGGTCCAGTCACCAAAACAATTCCATTGGGTTGTGAAATTAAATCCATTACTGATTTCAAGGTTATGTCATTCATGCCCAGTTGCTGGAGATCTTTTCGACCTTCTTCTTTATCTAAGATCCTTAATACTGCCCGTTCGCCGTGACCCGTTGGTAGAGTGGAGACTCTTACGTCAACCGGTTTACCTCCAACTCTTATTGTAATACGCCCATCTTGAGGAAGCCTCTTTTCCGCTATATCCAACTGTGACATAATTTTTATTCGTGACACTAGTGACCCATGTATGGCTTTTTTGGGTCTAGCAATTTCTCGAAGAGCACCATCAACTCTAAACCTTACAACCGAAACAGTTTCGTACGGTTCTATATGAATATCAGATGAACCTTCCCGCAGGGCTTGTGTTAAAAGAGCGTTTATCATACGGATAACTGGTGCATTGTCCGCCGAGTCGAGAAGGTCTTCAACTTCAGGCATATCTTCAAATAATCTAGCTAGATCATAGTCAGCCTCAAACTCATCTATGACTTGAGCCGCATCACTGGTTAAGTTCTCATATGACTTTTTAATTGCGTTATCGATTTCCTCTCGACTGATGATGGTCAGTTCAACATTGCCGAATTTTCTGCTAATCTCTCCGATCGCATTCATAGGAGTATCAGGGCAAGACCACACCTTAACACTGTTTTCTTTAAAGGCACTTGCCACGACGTAAAATTTTCTGGAAAAACTGAATGGTAGTAATTTTGCGTTATTAAGTGGTATTGGAGAATCAGTCATATCAAATCCTATTTGTTGGGACTGTCTGCGGGAGTCTCCGTATTCTTTTCATCCAATTGTGAACCAAAGTTTTTGCGAGTGAAATTAATGGTATTGGGGTCCCTATCAAGAAAATTACCAATATCACCGTTAGGTAGTTGAGGTAAGCTAGGGCTTTCATCAAAAGAAACACCTGGTCTAGTAGCCCCTATGTAATCATAGCGATCGGCTGTCAGATTGGATCCCTCAGCTGCTGTTCGAAGTACAGTTGGTCTAATAAAAACCATTAAATTGGTTTTTGCTCTCGATGTTGACTGAAATTGAAATAATCGACCAAAAATGGGGAGATCTCCAAGTAGTGGAACTTTTTGTACTGTATCACTGAGAGTGTCCTCTATTAAGCCACCAAGCACAATAATATCGCCATCATTAACCAGGACATGTGTCTCGAGAGACCTTTTATTCGTAATTAGACCCGATGTAGTTGTTTCCTGGATGCTTGATGTCTCTTGGTAGATCGCAAGTTTTACGGTTCCCCCTTCTGATATTTGTGGTCTAATTTGTAAAGACAACCCCACATCTTTACGTTCAATAGTTTGAAATGGGTTTACACCTGCACCGGAGCTAGTGTTTGAAAATTGTCCGGTGATAAAAGGCACATTTTTACCCACCATTATTTTGGCTTCTTCATTATCCAGGGTTATTAGGTTTGGCATAGAGAGTATATTGGCATTTGCTTTATTTTCCAGGGCCGCTGCTAGTCCTGTTAAACCAGTAACATTTGTACTTTCTTCGGAAAGACTAAGAATAGCTGAACCTGCAGAATTTATTAGGTTGTCTGACACTCCAGCTAACAGTCCAATTCTAAAGTCGCTAGAGCTGGTTCCAGACACACCGGCCCACTGTATGCCGAAAGCTTCTGCTTTATCGGCACTAACTTCAACGATTAGAGACTCGACATAAACTTGAGCTCTCCTCGAGTCTAGTTGATCTATGATTAATCTTAGATTTCTAAAAATATTTTCATCAGCAGATATTATTAAGGTATTGGTTGTAGGATCAGCTTGTATAAAGCTATTTTTGTTGGCTTTATTAGTTGTGTTTCCAGTCGAGGTGTTTGATCCGGTACTAGAGGTGCTTTCAGGTGAGCTAGTGTCTGAAATGGCAGTGTTAGTTACTACAGCCCTTAGCACTTGAGCAAGCTGGATTGCATCAGCATTTTTAAGATGAATAATATGAATGTTGCTAGTAGAGTCGATAGGTTGATCTAGCTTTTCAACTAATAGCTCCGCTATCCTTATTTTCTCTGCTGAAATAGATTTTATAATTATGGAATTCGTTCTTTTATCTGCCATAAAAAATACTTGTGTAGGATTTCGATTCGAATTCCCATTCACCTGGTTGTTTAAAATACGGTCAGCAATCGTGACTATTTCACTTGCTATTGCATGCTTGACAGTAACTACGTGAATATTTTCTTTTTGAAGCCGAGAATCTAACTCATATATAATCTTTTGGAGGCGATCGATATTTTCCTGATAGTCCGTGATAACTAGACTATTGTTGGAGGTGCTGGCCGTGATAACATTATTAGGAGTTAATAAGGGTTTAAGGATGGGAACAAGGTTGCTGGCAATCTCATTCTCTAATGTGAATATTTTTGTAACTATTTGCCCCGTCTGTTTTGTTTCAGTTTGGTCAAATATGGCATGTCGTTTTCCATCAACTTCCGGGACCACTACGATATATCCTTCCGCTTTCATGAGTGCGAATCCTCTGAGTTTCAGCGATATTGCAAGAAGTTTATACGCTTCTTTTCTTGAAATAGGATTTTCGGAAACTAAATTCAGTTTACCTTGAATACGCGGATCGAAAATAAAAGTTTGCCCTGTAAATTTTCCTATAGCTCGTACTACCACTCTAATATCAGTATCGACAAAATTTAAAGTAGCTTTATTCTCTGGAAGATCATTAGCCTGAGACGTTGATGCAATAACAATTGCATTTAGTATCAAGGTAAAGAAACCGAGCCTTAAAAGTGTAATAGGGCTACTATTTGAATTACGTTGGTGTGTTGACATATTTAAAAAACTAACTCAACTACTTCATCTCCATTGACGGTTTTCCATTGACCCAATAAATTCATCAGATTTTTAAGCTCATTCTTCTTATTAATAGATTTAGCATAGCCTGCAAATTTGAAGTTTTCATTCTCAATTTTACCAACTCCTGTCAACTCTAATGCTCCACTCTCTGTGTGAAGTTCTATTTCTCCATTGTCGCCGTTTAGGACAAAACTCAACACATAGCTTCCGAGGGGTTGTATTGAGGATAGTCTAGTGACTATATTGTCCAGCTTAAGTATCATTTTGCCATAGATTTTAGGTGGGTAGTTACCAAAAATAACAACAATATCGGTCCAATGTAGCGATAGCTGACCCTTGGGCTGAATGGTGTTGAAAGGGGCACCAAGTGTGGTTAGTTTTTCACTGGGGAGATTTACCCTGGTTTCTTGTAACTGATAGTTGTTCCATCTCCCTGTTATGACTAATGGCTGAGACAGGATTGCTTCGTTAGAGATGGTTACGATTACCTGACCAAAAAATACGGAAGGGGACATTGTCCAATAAAATCTGCCAGGAAAAACCGCTTTTGCAGTATTGTTTTGGTGGTCAGTAGTGGCGATTATTGCAGATCCCTTCCAAAAACTGCCGCTAGGATCACCAAGTATCACCTGGCCCTTGGTCTGAACTTCAACAATTTTTGCTAACCATGGTGCTGGGGGAGAGATGGCAACCCCAAATATGAAGGCCAAAAGGCAGAGAAATGTCGTTATTATGAACCTAATCATTGTATGTATTGTACTTGCTGAAGGGTTAGGCTGACCTTGACAAATTTAGGATCTTCTTTTCTCGTGATAATTGCATTTGTCACCATTAAACTTTCCAATTTTTTTAATTCTAATAACCAAGAGACTAAATTTTGAAAAGAACAAAGTCCAATTTCCACGTGATATAAATCTTCGGTATTAGAAATTGTTGATTTAACAAAGCCTCTGTCGATCATCGTTGATTCTAAGTAGTCCGTAAATAATTTGGGATCATTTGGTGCTGTAGAGGGATTAGGGATAATTTCAGCCAATCTGTTGATTTCATCAAGTGCAACTCTTGAGTTTTTTATATTTTCTTTGGATTGTTCTATTCCAATGATGGCTGGACTTATCAAAATGTAAAACCAGAGGAAACATGTAATTAGTATTCCAGATCCGAGTAGAAGATTCTTCTCCCTAGCTGTTCTCTTGCTCCAAGTGAGGAGTAAATAAGACATAAATTTAAGTTTTATTTGTGTCATCAGCGCTCCTCTCCAGATAGTTCCCAGATGATACCCGTGTTTTTGGACGCTGTTTCTTTTACGGACAAACCTAATTCCTCAAGAATATCTTTATTCTGATCAAGTATGGATTCATTGTTGGGGTCAAAGTGGATATACAAGTTTTTGTTCCTATATTCAATGGAAATCACTCTTGGACTTGGGTTTTCTGGTTTACGAGATAGTAGTGTCTCTTTGAATTCACCTAAAGCTGTTAGCAGGTGTATGAAGCTATTGGGATCAGAAAGTCTTAGGTCGCCATCAAAATTGAGTTTTTGTCTCATTTGAGCTAAAGGATCAAGGATAACTTTTTCGTCGGGATACTTTGTTTTGAAAACTCTGGTAATTGAGTTCTGCAATTCGGAAGATTTATTCTGAAGGTTCCACCAGTTCCATTGCAAAGACACAGTATTAAATATCACTAGAGATATCCCTAAAATTAAGGGAGTTTTCCAGTTTTTTAGCTTAATAGTGGATGAAGGTCTCAGCGATAAGAAGGAAGATAAGTTGATGCTTTTTTGGTGAGCTATATTTAAGTTCTTTCTCCAGTTATATTTCTTCAAAAATATTGATCCGTTATATTCAATATCTTTGATTTCTCTCTGGTAATCTAAAAAACGATGTTCTGGAATTTCCAGCTCTACATTTTTTCCTTGATGGAAATCCATAATGGTTTTTGTCAGGCTATCAAGTGAAGTTGCAGTCTGGTCTCTATTGATGGACATGCTGTACACTTCATCCACTGCGGTCCTTATTGAAAGGTTTGCAGTTGCCTTGTACTCTGACATCTTGGCAAAAATTGTTGATGAGCTAGGTTCGGAGAGGCTGATCTTATCTGTAAAAAAATATACAGGTTTATCCCAAAAAGTATTTATACTCTCAGTTACATTTTTGACATAACTTTTATCAGCCACATAAACGATTTCTCTATTGTTCTTTCGACCTCCTGGTATAAGGATATTTTCTTCGGTACCAGATAAAATATACTCCTCTACTAAATTGGGGAGTGCCAATTTCAAATTAGAGGCAGATAATTGGGGAGCCTCTAAATGTAAAATGTTAACATCAGAATCAGCAAAGATGGTGACGATCCTTTTTATCTTTGGCCATTTTTCTTTTATGGCACTACAAGAAAGTTCCCCTTTGTCTTCCAGGGTTCCCTCGGCTCTCATGACAGCATATTTCAATGCTTGAGTACTCAATGATGACGGCCCGCTCTTTTCGAGTTTTGGGGGAATATGGAGCAATAAAGACCATTCTCGCTTAATTAAATATCTTTTAGCCATATTAGTTTGGCACCTTCTGGTAATCGCTCAATCAAACATTTTTTTCTGACTGATGATCGATTAATGCTTACTTGCCCTAGAATAAGAAAAAAATCTGTTCTCACTGCGATATTTCTCGATTGTACCCGTATTCCGAGCTGCGATGTGCGGCTTTTGAAATCTCCAATATTTAAGAAAACCGCATTATCTCTGGTTGCTAAAATATTTCTAGCATCTACAGCGGTTATACCTAATTCCGCCTCCAGGACAGGAAGAGAGGCAGTATTGACATTGATTTTCGTATTTCTTGGGAGAAAGATGGTGTAGTCCCCGATAGCTTTTATGATTTGGGGAGAAAAGCCTGGCAAAGAGAGCAAATCTTCCACCGAGTTAAATCCTATTTTTCCAGACATTATTTTATTCTTTTTTGTTTGCTGCCGCTGGTAGTCTGCTAGAGCTCGAGCGGTAGTGGGTGCTAAGGTGGCGGGAAGTCTCAACTTTTTTAATAAACGTGAAAATATAATAATGGCATTGGGGTCTACTTCCCCTAAATTAGCAAGACGCCTTAAGTTGAATTTTGACTGAGCATCAACAATTTCTCCTGATAAAAAAGCTTTTATTGCGATATTTTGAACTTTTGTATCCTCAACATATTTATCCAATCGTGTTTCCATGAGAGGAGTATTCCATGGCTCAGTCAAGTCATCTATAGCGGAAAATTTTTTATCTTCCATGAGTATTAACTTTGCCCAATCTAAAGCTCCCCTGAGAATCCATTGTTGTTGTAGTTGCAATCGTTGGTTCTCAATAGATCGTATCTGGACTTGTTGATCCCAAAAAAGACTACTAACAATTGTTACACTCAGAACGGTTAAAAGGAGTATTGTTACTACTGCTACTCCTTTTTGCTTAAGACCAGCGGAATTAGGATTCATGATGGCCCCAAAAAAACGACCTTGGTTATATCGGATTTGCGATGGTTTAATCTAATATCAATCGCTAGTCCAGTCCATTTGTAATTACCAAGTTGACTGTTTGCTTCAATGGTATCGTTGTCGGCAATGTTTAAATTACTCGATCTGATATCAAAATAGGATTGCCATTTTTGAGAAATTTTGTTCCAAAGTCGTATGCGTATACTACTTACATTTTCATGTAGTAAAATTTGGTTTTTGTCTAAAGAGGTCTGATTTTCGGACCAATATTTGTGCAGATCATGAATTTGGCGGGTTGGTTCTGAAGCGGATCGAAAAAGTTTCTCGTTTATTAAATAATATTTAATTAACTGAATTTTAGGCATACCTAAGTTTGAATAGGTATCTCTAGTAATAGCTAGAGAGTTAACGTCGACATTGATGGGAGATCTGCCGTTTATTTTATTAGGGTTACTTATGTTGGCGCAGTCCGTCTGTAACTGAGCAAAGATTAGCTGTAGATTTCGAATGTCATCTACACTATTTGATAATTCTTTTTGGCTAAAAATTATGGAATCTAAACCTTTCCAACCCAGCACCGCGATTATCCCTAATATTGCAATTGCAACAAGTAGTTCAATTAACGTTAATCCTGATTGTCTGTGTGGATTTATGATTTTTGACATTCTATAAGCCTTTGGGTACCAGTTGAGTGAGTTTTATAATTTTCCGTTCTGAGTTGGGGCCTATAAAAACTGTGATCTCGACTCTCCTAAAAAGGGGATTTGGAGTTTGAAAAACGGTCTGGCGGCAATTGAAGTTGAAGTCTCCTTGAGGACAAAGATAAAAGCTTTCACCAAGTGGTGGCCATGTCTTAGATAGTCGAATTTGTGCTAATTGATTTTCAGCTGACCACGTAGACATAATCGCAACTCTCAAGTCTCCATTGTTTTGACTAAGGCTTCCAATGGCCCTAAGGCTAGCTCCGAGTGCGGTAGCTAAAATAAATAGTGCAACGAGAACTTCAAGTAAAGTGAACCCGTATGTTGATGTACTATCTTTATTGCGAACCATTTTTTTAACGTGACCTCTAGTTGATTGTAAAATGCCCAATCCCGTTAGCATGTATTGATAATTCATTGTTTGGTGTCGCTAGAACAATTTCAAAGGGTGGTGCTACCGGTTCATAACCAAAGATTATTGTGATTAGTTGTTTTTCATTCTCAGGGATATTAGATCGTATCCTGATGTTACTGATCGAGAATTGGCGTTTTCTGAGGTAGTTATCTCTGTCGATCGGTATCCACTCTTGGTTTTCTCTTGAGAAAAATTGATATTCTTGGTTGGATATCTCAACCAAAATAGGAGTGTTTCTAAGAATGGCCTCTTCTCGAGCTAATCGTAATAAAGATGCAAGACGTTTAGTTTCAGAAAGTAGCTGTCGGTGATCATTTTGAGATATTGATATTGAGGAAAATGATAGGACTATGCCAAGTACTACCAAAACTATTAACATTTCAAGTAGCGTAAACCCTTTAGTAAAATCCCAACGATCATTAGGCATGGTAAGGTAACGTCAATGCCAGTTAATTAGTCCAGGACCCAATGTCAGCATTTTGTCCCTCTCCCCCTGGTTTGTTGTCGGCTCCTAGGGAAAAAATATCAATTTCTCCGTAAATACCTGGAGACAGGTATTGATAGAACTCTCCCCATGGGTCCTTGGGCAGGCGATCGATATAACCTCCACCCTTCCAGTTGTTGGGTATAGGCCTTGTTGTGGGTTTAGACACTAGTGCTTGCAACCCTTGCTCTGTTGTTGGGTACTGAAAGTTGTCCAGTTTATAAAGGGCCATAGCCTGCATGAGTGTAGCTATATCTTGTTTAGCGGCCATGATTCTTGCATCATCGGTGCGCCCGATAAGCCTAGGGACGAGAAGAGATGCCAGTATCCCCATAATCACCACTACGACCATAATTTCTATTAAAGAAAACCCTCGAATCCCTGATTCTGGATTGTAAGATGATGTAATTAGCATATAATTTAGCACTTTTCTTGGTTAACTTGGATTTTTAAAAAACCGATCTGAACCTCCTCGATTATAGCAGTACCTTAAAGATCACTCTGTAAAAATTAATACAAACCTCACTTTTTAATCAAGGTCAGTTTAAGAGTTTGTGTAATCGCCAGAATCCTGATTGGCGGTCTAATTCTAATGGTGGGAGGTTTGGGTAGTTCATGTGCATGATCATCCATTGATCTTCAAAAAAATTAGCAATCTTGATATTGGTTGGTTTGCAAACAAAAGTTAATGCCCCCTGGCAGGTGAGATCCTCCCCACCCGGAAAAAAAATTTGAGCTTCTTGAATAATCGCCCAAACAGCTTCCATTGGGGGCAAGGTTTGGCGTGTCGTTTGAAATCTTTTTCTAATACTAGATTGGTTCTTTACGTCGGATTTAACACGTCTCTTTGATCTCCCAAAAGCCCTGTAGTTAACTGGCGATTTCATACCAAATTCCACAGGTTTCCCTATTACGATTCCTTTGATTTGAGCTGATTCTGTTTTTTTGTTCGCGTCTTTAATATTCGATTGCAGATTAGTGGTTTCCAAGTCGCTGCTTTTCGTAATTGGTTTATTTGTTTTTTTTGCTAGAAGTATATCTAGTGTTTTTATGTGAGGTTGATAGACTGTTTTTTTTTTATTTTCAGGAATAGGTATTGACAAAACAGATAAGTGAATTAGTAACGATATGACTATGGCCCAAGTCAGTCTTTTGACCCAAAAAAAATTATGGTTCCGTATGGAACCATAATCTTCACTATCGGTAATGAAAGCGTTATTACTGCACAACACCTTGAATAACACTAGGAGCTACGTCGAAGTTAACATCACTATATGCTCCGGGATAATAAGTAGTGTTAGAGGAGTCTGACGGGTCTTTTGTATCCCCTGTTAAAACCTGTGCTGCCGGAAGGCTACCGGTCGTGCCCATGGTAATACCCTGGGCACTTGATGTTATTCCGCTTTCTGGCTTAAATCTAAGCTCACGTTCGAGCCACTTCACCCATTTGGTAGCACTGTTAATCGTCACGAACCCGTTACTGTCAGATGGGATTGTAAAAGCTGGAACGTAACGTGTGCCTTCTCCACAATTAACCTCTGCATTTGTGGTTGAGGAAAAACACTTTCCTGGGATTCCGTGTAGTTCTCCAAATCCCATGAATTCCAACCGAAGAGGTGCTCCTGCAAAATCGCCGTATGGCTCACTTCCAGAGGTGTTCGCTGGAACGGTAAAGCTAGCACCCTCGGGAGGCGTAAAAGCAAGATAAGTATCATCTGATTTTTTCAGAAAAGTTGCCTTATTCCAATTTTGTGTTCCTGTTTCCCAAACGTAATATGAAGCGAGTTCATTGGCTCGCCAAGAACAATATTTGGTGTTATCCCACGTGCATTCCAGATTACTCACATCTTCCACTAATGGACCTGTTCTTAGTCCCCATTGCCACTGACCCGACAGATCACCTGAAGGTAGAGCAGTACTATTTACAACTGAACTTGTTGAGTCTTTGAGCGTGTAATCACTGCGGCTCCAGGTGTAAGTTTCAACATCTCCTGATGCAACGTTACCCCAATTATTGTAAGTATTAGTCGTGTATGGTGAATCACTGTCACTGATCACATCCAACGAGGCGTCGGTCATACAGTCCTGAACACATTTAAGTGTAGTAGGTACGCTGGTATCGCCCGGTGCTGTTACAGCCTGTGTCATGTATCGGACCCCATCCGCTGCTGCTCCCGGATCTCCCGCAGCTAACGTAGCAGCCGCGATTTCAATTTGGCCACCAAGGCCACGAGACCACCCTCTTACTCCAAAAGAATTGCCACCCGAGGTTACAGCGGTTGCCATATCCGATGCACTCATTGTTGCTCCTGTAATCTTATTCATAAAACAGCCTGAAGAGGAGCATGTTTGGGTTCCTGTTATAACAAAGTTGTCATTTTCATCATCCCAAAAAGCTTCAAACTCAGTACCCGAACTATAGGATGTGCTGGCAACAGTGGTGCTGGCTTCAGTCCTAAATACAAATGGCACTTTCTTTATTCCATCAAGAGTGGTTGATACTTTAGTAAACTTTATTAGGCGGCCGTAACCTTGTTTCACAGTGTAGGAAACAGTTCCCGCTTGGTTTGTAAGAGTCGCCCCATCACTGGGGGCCGTTGGTAACCAAATTCCCCAGTAACTAGCAAACCCATACTTACCGTCACTGTCTTTGACGGTAAATCCTGGTTGCGCTAGATCGTATCTCGCACCGGTACTATCGTCATAGGTTCCGTACTGCCATACGGTGGAGTCTGCAGCAGCTTTGGATCGACTAAAGCAGTACTCAGTGCCACCATCCTTTGCTCGGCAGAAATAGTTGGCATTGTAGCCAAATAAGATTGTTATAGTGCCCCCACTGTAGTCGGGTGCTACCACGGCACCGGACCCAGAGGTTTCGTCGCCGTTAACATAAAGTCTGACAGTCTCTTCTCCATGACCGTAATTACCAACCTCTGAGAAGGTCAACCCTGAAGAGTTGATCCCAAGTTCTCCTCGGAAGGCTTTACTACCAGCACTGGTAACACCAGTGAAGTTAAGGGTCATTATTCCATTCGGAGCCGACGCACTTGGAGCCTCCGATGCACTGGTATGAATGTATATTTGAATTACTGACCCATCATCCTCTTTACTCTCAGCGTGGCCCTTAACTATCTGGGGTGCAGTAGTGGTATTTTTGGATGATATTAAACTCATTCTCGTATAAGAGGTCGCACCCGAACTATTAGAATTAGAGCTATTCGAGGCACTGGCTCGCCCTGAAGTATCGCAAGCATTTTCATCAATAAACGCTATGTATTGACCTTTATTCACCATAGCATCTGCCCGAGTGTTGTACATAAAACACATTATCATCTGTGCGGTTGTAATACTTTCCGTGGCTTGATCCTGGATAAACTCTTGTTGGGCATCTGTTGCATAAGCCCCTGTGGTTGGTGGGGCTGCCGTAACCGAGCCTAAACCAAAACCCAACAGAACAGAGCCTGCAAGGCTGACATAGAGTGTTCTAATAAACATGTTTGGAATACCTCCTTGACAAATTATTTAATCGGTAGCACTAACTGCCGAGACTGAAGATGCACTACTCAGACCGCCTTCGCCCGGCCCCAAAGTTGCTTCTGACGACCCTCCACATCCGGTCAAGACTGATGTTAGAGAGAGTGCCAGCATCAAAATGATTAATCGACTTGCGTTCACAATATTTACCTCCGCATTTGTCCTAAAACCTTATTTTCAATTGCTTCTCACCCTAAAGTTAACCATTTAGCCGAATAAAAAGCAAATGTTAGCGTGTTGATTGATGATAGTTTATTGGTGAACATAAAAAAGTACTTAAAAACAGCGACTTACTGTTGAATAGTTTTATTTTATGCCAAAAAACTCCTGTCCATGATAAATTATTGAATAATTTGATAATTTTAAGTTAAGACTTTTGCGTGAAAATTTTTGTAGCCGGGGGTTCTGGAATGGTGGGAGGAGCAATAATCAGGTCCCTTCAAACTAAACCTCAGTATCCCACATCTTCCATTAAGGTTGTTGCACCAAGTCGATCAGTTTTGGATCTGGAAAACTCAAAAGAGGTTAGGGATTTTTTTGCTGAGGAGAGACCAGACCAGGTTTACATGGCTGCGGCTAAGGTAGGTAGTATAGAGGCCAACAGCAGTCATCCTGTTGATTTTTTGTTAAAAAATCAAAAAATTCAAATAAATTTAATAGAGTCTTCCTTTGAGTTTCGGGTAAAACAGCTTTTATTTCTCGGTGCTAGCTGTATTTATCCAAAATTCGCCACGCAGCCTATGACGGAGTCCGCATTGCTGACAGGTGTCCTAGAGCCAACAAACGAGGCTTATGCTATCGCCAAAATCGCTGGCATTACCCTTTGTAAAGCTTATAACCGGCAGTTTGGGACAGATTATAGGTGTGTGATTCCTGCCAGCTTGTACGGTCCTGGGGATAATTATAAACTTGGGGAAGCTCATGTTATTCCGGCATTGATTCGAAGAATACATGAGGCAAAGGAAAAAGCTTTCAAATCAATTGAAATCTGGGGTACCGGGACGCCTCTGCGGGAGTTTCTCTACGTGGACGATTTAGGTGATGCCTGTGTCTTTCTAATGAGTCTTAATAAGGGTACCTTTCATGCCAAAGCTCACCAGGCTGAGGGGGTGGTGAACATTGGATCAGGCCAGGAAATGTCTATTTTTGATTTGTCAAAGGTTATAGCCAAAGTCATTGGATTTGAGGGTGAGATTTTGCTGGACAAGGGTAGGCCCGATGGCACACCCCGGAAGTTAGTGGATTCCTCCAGAATAAGGTCTCTTGGATGGGTGCCAAAGATACAAATTAAGGAAGGTCTAAATCTAGCGTACCAGCAATTTTTGAATAACCCCGCCAACAGCTAGTTTCAGTCAAGTTTGATAGTTAGTGAAATACTATTTCCTTTAGGTCGTATTGCCTGTAACCTTATGTTTTTGGCATGAATTTTCAATGTTGTGCTAAAATCGCTGACCGCGATTTAAATTCCGAGATGGTTTGCTGAATAAAGATCAATGTCTAAACTTTCAATTATTTTAACTCTATTCTGTTACCTTGCAATTTCGCCTGTGCTTCTCAACGCTCAAGGTCTAGAGCTTGGTGGGGTACAGAAAAAAATGCTCCAGCAGCTCCTGACTGATGATGATCTTGGTGTAGACGCAGTTGATTCTACCCTTATTCAAAGCCCGGATGCGGTAACCCCTCGGATCACCGGAGTGGGTTCCCCTAAATTTGATGATTCCAAACCAAAGGATCCAGTTCGAGTAGTAGTCCCTGAGAGGGGTAAGCGAGGTAACTCTGAATTTCAGCGACTTGTAGAATATTCGCTCGGAACTAAATTACCAATTTTCGGCCACTCATATTTTGAAAATCCGGAGCTTTTTGTGAAGGGGCTGAGCATTTCGCAAGAGGGCATCTTGGACAAATCAGGAACTTATGTAATTCAACCAGGTGATCAAATTTATGTAAGGGCATGGGGACAATTGGATGTCGATTTCTCCGGATATGTAGATTCCAACGGCACTTTGTTTATCCCTGACTTTGGCGAGTTAAATATTGCCGGTTTAAAGTACCAAGACCTTCAACCTTATCTAAAAGCCCGTTTTTCCCAGGAGCACGTGGATTTTAAGTTGAATGTGGTGCTAGGGAAAACACGACCCATGAATGTTTTTGTAATGGGTCATGCAGTTAAGCCCGGTGCGTACCAAGTTACCTCGAGAGCCACCCTACTTAGTGTATTATTTTTGGCTGGAGGACCGAAGCTATCGGGTTCCCTACGCAATATTGAACTTCGAAGAGGAGATCACACTGTTGCAAAAATTGATTGTTACGATTTTTTTGTGAAAGGTACGCTAGTTGCTGATATTGCCTTGGCCTCAAATGACGTCATTTTTATTCCTCCGGTTGGACCTCTTGTAGCCGTTGCTGGTAGTGTCAGGGTTCCCAACATTTATGAAATCAAGAAAGGCTTAACCTTAAAAGAGCTTTTTGAGTTGTCTGGTGGTTTGGCTGCGACGGCATCAAAGAAAAATATTAGTCTAGAGAGAATAAAGTCCACAGGCGAAAGAGTAATTCTCAATGTTAATGTTAAGGGAAAGGGGTTGACAACCAAGATTAGGGACGGGGATTTAGTCCATGTAAAGGCCATATCTCCAAGGATACTTAATTCGGTGACCCTGGCGGGAAATGTGTCGGAGACTAGACAAACCCCATGGAGACATAATCTAAAGATCAGTGATCTGATTCCCGACCCTAGTTTTTTAGTGCGTAATGAATATTGGATAAAGAGGAATCAGAATGATCGTCAAAAAAATTGGTTGGCGGCAAAAGTTTCGCACGCAAATATCAATAATTTGGAGCAAGCAAAAGAGAAGTCAGATGGGGCCTCAAGTGAGACAGGCCCCATTTTATCGCAAAGTGACAACCCCAATGAGACCGAAATAGATCAATCTAATAACATGCTAGACCGAGGTGGTGATGGACTTACGGAAACTGATACCAAGTCAAATGTAGATATGTTTGGTTCTTTTCAGGACAGTTTTGTCGGAGCACAAGTCAATTGGGAATATGCCGTGGTTAAGAGACTAAATGTGGCAACCCTTGAAACCAAAGTCATTCCTTTTAACTTAAAGAAAGCTGTTTTGGAGATGGATCCCAGTCATGATCTTTTGCTTGAGCCTGGTGATGTGGTTACTATTTTTTCGGCTGATGATCTAGCATTACCGCAGGCGAAACGTTCAAGGTATGTAATGTTGGAAGGAGAGTTTATAGCACCCGGAGTTTATCAAATTAAACAAGGTGAGACTTTAAGGGACCTGGTTATTAGGGTTGGAGGTTTTTCACCCAATGCTTATTTGTATGGTTCGCTTTTTACTAGGGAAAGTACGAGAAAAAAACAGCAGGAGCAGCTTGATAAGGCTTTGTCTAGATTAGAGCAGGAGGTGGAGAGGAATGCTGCTGTACAGGCCGGAACGGTCTTGTCGGTGGAGGATAGTTCCGCAGTTAAACAGCAAGCGACTGCACAGAGAGAACTAGTGAAGAGGCTTAGGCAGGTAAGAGCCACAGGAAGAATTGTCCTAGATGCTAATAATGGTGGAGCAGAGTATGGATTGCCTGATCTCCCGCTTGAAAATGGAGATATTTTTTATGTTCCACCAAGACCTGGAGTAGTCAGTGTTTATGGTTCAGTCTTTAATCAGAACTCTTTTCTGTTTAGAGAAAGGTATAAAGCTGCACAGTATATTTCATTAGCTGGTGGTCCAACAAAAAATGCTGATACAGAGAGCCTTTATATTTTAAAGGCAAACGGTATAGTCATAAGTGCAAGACAGGCTAAGAGAGGTTTGTTCAGGAAAGGTTTGATGCGTCATCCGCTCATGCCGGGGGATGCGATAGTGGTGCCAGAAGATTTACATCAGTTTAGCGTTAGCCGAGAGTTGAAAGATTGGGCTCAGATTTTTTACCAACTCTCTTTAGGTGTCGCGGGCTTAAAAGTTCTTGGTGATTTGTAGAAAAAAATATTTAATCGGTCGAGCATTAAATGGATATAACGGAGCAAGACAATAAAGTAGGATTTTTGGATTTTTTAGTTGTCATTTTGACAAATATTAAAGCACTTATTTTTATCCCTCTTTTTCTCTCGATAATTGCTTATTTCAGTACTTATTTGATGACCCCAATATATACGGCGACCACAATCTTTATTCCCCCTAGTTCGGATGCGAGTGTTGGTTCCATTTTGGCTAATAGTGGACTGGGAACATTGCTGGGAGTATCAACTAAGGCATCAGGTGGCGATAAGTTTAAGTCATTTCTCGAGAGTGAGACCTTGCTTAATAAAATGGTTACCAAGTTTTCTTTACAGGAATATTATGACCAAGAGATTCTGGCAAAAGCGAGGAAGGAACTGAAACTTGCAACAAATGTTTTTGTTAGCAAGAAAGATGGGATGCTGTCTCTGTCATTCAGCGATAAGGATCCCAAGTTGGCTGCGGATATAGCGAACAGTTATATTGATGAGCTGGATACAATGTTGACAAACTTTGCCATCACTAATGCTCAAAAGAGAAGTCTTTTTTTTGCAGAACAAATTACTACCACTGAAAGTGAAATAGCTATATCTAAGAACGCATTGCGAGAATCCGGGTTTAAAAAAACCATTTTAAATCTTAAACCAGAGAGACTGTTAAGTTTTATTTTTAGGTATGAAGATCAACTTGTTGGTATGGAATCCGAACTCTTGGATAAAAAGATTTATTTGAATGATGGGGCCCCGGCAGTCAGGAGACTGACAAAAAAAATTTCAAATCTTAAAACTAAACTATTGTTGATTGAAAAAGAAATCAAAGATGCTTATGGCAATCGATGGGAGACTGAAATTCTAAAAGAGGTTGAAAATATTCGGCAGAAAGATAAGTTATTGGCGTTTTTCAAAAAACAATATGAAGCTGCTCAAGTTGAAATGGCTGGGGAGGGTTCAGGTATACAGATAGTGGATAGAGCATCCGTTCCAGAGTTAAAGACGAAGCCTAGTAGAATCCTTATCACTTTTATGGTTGGTATTGGGGCGGGAATATTTATGCTGGGCTTAGTTCTTTGTAGGGCGGCGGTGGAAAATATTAAGAATAACGATCCCGAAGGCAAGAAAAAGTTGCGAAAGATAGGACTCTAGTCATCAGTTTTCAGATACCGCAAAAAGCAGGCAAAACATGTTAAATAAGATTAAAAATCTCACGCTAAATATATCGATATGCATATCTGCCCTGTTGTATTAAGTGGTGGTCAAGGGGCAAGGCTTTGGCCTATCAGTCGTGGTGAAATGCCCAAGCAATTCTCAGCCTTGGTGGGAGAGAAAAGTTTATTGGGCTTGACGATTGATCGACTTACTCATCCTTCCTTGAGTTTGGAAAAAAAAGTGGTAATTGTGGGTGCCGAAAAACATCGCTTTCTTTTGCGAGACTGTATCCTTGAACAGGGTTGTTCAGGATCCCTATTGCTAGAGCCGACTGGCAAAAATACAGCTCCAGCAGTTGCCATTGCAGCTTTGCATCAAAATCCAGAGGATCTGCTTCTAATTTGTCCCTCAGATCATTACATTGAGGATGCTGAGTATTTTGCCAAATCAGTTTTGGGTTCGGTGGAAGCAGCTGAAAGTGGGGCCGTCGTAACCTTTGGGGTTAGGCCGACTAGGGCCACTACCGCATATGGTTATATCAAAAGCGTGCCGGATCAGAAAGATGATTTGGCGGGAGTATTAGGTGTTAGCAAGTTTGTCGAGAAACCCTCCACAGAGCTAGCAACTCAGTTCTTAGATGATGCAACAATGTTATGGAACTCCGGTATTTTGTTGGTGAAGGCAGAAAAAATACTATCTCTAATGGAGCAGCATGCACCTGATATTCTAAGTACCTGCAGGACGGCAATGCACACAAAAAAGATCGAGCATCAAGCGAACATTGCTTTTGTCAGACCCAACAAGAAATCTTTTGTAGGTTGTAGAAGTGATAGTATAGATTATAGTGTTCTCCAAAAGTGTGATGCTAAACATATTAAAGTTATGCCTTTTGAATCCAGTTGGAGGGATCTAGGGGGTTGGGAGGCGGTCGCTGAGCTAATAGCTCCGGATGCTGACGGCAACAGGATTATTGGAAATGGTTTGATACAAAATGCGAATAACACCTATGTTAGGGCAGACGACCGTTTTGTAGCGGCAATAGGTACCAATAATCTGCAAATTATCGAAACATCGGATGCGGTTTTGGTTATCAAAAAAGGCCACGGAGAGCAGGTCAGGGAAGTTGTCGAATATTTGTCAGACAGGGATGATGCTTTGGTCACTACACACAGAAAAGTATCCCGGCCTTGGGGTTGGTATGATTCCATTGCTCGCGGGCCTCGTTTTCAAGTGAAACATATACGGGTTGAACCTGGGGCGGCACTATCCTTACAAAGCCATAGTCACAGATCGGAGCATTGGGTTGTGGTGAAAGGAGTTGCAAAGGTAACCAAAAATAATGAGATGTTATTATTGCAGGAGAATGAGTCGACTTATATCCCCAAAGGTGCGAAACATCGACTGGAGAACCCTGGCTCTTCACCCTTGGAAATAGTGGAGGTCCAGTCAGGTGATTACGTTGGGGAGGACGATATTGTCCGCTATGATGATATGTATGGCAGAAAAGATGATACGGGATCAATTTAAAATAGATTTTATAATTTAGGGTGTAGATAAGGTTAGTTCTGGGGAAATTTAAGATGACAAAGAAAGCTTTGGTTACTGGTGTAACCGGCCAGGATGGTGCTTACTTAACGCAGTTGCTACTTAGCAAAGGTTACGAAGTACACGGATTATTTAGAAGATCAACGGGGGACAATAGCTCCCGGTTAAAATGGTTGCTGGGAGAGAGTAGCTTTGGTTCCAAACAATTCATAAAACATTATTCAGACCTGACTGATTCAAATGGCTTACTAGAAATCTTAAAAAAATCTGAACCAGATGAAGTTTATAACCTTGCAGCTCAATCTCATGTCGCTGTAAGCTTTTCGCAGCCAATCTATACATCTGAGGTGGATGCTATTGGGGTTGCACGAATTTTGGAGGCTATCCGCTTTTTAGGCCTTGACGATAAAACCCGATTTTATCAAGCAAGTACATCTGAATTGTATGGTCGAGTGCTAGAGGTGCCTCAGAGTGAATCGACGCCATTCTACCCACGGAGTCCCTATGCTGTAAGTAAGCTTTACGCTTATTGGATGACAGTCAATTATCGAGAGGCTTACAACTTATATGCGTGTAATGGCATACTGTTTAATCACGAGTCGCCGATAAGGGGGGAAGACTTTGTTACAAGAAAAATAACGCTTGGTTTGGCACGGATAAAATTAGGGTTACAGAGCACTATTTTATTAGGAAACCTTGATGCCAAAAGAGATTGGGGGCACGCTAGAGACTATGTAGAGATGCAATGGCTTATGTTACAGCAGCAGAAGCCAGAGGATTTCGTAATATCAACGGGAGACCAGCATAGCGTAAGGGAGTTTGTAGATCTTGCCGCAAAAGCTCTTGATATGCAAATACATTGGGAGGGTATCGGGCTTGATGAAAGGGGAATTGATGATAAGGGGACTATTGTAGTCGGAGTGTCCCCTGATTTTTACAGACCAACTGAGGTTGAGACTCTTTTGGGTAATTCGAAGAAAGCAAAAGATAAACTCGGTTGGACCCCAAAGACTTCATTTTTAAGTTTGGTTGAAGAGATGGCTATGGAGGACCTGAATAGGGCAAATCAAGAATTACAGTCTAGAGGTGGTTAGCACTTTCTCTATTGGGAGCTAAATTGGTGAAGGTGAATACGAAAGGAAAAAAAGCACTAATCGTGGGTATCTCTGGTCAGGATGGGGCCTTCTTGGCTGATCTTCTCCTTAAAAATGGCTACATGGTCGTTGGGACGTCCCGAGAATGCACTCAAGAGAAATTGGGGCGATTAGAGAGGCTTGATCTGCTAAGAAAAATCAAGATGATAAAAATGTCTCCTGAAAGTTTCTCGGAGGTGAGTGAAACCATAAAGCGGATTGATCCAAATGAAATTTATAATTTGGCCGGACAGTCATCGGTTGGGATGTCTTTTGTAAATCCACTTGAGACAATGAAAGGGATTACCTTAGGCAATATTAATATCCTACAATCAATTAAAGAAGTTAGGCCTAGCATTCGCTATTGCCTTGCCGGGTCTGGGGAATGTTTTGGGGATCTAGGAGATGTTGCCGCTACTGAGTCAACACCCTTCTGCCCCAGAAGTCCTTATGCGGCGGCCAAGGCAAGTGCAATTTGGACTACGCGCGTATATCGGGAATCTTTTGGCTTATTCGCAACAGTTGCTATTTTTTATAATCATGAGTCAGATTTGAGATCAACAAAATTTGTTACACAGAAAATCGTAAAAAAAGCATGGGGAATCAGCAGAGGGGACAGTGGCAAGCTAGAGTTAGGTAATGTAGATGTTATAAGAGATTGGGGCTGGGCAGCAGAGTACATGGAGGCCATGTATGCTATTATTCGCCACTCAGTTCCTGAGGACTTTATTGTGGCTACAGGTAAACCAATTTCGTTGACTGAATTTATTTCGGTTGTTTTTGATGAATTGGGCATGGATTGGAAGGAGCATGTTATTTTGGATGAGAGTAAAAAGCGGCCCGCAGACCCAAATATTTCGTACGGTAATCCTGAAAAAATTTTTCGAGAAACTGGTTGGAAGGCGATTAACTCAGGAAAGGATGTTGCTAGACTGATGATTGCCCGGCAGGTTAATAGTGATTGAAGAGCACTAAAATTTTGACAAAATGATGTGGATTAGCCTAAGCAGGCTGAATTTGCAATAAGGAGCAATAAAATGGGGTGTCGTGTTTGTGATTCGACGAACTTGGAATTAGTCCTGGATCTTGGGCAACAGCCATGGGGGAATAATTTTCTTCAAAAAGACATGCTCGGAGATGAAGTATTCTATCCTCTAAGATTGTTTTTTTGTGTAAATTGCAGCACTGTTCAGCTCGACTTCACTATACCAAAAGAAGTGATGTTTGGTGATCACACATATCTGTCAGGGGTGACATCATCTTTGAAAAACCATTTTAAGGAAGTTGCAGATGAAACAGTTAAAAAGTTCTTTCCAGACACTGCTAGTCAAAAAGTATCCGTTCTAGATATTGGATCTAATGACGGTAGTCAACTGAAATATTATGAAAGTTTAGGTTGCGATATTCTCGGTGTAGAGTCTTCTGTAACGACAGCGAAAATTGCGAATGATAACAATATTCCGACGATGAATAATTTTTTTAATTTAGAATTGGCGGATCAGCTAGATCGCAAATTCGATATTGTAAATGCATCTGGAGTTTTTTTTCATTTAGAGGAACTTCACTCCGTTGCAAAAGGAATTAAGAAGTTGTTAGAAAGGGATGGAGTTTTTGTAGTTCAATTTCTCTATTTGAAAAGTTTGGTAGAAAATATGGCCTTTGACCAAATTTATCATGAACATCTTCTTTACTACAATTTGAGCACCTTACAGGTTCTGTTGAAAAGACATGGGTTAGAGTTGTTTGATGTGCGTTTGGCACCCATTCATGGTGGTTCTATTATTGGTCATGTCTCTCATCAAGGTAGACATAAACCTAGTGACAGGCTAGTAAGTATGTTGAACATTGAGAAGCAAGAAAAAGCGAATGAAATCGAGACTTTTCATAAATTTGCAGAAAATCTAAAAATTGTTAAGGAAGAAAACTTAAGGTTGTTGGGTGATTTTAAAAGTCAAGGAAAAAAAATCTATGGTTTCGGTGCACCAGTGAAAGGTAATACTATGCTTAATTATTTTGGTGTAGGCACCCAATACCTTGATTGTTTGGTTGAAAAAAACCCCCTTAGGAAAGGTTTGTTTTCGCCTGGAATGCATATTCCGGTGGTGATGGAAAATGAAATTGATCCCCCAGATGTCTACTATGTATTAGCATGGAATTTCAAAAAAGAAATTCTTGCTAATAATAAGGCATTGATTGAAAAAGGTGTTATTTTTCATTTTCCTGTTAATCCTAAAAGTGATAAAGGATGAAAGTTTTAGTAACAGGTGCTACTGGTTTTATGGGAACAGGGCTGTGCAAAACTTTGGGAGACCAGGGGTATGATATTACTGCATTGGGTAGTCGAGAATGCGATTTGACATCGGAAGGGAGTTTGAGTTTCCTATCGGCTACTAAGTTCGATCAAATCTTTCATCTAGCTGCATGGACCCAAGCTGGTGACTTTTGCCTTCATCACCCCGGAGAACAATGGATGATTAATCAAAATATCAATACTAACGTTCTGTGTTGGTGGCAAAAAGAGCAACCGCAAGCCAAGTTAATTTTTATGGGAACCAGCTGCTCTTACCCAACCAATTTACAGCTGGAAGAGACCAATTATTTGGATGGTATTCCAACGGAAAGTTTATTTACCTATGCAATGACTAAGAGAATGTTGTTGGTTGGTGCTATGGCCCTAGCTAAGCAGTATAAGATGAGGTATTTGTGTTTAGTGCCTTCCACACTATATGGTCCCGGTTATCACACGGATGGCCGGCAAATGCACTTTATATTTGATCTTGTTAGGAAGATTTTACGGGCACACCTTTATGGTGAGGAGGTAGTGCTTTGGGGGGATGGCTATCAGACTAGGGAATTAGTTTATTTAGATGATTTTATAAAAGTAATGTTGCTACTGAACTCTAAATCAGAGAACGAAATAATAAATATAGGAGCTGGGCGGGAGTTTACTATTAGAAGTTTTGCAGACATCATTTGCGACATTGTTGGGTTCGACAGCAACAAAATTAGATATGATACCGATAGGTATGTTGGTGCTAAATCTAAGTGTTTAGATATAAAGAAGTTAAAAAAAATTATGCCTAATCTTGTCTATACCGATTTAAAAGTTGGTATGGAGGAGCTGATTGCTTGGTTTATAAAGTCGCAGGCTTATGGCAAAAAAATTTAGTACCATCTAGGGAGTTGGGTAGGATAAGTAATGGTGGAAAAATTGTATTTTTGATATGTCTTTTGAAGGGAAAAGGTATTAAAATATGGAAGACGTGTTTTTAACGAGAACGAGAGAGACTGTAAATTTATTGTCGCAGGTCATGTCCAATAAGGGTTTAACTAAGAGAATTGAAGAAACAGTTTCAGTTATAGTGAGTGCCCTTAAATTGGACAAGCCTCTTTTGGTTTGTGGAAATGGTGGTTCTTCTAGTGATGCTTTGCATATAGCTGGTGAATTGGTAGGTAGGTTTTTGGTCGAACGGAAAGCTTGTAATGTCATAGCTTTGTCTGCCAACTCATCTGTCTTAACTGCCTGGGCAAATGATTATTCATATAACACCATTTTTTCTCGACAAGTTGAGGCGCATGGATGCAACGGTGGCGTTCTATGGGGAATTTCTACGAGCGGTAATTCGGAGAATGTGATACTAGCCCTTAAACAAGCTAAAGATATGGGCATGAAAACTATAGGCTTAACCGGAGATGGTGGTGGCACCATGGCTGAAAGCTGTGATATCCTGGTAGATGTTCCTAGTAAAACGACTCCCCGTATTCAAGAGTTACATATTGTAATTTATCATTATATTTGTGAAATGGTTGAGGCTAAGATTTCCCAGTAGTTTGTTTCAAAGCTTTTTTGATCAGGAAGTATTATTTTAATTTGCAAAATATTAAGGTTATGGATTAATTGATATGAAGGTTTTAGTTACTGGTGCTTGTGGTTATAAAGGGCATGTTCTCGTCCCTAAATTGTTGAAAAGGGGATACCATGTCATTGCTTTTGATGTTCAATGGTTTGGTAATTACTTAGAGGAGCATGATAACCTTGAGATAATTAAGGCCAATGTTCTTGATATAGACTCAATACCACTTGATGGTGTTGATTGTGTAATTCATCTATCTTCTATTGCGAATGATCCGTGTGGGGATCTTGACCCTAAGTTGACTTGGGAAGTTAGTGCTTTGGCAACTATGCAGCTTGCTGATAGAGCAAAAAGGAAAGGGGTAACCAGATTTATTTATGCATCGTCGGGTAGTGTTTATGGTGTTAAAGATGAGTTGCAGGTGACTGAGGAGTTGGAGCTAAATCCCATATCAGAGTATAACAAGACTAAAATGGTCGCAGAGCGCGTTCTTCTGAGTTATCAAGATGAATTCACTGTGCAAATAGTAAGACCGGCAACTGTATGTGGGATGTCGCCGCGCATGAGACTGGATGTTTCAGTTAATCTGCTAACTATGCATGCCTTGTCAAAAGGTAAGATCACAGTCTTTGGAGGTGATCAAGTTAGACCTAACATTCATATTGATGATATTACAGATGTTTATTTGCATCTTATAGATAACTCCCAGCACACAGGTGTATTTAATGCTGGCTTTGAGAATATATCAATTATGGACATCGCCAAAACTGTGACAAAGTATATTCCGGTTGAAATCGAAGTGACGGACTCTACAGATCCTCGGTCGTATCGCCTTAACTCTGATAAGCTGGTTGCCACAGGATTTAGTCCTCGAAAAAAGATAGAGAATGCGATTATGGAGTTGATTGACGCCCATAAACAGGGACATCTAAGGGATGAAGACCGGTTCCATAATTTAAGGTGGATGGAAAGTAATAACTTCAATAGGATCTGAGAATTGTGAAACCAAAATCGGAAGCAGAAATACATTTTTCCAATTATGTGGGTTTGTTGCAAACCACCTTAAGAGATTTTGATTGGGGCAATGTAAGTTTACTGGCAACAGACATATATAATTGTTGGCAAGAGCGGGGTAATGTTTTCTTATGTGGTAATGGGGGTAGTGCTGGAAACGCTATCCACCTTGCTAATGATTTTGTTTATGGGGTTGCCAAGCGACATGGGGGGGGTATCCGGGCAACAGCGCTGCCTGCCAATTCCTCAGTTCTTACCTGCTTAGGGAATGATCTGGGTTATGACGAAATTTTCGCAGAGCAATTAGCAGTAGCTGGTAACAAAGGTGATATTTTAATCGTATTAAGCGGCAGTGGTAACTCCCCCAACATAATTCGAGCAATAGAGCAGGCAAAGGAAATAGGGGTTAAGTCATATGCAATCCTTGGTTACACTGGAGGGCGTGCAAAAGAGTTGGCGGATATTGCGATACATTTTAATGTGCATGATATGCAAATTGCTGAAGATACACAGTTGGTGGTTGGACACATGATTATGCAGTGGCTTTATAAAAATAGACCTCAGGTTTAGAAGAACAATTTTTCTCATGATATTTAATTTCTTTATTTTATAATCTCGGTGTGATCAAACAAGGGACTTAAATAGTTGGCGGCAGAAAATCCATTGACAGTATATGTAGACTTGGACAATACAATCGCAGTCTATAACAAAGTGATATCCAGGGTCTGTTCGGACAAGAAGATTGATTATCCACCTTCTCTGGTTACAAAGCAGGAAATATCTGATTACTTTAAAACAAACCAGATGAACGATACCTGGACTAAAATACAGGGGTATTGTTATGGAGAGTACATGGAGTATGCCGAACCAGCGGCTGAATCGGTAAAGCTATTGGAAAAGTTGAGGGAAATGGGGTATCAGTTTCATCTGGTTAGCCATAAAACTCAGCGACCAGCCTCATGTCTTGACGTAGATCTGCGTCAGCATGCTGACAAGTGGCTATCTAATAATTTCCCAAATGTCTTCCTAACGCGCTTATTCTTCGATACGAAAAAAGAAAAAATACAGTATATCCAGGATACCAAACCAGATTTTATGATTGATGATCTTCCGGAAATTCTGACGGAATGTGGTCTGGGTCGAAAAAAATCAATATTAATTCACTCTTCCAGCGACGAGATCCACAAGGATTATACGAATTGCGAAAATTGGAGTGAGACCTTTAACTATATTTCTACAGTAGAAAACATCAGCAGCATTGACCGGTGATTCACATTGAATTAATTAAATTGATTTTTTGGTTTTATGAAAGAAAATAAAAAATTCACAGGATCCATAAATGGAAAAGTTAAATTCTATGATGATTTCGTTGAAAAGCACTATTTAAATGAGTCATCAATAAGAAATTATGAAAGAGAAAAGAACTTTTATGTGATATCACGAGGGCTTGACTTGAAAAATGTTCCAAACCTCATTCGGTTTGATGATAAAAAAAAAGTAATTACAATTTCACGACTGTTCGCAAATAAAGTCCAAAAATGCAGCGATGACTATCTGGCAAGTTTTGTCAATTTCATAAATAGGATTAACGAGAAAAGTCATGATGATGAGACAATAAAAGCCACGGAGGCTTCGACAAGTGCAGCGGATATTCATATGTTCATTGAAGAAAGGGTAGGCCGGTTTTCCAACGAGGGAACAAGTCGATCAGCTCAAAACTTGTTTAAATTGTCAGAGCATTATCTCTTTGAGGTGTGTTCGGTAAAAGGTGACTTTGGCCGTGATATCCTAAGTCCTTCCGACAATGGCATCCACAATTGCTTGTATAGAGATGGTTTGTTTTACTTTATTGACTTTGAGTATTCAGGTTTAGATACCTATACGAAATTGTTTTATGATTTTATTCTGCATCCAGCTAATTTGATTGAGATAA
>CACOJS010000012.1 GCA_902627495.1 Hydrogenophilales bacterium | reverse complement strand
GGTCAAGCTTCTTAGGGTTTTACAAGAAAGAAAAATAGATCCTATTGGATCCCAGAAACAGCTATCAATTGATGTTCGAGTCATTGCTGCAACTCACCGACATCTTCCAAAAGAGATTACTGAGGGCAGATTTAGGGAAGATCTTTTCTACAGACTAAATGTTCTCCCAATTCATTTGCCTCCTCTTCGGGATCGGTTGGAAGATATTCCAGAGTTGTTTGATAAATTTGCTACGAGTTTTGCCGACAAAAATGAGCCTGTTAGACTATCTGAAGAGTTTTCCCAATTTCTAGCTAAATATGACTGGCCAGGAAATATTAGGGAGTTAGGGAACTTTGTAGACCGATTCTCTACATTGTTTCCTGGAAAAGTCCTTTCAACAGAAGTTGTTCCCGCAAGCATGCTACCAAGCACTTTGGCAGAAAAGCATCCTAATCCTAAGTTATCAATTGAAGATGTATTTGCATCCCCCGCTCTACCAGTAACTTCTTCACCTCATTCAGAGACAAACGCAGGGTCGAAAGTAGAGGGTTGGTCTGTTTACTTTGATCAGAAGTGGAGGTGTGTAAAGGGAAATGAGGCTATACCAAATAATATGATAGTAAAAGAGTTTTCTACAAAAGAGGCAGCTTTAGAATGGGTTCAAGTTCAAAAAAACCTTAAGAATCCCCTGGAAAATACAATAATGCTTGCACAGGGAGGCGATGAATTTCCTAGTGGTGGGCTACCACTTAAAAAACATCTTGCCGACATTGAAAAAAATCTTATCAAATTGGCACTTGATCGGGCCGACGGCAATATTTCTAAGACCGCACGCCTTCTTAATCTCCAAAGGACCACTCTTGTAGAAAAAATAAACAAATATCAATTGAAGAGTAGGTAATTCTAGTCGAGGACTAACATGATGGGGTGAGTTTTTTCCCTTCGCATCAGACAAGATATTCTACCATCGTAGGTATAGAATGAGCAGCCGAACAACTTTCCACGTCGTGATGGACTTCCTGTCCAATAATTCGCAACTTTTATATCAGGAAATATGTTCCGGTCAACGGCTGGGTTAATGCAATCAGATCTCCTGAGGGATTGTGTTTCTTCTTTGGTTGGTAGTCTCCAATTTAACGATGTCAGTTTCGTCAGTTCATTGGGGAAATCCATTGCCTCCTCCCAATTGAAGGTTAAGGTCTTTCCAGTGCATGAATTATTTATGAATCTTTGCCCCGCGTTGCATCTATACCACTTGACACCGTTTTTCTTATCGATCGCTATACCGTTATCTTGTAATTTGAACTGTGTGGATTTAGCAGTAGACAGAAAGTCTGAACAATTAGGTTTATGGCGATAGTCATCATAATCTCTCTGGAAAATTAAAATTACGGCACAAAGAAAAATTACTATCATCAGCCATTTTGATAACCGGCTTTCTTTTTTCTTGTGTGAGATATTTGCCATCTTCCGTAAATTTAGAAACACCTTTATTCGTAATAATTCTACCCAAATATACGATTTCGTGAATAGAATTGGTTAGTGTATTCACGAGCCATCAACAATAACCTCAATTCTCCGGTTTTTTGCTCTTCCAGATGCAGTCTCATTGGTATCTATAGGTTTAGTATCGGCAAATCCTTGGACTGCGATTCTGCCGGGTGCCACACCGCCCTCCGCTAGAAGATAGTCTGCTACAGCCCCAGCTCGGGCTCCTGACAAATCCCAATTAGATGAAAACCGATCGTTTACCATTACAGGTACATTATCGGTATGACCCTCTATTCGTACTTGACCGTTCGTGCCGGCGATTGTACTTCCTACTTTTTTAAGCAATGGTAGAAACCCTGCTTGGAGATCAGCTCGGCCAGACTGAAATGAGCCTTGCTCTGCTAGTCTGACAATTATCTGGTCCCCCTCCCTCTCCACTTCTGCTAGTCCTTTAGAAATTTCATCCGAGAGGTCGGCTTTTATTTTCTCAAATTGGGCATCAGTTTCATTCTGTTTGGCACTACCGGTTCCTTCAGAACCTCCTGATCCTTCATTGACTTGAACCGTACTTTTTACTTGGGACTGCACCTCAGCTACTTTAGCAAAAAGCTCTATGGTTTCCTGAGATACAACTCCTGATACATTTGCTCCAGCTGTTGTTTTGCCCCCCGCGTTCGTTCCCTCGTTTTCACCTTGTCCCCCAGCGGTGGTGGGTTGTTCGATCATTTCCACAACCACTTTTCCATCCTCAGCTTTAACTACTACTTGACCCTCAGCTATTTCCTTAGCGAGTGCTTGTTCTACGGCCTTCACATCGGCACTAGTTTCAGACTCGTGGGGATTGTCATCTTTTTTTACCTCAACATTTTCCTGAGAGTCATCTGTAGTTTGTTGACGAACTGTATTTAGAGGGGTTGGCTCTGCTTGAGCTGGTGAGAAATGCTGGGCGATAATGCTGGTCGCTTTAGGCATCTCGACTACCGGAATAAGTCTCTGAATACCAAATGAGTTTCTCATCGTTCCACTGATTTGTTTAAATTTAGGAACATTCATTTCGGCAAACGATAATATAAGAACAAAGAACGCCATCAGTAGAGTTGCCATATCTGCAAAGGTAGCCATCCAAGCTGGTGCTCCGGTAGGTGGACAGTCCTCGCACTCGGGGCAGCCTTCCTCTTCCTCTTCCTCTTCACCCCCTCCACTGGCTTCACCACCGTCTTCAGGAGCATTTTCTTTCTTTTCTTCTTCCGGGGGAGGGGATTCTGAGGATTCTGCCTTACTTTCAGCATTATCTTCAGGTTTCTTTTCTTCTTCAGCTTCAGCCATAAGATATTTTTAAAAGTTTGTTCAAAAGACCTAAAACTATGAATATGAAATTGTTTGCTGACTTTAATTAAGCAGTAGCATCAGCAAGGGCCTGGCGCTTTTTCGGTGGAACAAATCCCATAAGCACATCAGGTAACAAACGTGGGTTACCTCCTTTTTGAATAAATAGTATCGCTTCTAGGCAGAGCTCATTGTTATACGCCTCTTTATCGGCTAAGGTTTGAAGCTTTTGAACAATGGGTAGGCACAGAACATTGGCGACAATAGCTCCATACATGGTCGTGAGAAGTGCAACAGCCATAGCAGGTCCGATTGACTTGGGGTCGCTCATATTACCTAGCATTAAAACCAAACCTACCAGAGTACCAATCATACCCATCGCTGGAGCAATTTCTTGAGCTGCTGAGAAGAAACTTTTCCCCAGTTTGTGCCTATTGGTCATATGGGTCATCTCTACTTCCATTGCTTTTTTGATTAGTGCTCCATCCGTACCATCAACTAGCATTCTGATACCTTTAGCCAAGAAAGGATTTTTGATGTCTTGACCTTCGAGGGCTATCATTCCGTCTTTTCTCGCGATAGTCCCCAATTCCACTAGCTGTTCTATTAACGCTGCAGGGTCTTCTACCTTAGCAAGTAATGTCTTAAGCCCAACTCCAATTCCTCCAACAAACTCGGGAATCGATGAGCGCATCATAACTGCTGTAGTTGTTCCCCCTAAAACAATATATACGGACGGCATATCTACAAAGGGCCCCACATCGCCCATTGCCATAATAATGAGCCCGAAAGTTCCCAGCAATCCTATTAAAGTCATTATATCCATAAAATTTTTCCCAACGAAAATAGTGTTTTCAATACATTTAAAATTCTATTTTACTCAAGTTTGAATTCTAATGCTTAAATGTTATCGAAACTTTCAATGCTTCTATGGTAGTCGGCAGAATCAACCGAATCTTGAAAACAGGTTATTGATGGTAATCGACTACTATTTACTTCTGTCCCAGAAGTCTTTATACACTCTCCAAGCGAATACGATTAGTAATGCACCCAAAAACATGTCCCCAATAAGGGCATGGAAATCCCATGGGGGAAGTGCAAAGTCCTGACTTGTACCAATCATTATTATTAGTGGGATTGCAGCAAGAACGAACAATCTAATAGTTCTACAATTTTTACACGGGCGTTTGTTTTTAGAAAACACTAATCTTAGCTCCTCTTAGAATCGCTCTGGTAGTTTAGCAATTAACAAAAATTAAATAAACGATCTCTTAGGATACGTAGTTAAGAATGTATCAGGGTACCACAGAAACGGCTCCTCCATTTAAATGGGGAGCCGTCTTACGCAGAGGTCGTAGAAAAAAAGGATGTATACTAAAAAAGTATGGGGGGTAGGGCAAACACGGATGTACCCTCTAGGCTGCGAAAGATGTAGCTTGTTTAGCCTCGCCAGTTTTACTCTTGGCACCCGGGACCAAAGATGGTACCTGTTTCCATGCTGATCTAATATTTTCCATTAAACCTTTAACTTCCTTAAGTGCTTCAAGGTCATTTTGAGCGTTTACTAAGAATATTTTCCGACTGACATAGGCGTATAGCTCATTAAGGTTTTTTGCTAACTCACCCCCTTTATCATGATCAAGGGCAGTTTGCAGACCCATCACAATGTTTGCAGCCCGAGTAAGCGTCCTATTTTTGTTAGCTATTTCCTCACGATGCTCTTCCCCTGCTTTCAAGGTCAGTACCCTTTGTACTTGCCCTTCGGCAGCTGAAAGGTTCTCGATAAGACCATCTAATAGCATTTGGATTAACTGGACATTATCTGAACTTCCTACACCACTTGCTACCTTAACTTCTCCATAGGCTTCCAACGCTTTATTTTTTATCGCCACAACTATTACTCCTTGATTAATCTACCTAATTATAGAGTTCGACCAGATCCAAGAAAACTTGAGAACAGAAATAATAATATTACCAATCATGAGGTTAATTCGGGTTGTTTTTCTTTCTTAATGGTTTCACCCTCTTGATTTACCCCAGAATCTGAATTATTTTGTTGTTCTACTGAGGCCTCAGGTCCTTGATTTGAAGTCTCACCTGAGGTGTTAGGAGTACCTTCCTGAGGGTTAAGTTCTTCATTAATTGCCTCTGCCAAGCGGTCTCTTTTTTCATCCTGCTCAATCTCGCCATCTTCTGCAGAGGGTGGAGTTGTTTCCATGGATAGAGGTAGCACTTGTTCTGAGATGGGTCTGGATGGTGTTAAACCAACTTGGTTCAACATGTTTGAATAGGCCTCATCCAATTTATTTCGGATAATTGTTAGCTCCACCCCGTCTGTTTTCGATCGATCGTTGCCAGACTCATAAATTGCATCAGCATATTGTTGGGGGATCCACGAATTTACTCCACCCCTAAGTGTATTAACAGAGTGAATGTTGTCGGGTGGCTTTGTTAATCCCTCTTTACCATCTAGTGCACCAGCTTCAAAAAGTGCCTCAGCATGCTTTTGAAGGATAACCTCGTATCTGGGGCGAATTTCGTCGAGGGCTTCCTTATCCCACCCTTCAGTAGGAAGTCCACTCATTGCTCCCCACAGTTTTTCAGCTTCAAGCCCTGCAAATACCCCAGTACTTTCCCCTTCTTTGAGTTTGGCATCTCCAGTAAATTTAAGGGTAACCTTTTCAATAATGTTTACTCGATCAATCAGGTAAACTATTAGAAGTAGAACTGACGCTAATACAAACAGGATTAATAGCAAAAGGAAATTACTCATGAATAACCTCTCAATAATAGTCCGAAAAAAATTCGCTAGATTTGGACATATGGTCCTTTGATCCTGGGTTTTTAATTAATTCAGTTTATTTAGGTATATCTTAGTCCTCGTCTTTAGTTCGGTTTTCTTGAGTGCTTTTATCACTGGTAGCTTGCCCTGTATCGGTATTATCGTCTTCTTCTGACTGTTCTACTTCGTCGCTTGGAAAATAATCATGTTCCTCTCGTAGAAAATAAACAGCCACCAAAGGCTCCTCAAGATGCAGTTGATAACTAACTGAATTAGCGAGACTTTGAACCAGGTCAATTGCTGGCTTTGCCTCAATTTCAGTTAATTGGTACTTGGCTCCTACTTTGAAGGCCTCTTCAGCAATTTCTTCAGGAATGTAGGTAACAATTTCACCAGAGGCACTCTTGACTTTTTGATACATAGTTGGCTTGGGGGGAGGTGGTTTTTCCCTACCAGAGGCAACCGCTCGAAGACACGCTTCATCATAAACCGCCGTTTTCTCAGCTCCCTCTATAAAAGATTTGTCAATATGAGCTCTTGCCCTAAGCCCAATCCTCATCCTCAGGGCTCTTATCTCTCGACTATCGCCAGAGATTTCGCAGGCTTTTTCAAACTCTGCTTTGGCAGTTTCTCGATTTGCTTGGGACGACTGTTTTCCAAAAAGCACCATATTTGTAACCTATTGATTCGTCGACGATAAAATTATAGGCAAAAACCTGAGCTCACGCTAGTCCAGTGCCTCAATTTTTAGCCATTTTCGTAAGTTTTTCACATTAGAGGATAAGATTTGACTAATTCTAGATTCACTAACACCCACTACCTCCCCAATTTCCTTAAGGTTTAATTCTTCAACGTAATAGAGCGACATTACCAACTTGTCTCTCTCAGGTAGCTTATCGATTGCATCCACTAAAACTTCCATAAATTGAGCTTGTTCAACAACTTCTTGAGGTTGCGAGTCTTTACCACTGGGAATGCTTAACACTTCCTCTTCCAAAACTTCCATCGAAACCGTTTCAAATTGGCGTGCTGTGCCGCGCTCTTTTTGTAGACTACCGACTTCTTTACCTAGGTGAGCTGCAAGTTCTGTTTGTGATGGTGTTCGGCCTAGCTTCCCTTCTAATTGTTTTGCTGCTTCGTTGTGTGACTTAATAATAGCAACGGCTGAGCGGGGGAGTGCAGACATTCTCCTGACCTCATCAATCATAGCCCCCTTTACTCTAGTGTGAGCGTAGTTTTCAAATTCGACACCTCTATTGGAGTCATAGGATTTCGCCGCTTCGAGTAAACCAATCATTCCTGCTTGGATAAGCTCATTTAACTCCATAAAAGCGGGGACTCTAACCTTAAGATGCAGAGCAACCCTCTTTACTAAGCCTAAGTGTTTAAGTATTAGCTCTTCGGTGCTATCACCAACTTGGTCATAAAGTTTAATGTGTTGCATTAGCTATTTTTTCCCTCGTTCATTGACCATTGTTTTACTTCCGGGGACCAAATTAAAGCTGATCCCTAATCATAACGTGTTATTTATTATCTTTCATTACTAATTAAGTTCTCCACAAAAAACTGGATACCCCCTGAAACAGTAGCATTAGTTTCTCCCTCTGCCTGATTGAAAGCCTGTTCTCTGATGGTTTCATCCACTATATCAGCTAGTTCTCTAAAATTCCTTGATCCGGTACTTGATGGTGCATGAGACAACACCGACTTGTATGCCCTAGTGGCTTCTAAAATTTGCCCATCTTCTTCAATACTATGCAGGAAGCTTATAGGTTGGTTCAGAAACCGAGTGCACACGTCATTTATTGCCGAAAAGAGGTGTTTCCCCCTGTCTTGCGATTCCACTCTGTTAGGAATCAGATATATTTCCTTAATATTTTTTTCTAGCTTTCTCGCGTCTTCAGCCATTACCTTTACTATTCCATAAGCATCTGCTGTGGAGGAGGGGTCATCATTCAACACTATAAATCGGTAGTGGGCCGCCTCTAAAAACATCATTACAGTATTTCCAAGTCCCGCAGCTGCATCAATAATCATGTAGTCATAAATACCGTCTAAATCACTGAATGCACTAACAATTAACCCTGATTCAGTCGTTCCTAGCGATGCTAAGACCCTATCGCCTGAAGCCCCGGGGATTAGGGTGACGTTGTCCTCTGAGGGCACAAGTATTTCTTTTAGGCTTTTGTCTCCTGCTAAAAAGTGACTAAAATTGTACTGAGCCTTAACACCAAGGGCAATTTGGCAGTTAGCAAGTCCGAGGTCTGCATCAAACAGTAGAACCTTTCGCCCTCTCTTCGACAGCGCAACCGCCAAATTTATAGAGACGGATGTTTTTCCTACACCTCCTTTTCCGCTGGCTATGCAAATCACCTGTGTTTTCATTTCATGCCTTAATCTTACTCAAATAGTTGTTCTATGTATTGTTTCTCGATGCTTGAGAATTGTGGAAGTTAAAGTGTCCCCCGTAACCTCCAAATCTTCTGGATTCTTATTTTCAGGGGAGTTACCTAGGTCACTAGCTTGTTCCTCTTCAGCGACAGTTTCTATATTTTCCACAGCTGATTCTACAAAAGTTTCAGTGGAAAAACTCAGCATGGGGTCTTTGATGGAGGGTGATGAGCTAGTAAGTGACAGTGGTATATTACTATCACAAAGTGCACCCAAAATTGGCCATGGTTGATTTCCCTCGTCCAGCTTGCTCAAGATAAGGCTAGACCAGAGATTTCTACTCGATTTTAAATATTTATCTGTAGTGGCTAGGGAAGAGTTCGCTGGTAGTGTTAAGTGGAAATTTGCTATATTAAAAGTCTTTCGTAATTTCAAATGAGTTTCTTCTATTTCCACTCCCGGAGTATCTATGAATATTGTTTCTCTTTCCGACAGTTCTTCTAATAGGTTTTTCAAGTTATCAAGTCCTTTGCACCTAAATGAATCTACCCCACTTTGAGCAGTTAATAGTTGAATTTGACCCCATGCTCCAAGCCTATGGTCATTATAACTAATTACTGCAATATTATCCGAACCAACTTTACTGGCTGCGTTTAATGCTAATTTTCCTATGATAGTGGTTTTACCCGCCCCAGATGGGCCACATATCACCTGAACTCCGGATTTAGGGATATTTACTACTTGGTTTTTAATATTTTCAAGTAACCAAGTTCTTAATTGCTCTTTCGCTTTTTGTTCAGAGTCCTCATTTGCTATGTGATCTATCATTAAGATTTTTAAAGATGTAGGGATAGCTATGTTGTTCATCGCATCGACTAGCGGTTTTACAGGTTGACCTGGCGTTGATCCTTGTTGCCATGCTCCAGCTTTTTTTGCCAAACTGATTTCTCTCTTAATAGATTCTAACTCCTCTCGAACTAACTCTACTAATTCTCTCGCTCTTAGGTGATCTCTTTGGTTTGATTCAGAATTAACTGAATCTTTGCTAGTACTTTCCCTTTCTGAACGACTTTGGCTTAGCCTTGATTCAAAAATGTCGGCGAATTGTATTTCGGTATTTCCTGAAGATGGTTTGGCTAAAAGACTAGGGTTTTTGGTCTCCATTTCAGGCTTAATATCAACGGCAACGATTAGTTCTGTTTTACCATTCAACCTTTGGTTCGAAATAATGAGTGCATCTTCACCATATTTTGCTAACACTTCATCCGTTGCACTTCGGGAGTCTTTTGATAATATTCTAACTAATTCCATTTCTATTTTTCTCCATTATTCAGTGGGGTCTGCTTGTACGGTATAGACGACTGTTACCCCCTGGTCATCGGGTATTTCGCTATACGACAAAACAGTTAAATCGCTAGCTCGATGTTTCAGCATCTTGGCGAGCCATGGTCGGATAGCTGGTGATGTTACCAGCACGCCAGGGTGTCCTAGCTCTTCAACTTCTCGCACAGCATCGCCAATGGCTTTAAAGAAACTTTCAGCTAATCCAGGTTCCAGTACAGGCCCCTTACCTTGCCCGGCCTGTTGAAGGGAGTTATGCAGTAACTGCTCTAAATTTGGATCGAGTGTCATAACTGGAAGGTTTTCTTGCATATCAACCAAGCCTTGTACGATCATTCGACCTAGTTTTGGCCTTATCAAGGCTGTAAGTTCATCGGGATCTTGGGTTCTTCCACCTTCCTCTGAAAGAGTTTCCATGATAGTTCTTATGTCTCGTATACTAACTGACTCAGACAATAAATTTTGAAAGACACGTGTAACTACCCCCAGTGATAGCTTCCCTGGAACCAAATCTTCAACCAGTTTTGGTGATTTCTGTGCTAGCTTATCAAGAAGTTGCTGGGCCTCGTCATGGCTGAGTAGCTCGGCCGCATTATCCCGAAGTATCTTATTCAAATGGGTGGCGATGGCGGTGCTAGAATCTACAACTGTGTAGCCTAGCGTTCTAGCTAGATCTCTCTGACTGGGATCAATCCAATATGCGGGTAGTCCGAAGGCCGCTTCCACTGTGGGGATTCCATCGAGTTCTCCATGGACGTTTCCAGGATTAATGGCCAGTTCGTGACCAACTTTGACTTCCTTTCCACGGCCTCTGACAACCCCATTTAGAACGATATGATAAGTGTCTGGATCGAGGTTTAGAGCATCTCTGATTCGAATTGGCTGTATCAAAAACCCAAGTTCTGCCGACAGCTTTTTCCTTATACCTTTCACCCGAGGCATTAATTGACCGCCTGTGTCTGGGTTTACTAATGGAATAAGTCCATAACCAATTTCAAGGCCAACAACATCAACTTGTTCCACATCGTCCCAGTCAAGTTCTTTGGGGGCTTCTGGTTCTGTAGCTGAGGACTCCTCCAATTTAGTTTTAACCATTTTGTCTCTGGTTAAGAAGAATGCTATGCCAGCCGTTGCGGCTGCCAACGTCATGAAAACGGCTCTAGGCATTCCTGGAACCATCCCGATAACAGTTAAAATTCCAGCTGATATGAATAAAGCGGTTGGATTTGCAAGTTGAGAGGCTGCTTGCTCAGTCATTGTCTCAGAAGTCGTTACTCGAGTAACAATTATAGCTGTTGCTAGTGACAGGAATAAGGATGGTATTTGAGCGACCAGACCATCACCAATAGTCAGAAGAATGTAAATTCTACCAGCTTCAGAAAAGGAGAGATCATGTTGTGCAACCCCAATTGTGAGTCCTCCAACTATATTGATCAGTAGAATTAGTAGACCAGCTATAGCATCGCCCCTGACAAACTTCGAGGCACCATCCATAGAACCATAGAAATCTGCTTCTTGTGAAATTTCGTCTCTTCGGGTTCTTGCTGTATCTTGATCAATAACACCAGAGTTTAGATCAGCATCGATTGCCATTTGTTTTCCGGGCATCGCATCGAGTGTAAACCTAGCAATGACTTCTGAAACTCTCCCAGCACCCTTAGTAACAACAATAAAGTTAATTATCATAAGTATAGAAAATATTATGAAACCAACTAAATAGTTACCTGCGATTACGAACTCACCGAAAGCTTCTATCACCTTTCCGGCAGCGTCAGACCCTTCGTGTCCATCTACCAGAACTATTCTGGTGGAAGCGACGTTAAGGGCTAGTCTCAGAAGGGTGGCAAGAAGTAAAATGGACGGAAACGCTGAAAAATCCATTGGCCGACTGGTGCTTATGGCAATCATTACTATGAGCAGTGCAGCAACAATATTGAATGTGAATAAAAGGTCTAGGACCACTGGTGCTAGAGGGACGATAAACATCGCCATAATCAATAGAACAAGTGTCGGGATTCCGAGGGTTGAGATCGGGAAGTTCTGTCGAAAATCCTGCAGTGTTAAAGAAGCCATTAAAAAAAACCTTATTTAAAACATAGCTTTATATTATCTTTGCCATGTGAGTTTGTTGATGTCTATACGACTGGTAGCAATTGACATACCAGGGAAAATAGAATCTATAAAGAGACCCTGTTAGTTAACTCTAGAATCTGCTTATCAATTCAAATAAAAAACAAAATAGTTTGTATCGATTTCAGGTGTCACGGTTCTTGCTTATTCAGACAATTACATTGGTCATAATATTGGAGACAAGTACTAAATGGATAAACTCTCTGGGTTAGTAAGTACAGAATTTGAAAGGGAAATTTCGTCCGGAGCGATTAGGGAAAGTGATTCAGCGGAACGGGATTTTGGTGCAGTATTTGCAAACGTGGCTAGCACTAAAGAGCCAAATAGACGTGAAGATAGGCAAAATAGGGCCGTACGAGAGGGCAACGACTTGCCAGATAGTCGCCAGACCGTATCAGCTAACACTGAAAGATCTGAGTCGGCAGATAAAGGGCCATCTCAATCGGCTAACACCGAAAAACCTGAGTCGGCAGATAAAGGGCCATCCAATGACAAGCTGAGTAAGTTTGAGCAGTCTTCAAACAAGGAAGATAAATCAATGAGGAAGCAAGGTGGAGATGGTGATCAGAGGGATTCACTTGAGATGGTAAGCCTGGGGGCGTCAATAAATATCATCACCTCTAACATGGATTCGGTTGATGAAAAAAGCCTCGCTGATTACGCCAAAAGAGAGGGTATCGATCTTAGCCTTATCCAGAGACTACTTACAAAGCGCAACGTAGGCGGTGATGCCCTAAATATCGGGAATAGTGAACAACAAATTGGAGTTGATTTAAGCAAAATTGATGAGAAAAGCATGGTCGCACTTTTACAAAGAAGAAAACAGCAAAACGGTGATTTAAAAAATTCTAGATATGGTCTTAGCGTAGCGTCATTAAAGGGGGTTGACCATACTTCGTCAAAACATCAAGCTATCGCAGATATCAGCGACATAAAGCACCCTAATGCTATTAAAATAGATCAACAGGCCAATCCTGTTGCCGCAATGCTGAGTGTAAAGATCAAATCCGACAATCGAGATACCTTGGTTAGAGTGAAAGAAGGGGAGACTGCAGGAAAAGTAATTTCAATGGAACCTATAAAATTAGACATCAGAAGTCAAACAGGTATTGCTGCCAACAAGCTTGTAGTTGCCTCTCTTTCAGAACATAAAACTACTCCTCTTCAGAGTGATCTCAATGGGAAAGGTGACGAAGGTTTTGGATCAACAACCCAAACAGGAAATGGAAAGGCTGAAATTAATCTCTCCAGTGTTAATGAGCTTTTAAGATCTGACAATGATTTCCGAAAGACTGAGCAATTTCAACTATTGTCTCAAAAAATGGCTGATGCTGTTGGTCAAAGGTTAACTGCTCAGATTGCTAAAGGGGTTTGGCAGGTACAAATTGCTTTGAAGCCTGAACAGTTAGGACGGGTAGATATTCAGCTTGGGGTGAACGGGGTTGAAATTGAGGCTGTTTTTAAATCAGGAAATATTCTAACTCGGGAGTTAATAGTTGAAGGGTTTCCCCGCTTAAAAGATGTTTTGGAACAATCTGGCATGGAAGTTGCCAATCTTTTGTTAGATGGGAGACAAAGTAATGGTAATGACGGAAAACCGTCACAAGAAAGCAAATCGAAAGGTGAGGCCGATGGTTTAGTCGGTACAATAGGAGAAAAAGAGGATAAAAATTTACAGGTTTCTACGGTTTCTGATGATAATGTCGATGTATTAGTTTGAGAATCTATTATAAAGAACACTAAGAGGTAAACTTATGGCTGAAGAGGCAGAAGAGCAAGAAGAGAAAGGGAAAGGTCCCCTTCTGAAAATTATATTATTTGCGGTAGGTGGCCTTTTAATTTTGATTTTAACTATTGTCTTGACCTTATTTATTAGTGGGTTTTTTGATGAAGAACCTAGTGAAGAGGTCGAGGAAACATTGCAGCAGCTTGAAGAGCAAGCTGAAGGTAATAAGGAGGACAAGCCCAAGCAAAAACCTGAAGAGAATCAAGATAGTAGTGATGATTCTGAATCTGGTGACGAAGAGGTGGTGGAGTGTGAAGAGGGTGATGAGGAGTGTGAGGCTAACGCTGGAGCTCCTAAAAAAGTAACCCGCGAAATGCCGGAGCCTTCGGCTGGTTTTGTTCAAAGTTACAAAGAGTTGAGTCGCCCTCTAATTGCCAATTTACAGTCATCACGGAAGGTTATGCAAATTACCCTTGCCGTAATGACCCAATACGAGGAAAAAGTGCTTGAGCATGTTGATAAGCATGAGTTTGCGTTAAGGTCCGTTATATTAGATATAATGCGACAAACCAAAGAGGAAGACATTACTCGACCTGATTTCAGGGTAGAATTAGCTGAGCGGATCAGGCTTGGGATGAATTCAGTGCTTGAGAGGTGGGAAAATTTTGGTGGTATTGAGGAAGTCTATTTTACTGAGTTTGTTATTCAGTAGAGCGACTTTAAATTTCATAATTGATATTGGTTCGAAGTAATGAGTGAAGAAACAGCTAATCTTTTAAGCCCAGAAGAACTTGAAGCTCTGAGTGAAGGGGTTAAAGACGGTAGTGTGTCTGTTGATACAGGATACAATACTGATGCTAGGGTTAGTCGACACGACTTGGCCAATGAGGATAGCACCCTTGGCGTAAATGTATCATCCTTGGATATGATCAATGAGCGATTTATCCGACTTTTCCGTTTGGGTCTGGTGGAGGTGTTGCGGACTAGCCTCAAAATGAATGCGACAAGAGCTGAAATAGTACAATTTGGAAGCTATCTTCAGGGTTTGAAGCCTCCTTTGTCCGTAAATGTTCTTAGAATGCACCCCTTGAGAGGTTTTTCAATGATATTGATTGAACCAACAGTTATCTTTAGTGCATTAGATAATTTTTTTGGGGGTTTTGGTAAGGGGGTCGGGGAGTTGCCGTCGGGTAGACTGTTTACTCCGACAGAGGATAGAATTATTAAAATGATCTTAGACTTGGCCTTTAAATCTTTGCGGGAGGCTTGGTCTCCACTGATGGATTTGGAGTTTGAGCATTCCAGTTCAGAGATAAATCCTCAATTTGCTCAAATAGCCGCAGAGAGTGACTTAGTTATTCATACTAGATTTGAGTCTGATAGCCCTGATCAAGAGTCGTCGGCTGGTTACATAGACCTGGTTTATCCTTATGCCTCCCTAAAACCAATTAGAGACCTTCTGAGGAGTAGAATGACTGGAGGAGACGGGGACGAAGAGTCAGATAAACAGTGGCGTGATCAATTGGCGTCAGCAGTTGGTGATTCACAGCTTGATCTGAGTGTAACGCTGGGTGAATTAGAGACAACCTATCAGCAGTTTTCAGAGATCCAGGAAGGAGATTTACTTTATTTTAGAAAGCCTGACTTTGCACGGGTTAGTATCAATGATGTTCCTGTCTACGATGCTGAAATAGGGAATCGTGGCCCTCAGACAGCAATGCGAATACAGGAAATTCTAAGACCAAAACAAGTTGAGGAACGAGAGGGCTAGATATGGCAGATTCAGAGACAGAAGTTGATGTGGAAGAGGCAGGGCCTGATAATACTGGTGCAGAGGAAAATCTCACCGAGGAGGCAGTAAAAGAGAAAATAGATCAAGAGGTTTTACAGACCATTCCGGTAACAATAACTGTACAGGTTGGTAGGGCCTCTCTAAAAATAAGGGATCTTTTAAAGCTAACTCAAGGAAGCGTGGTAGAGTTAGATAGGATAGCTGGTGAACCACTTGATCTATTGGTTAACAATACGGTTGTCGCCCAAGGAGAAATAGTATTGGTTAATGAACGTTACGGCATTAGACTGACCAGAGTAATCCCAGCAACGGATCGGATGAAGAACATTTAAATGGGTTTGGGCATCAACTTGGCAGACTGGCTTTCCCTGCTGCTTAGCTTTGGTGCTGTGTTAGTTCTACTGTTTATCACTCTTTTCTTTCTAAAAAAAATTAATGATTCCTCTCTTCTTTCGTCTGGTAAGGAGGGACTGAATGTCGTTCGTTCCATATCTCTGGGGGGGCGACATCGGGTAGTTTGGATAAAAGCTGGTGGTAAAGAGCTTATTTTGGGAGTAACTCCGCAACATATTACTTTGCTCACAGAAAAGACTTCAGATAGTATTGACGGCGAATTAGGACATGGTGAAAGTGTTGGTCAAACGGTGCAGACTACGGGCGGTACTTCGCTATTTGGAAAAGTTCTTGGTAAAGTCGTTAAGAAAGAATAATGAATATTAAGGTGTTAGGTAGTTTTATCTTATTTAATAGTCTTCTACTATTTTACCCTACCCTATATGCACAGGGGCTTCCGGCCTTAACTGTTGTGGACTCGGGTGTGCAGGGGACACAGTATAGTTTGACTCTTCAACTATTAGCTTTGATGACGGTATTGACGGTCCTGCCGTCCCTGGTTTTGATGATGACCTCGTTTACCCGAATTATTATTGTTCTCTCCATACTTAGACAAGCTTTGGGGACAGCACAAACCCCCCCGAATCAAGTTTTAGTTGGTCTTGCACTATTCCTCTCTTTTTTTATTATGGCACCAATTCTTTCTGAAATTTATGATGACGCGGTAACCCCCTACATGAACGAGCAGCTGTCTTTTGAAAATGCTCTGAACGTTGCACAGGAACCTATCCGAAGGTTTATGATGACTAACACGCGAGAGCAAGATATTGGGTTATTTATGGATATTGCCAGGGAAGGTGATGTTGAAACACCTAGTGATGTTCCTTTTTCAGTTCTAGTTCCGGCCTTCATCACATCGGAATTGAAAAGTGCCTTTGCAATCGGATTTCTTATTTACATTCCATTTGTAGTTATCGATCTAGTTGTTGCTAGTGTTTTAATGTCTATGGGAATGATGATGCTCTCCCCGATGATGATCTCAATGCCATTTAAACTAATGCTATTTGTTTTGGTTGATGGATGGGCACTCATCATGGGATCTCTAACTTCAAGTTTTGCCTTACCATAGGAGAAGACAATGGATACTGCTTTAGTCATAGACATAGCTCGGGATGCACTTTGGGTTACGGTTTTGGTATCAGCACCAATGTTACTTTTCGCCTTGGGTGTTGGTGTTGTTATTGGGGTGATTCAGGCTGCAACTTCTGTTAATGAAATGACACTTAGCTTTATTCCCAAGTTGGCTGCACTAGCACTATCCTTGCTTTTTTTTGGGGGATGGATGATTGGCACGCTTGTTGATTTTGCTAGAAGAATTTTTGAGCGGATCCCAAACCTTTTTATATAAGGTGAGGGTTTGAGATTTAGGTAATCCTTATCCTATGACGTTGTTAGCTTCCGAAATCATACAAGGTTTTTACACTTTCTTGTGGCCCATGGTTAGAATTTCTGCACTTTTGATGACAGCTCCAGTCATATCAATAAATGCGGTAAATGTAAGGCTGAGAATTTTAATAGCATTGGCATTGACTATTATGATTTATCCTTTGGTAGACTGGCCAGTGATTGATCCTGTATCAGCCGAGGGTATTTTTGAAATATTTAACCAGGTATTCATTGGTGCTATTATGGGTCTAATGTTGCAGGTAGTAACTGCAGCAATTGTTGTTGGCGGTCAATCAATTGCTGCAGCCCTGGGGCTTGGGATGGCAAACATGATTGATCCAAATGTCGGAAATGTTCCCGTTATTGCACAATTCTTTATAATTTTGTCGAGTTTAATATTTATAGGATTCGGGGGGCATGTTGTTTTGATTGGTCTATTATTAGAGAGTTTTTCAACGGTACCCATTGGAATGACATTTGCAGGAGCTATGACACTTGGTAACTTAGTATCCTGGAGTTCAATGATGTTTCTGGGAGCGGTATTGCTGGCCTTACCATTGATGGTTACTATGCTTTTTATCAATATTGGGGTGGGAGTTATTACTAGGGCGGCACCTAGCTTGAACATTTTTGCAGTTGGTTTTCCAGCTTTTATATTTTCAGGTTTTATAATTTTGATTGTGACTATGGCAATTATTGGTAATAGAATAGAGTGGCTTTGGATTCAAGCATTCGTAAGACTACGTAATTTACTTGGACTGGGATAATGGCGGAGAACCAAACAGATTCGGGCGAAAAGTCAGAAGAACCAACGCAACGAAAGCTAGATAAGGCTCGAGATGAAGGCAATGTTCCACGATCCAAGGAGTTGCCTGCTGCTGCTGTTATGATATCGTCCATGTCAATGCTTTTTTTGATGGGAGGTTGGCTGGTCACAAAAATTTCAGAGCAATTCGCAGCTGGTTTTCAATTCGATAGAAAGATAATTTTCTCTGAGTTACTTCTTCCAGGGTTTTTCTTAGAGCAGCTAGGTTTTGGGATGCTTTTTGTTGTTCCTATCCTAATAATAACCGTTTTTGTAGCTATATTTAGTTCTGTTGCCACTGGGGGATTTGTCTTTTCATGGAAGGCGGCGGCTCCAAAACTCAACAAACTGAGTCCCTTAAACGGATTCAAACGGATGTTTGGTATGCAGGCAGTAATCGAGCTTATAAAGGCACTTCTTAAGTTTTTTTTAGTGGTTCTAGTACTTCTCTGGGTTCTAAACAATAACATTAATGAGCTGACACAGATTGGAACAATGAGTATTGAACCCGCCCTGGCTCAGGCAGGTTCTTTAATAGCTCAATCTGCTTTGATTGTGACACTAACCCTAGCATTTATTGCGTTGATCGATGTTCCCTTTCAACGTTATGATTTCTTTAAAAAGCAAAGAATGACTAAACAGGAAGTTAAGGATGAACTAAAGGATGTAGAGGGTCGACCAGAGGTTCGGGCACAGATCAGACGTAAACAGAGAGAAATGGCAAATGCCCGTATGATTGAAAAGGTAAAAGATGCTGATGTGGTCATTACTAATCCGGAACACTTTTCAGTCGCTCTGACGTATGAGCCAACGTCAGATGAGGCTCCATCACTGGTTGCTAAAGGTGTTGACTTGGTGGCTATGAGAATTCGGGAAGAAGCCGAAAATCATGGAGTACAGTTATTTGAATCGCCAGCTCTTGCCCGGGCTATTTATTTCACTACAGATTTAGATCAACCAATACCAGAGGATCTCTATTATGCGGTAGCTCAAGTAATTGCCTACGTCTACAACCTTAATACAGCACAACCCAGCGGAGCAAGACTTAACCGGCCCGCACCTACAATACCGGACTCAATGAGATTCAATTCTGATGGTGGTCGTTCGGGACAGGAGGATTAATCAGTAATGTCCCAATACCAAGATAAGGTTATTTTGCCTGATCTTTACGATAGTGGTGACGTATTTCTGACTATTAACGATCAACAAAACTTTAAAAAATCTCTTAATGCTGTGGCTCAAGGTTATGAAAGTATAGCACTTATGGGAGATCAACCATTCCTGATTGATCATTATGGTCAAATGTTGGTATCTCGTCTGAGGAAGATTGAAAAGTTAAGGATTGAGGTCTACTTCCCATCTAACACAGAGACCTTAATCAGCCGCTTTAACCAAATATTATCGAATTTATCTGTAGCCCAAGCAAAGGGAGATGAAGAAAACGCAGAGCCAGACAGAATTTTAGTTGTACATGATTTTTCAGCCATGAACGATAGAGAGCTGCATTTGATGGCTCGTATAATTAATGATTTTCCAGGGGCAAAAACCAGAGCAGTTTTATTGCTGGATCTGTCCCTTCCTCATTGTGACTCTTCCCGCTTGAAATCTTTCGGAAAGAATTTAGTAAAATGGAGAATCTCAAGCCCTACTTCAGAGGATATTAGTGAATTACTAAAAGTCTCAAAATCGCTTGATTTTGAGGATAAGGCTCAACAACTTTTACAGAAAATTGAGGTTTCTTTACCTAAACCTATTTCTAGTTTAGAGGATCACAAGTTAGTTGAAAGAAAGTCGGCTCAAGTGCCACAAGATGGGGAAATTGACGATGATATTAAGTCCCGCACAGCGGATGCTGACTATACTTCTCAAGCTATGCCGATAGTTTTGGCTGTATTGGTTGTGTCAGTTTTGGTTTTAGCTTTTCTATATAAAGGAGAGGTTAGAGACTGGGTTAGTGAAAAATTCTTGGGGGCTCAACCGTCTTTTAGTTCTGTAACCGACAAGGGGATAATAGACATTGAAAAAGAAGTGGGAAACAGTTTGTCAGAACCGGCTTCTTCTCTAGATAGCCCCGAAAACGCAAGAAGCCCTGTGGAAAAAGATGTTTCTCCTGATGATCCTGACCTTTTGATATCGGATGATATATACGAGAAAGGCTATAATGATGGCGTTAAGGAGGGTAGTGTAAGAAGTGATGATGAATTAAATCTGTCGGACCCCGGTTTTTCTAATCAGAATAGCGTGTCAGGGTTTTTGGAAGGATTATCTGACAGTGCCTGGTTATTACAGCATGTTGCAGTTACTACCTATGGGGATGCCATAAACTGGAGGGATCAACATAAAATATTAAATAAGGCCTTTATTGTGCCTATTACCTCGGGTGATGTAGAGACAAGAAGGTATGTAGTTGTTTCTGGCCCGTTTACATCGAAGAGGGAGGCACTTGATTTCCTTAAAGAGCCCGGCGTTCCTGCCGATTACTACTTACGGACGGTTAGATCGTTGCGTGCCGTCATCCCAGCTACATTATTAGAATAGGTTTTTTTCATGACAGCTAAATTGTTTACTGGAGGATTAGATTCAAAGGATGAAGCCAAAAAGCTACCGGAAATAACTGGAACTGGGGCTGATAGCGGGGAGAAGGCCCGCATGGTAGGTGATGGCGATAACAGAATTGATGATAGGTACCTCAGAATACCCGAAGTTGACGATGAGTTGGGGAAGATCGATTTATCACTGGGTGGCGATACCTTAAACCAAGAAGATGTGCAGGCGAACGCAAGTCCCTCCGATGTTGAAGCGACAAAGGTGAAAGCAAAGAATGCTAGGATTAAGTGGACAAGTAGTTTACTAGACAGAATAGCGGCTGTGAAAGAAGAGACTGGTGATGTTAAGGATCGGATTGATCGAATGTCGCGAAGATTAGGCAGGTTCAAATAATTAGGATTGAGATATGAGTGAAGAAGAAAAGATAGTTGATTCTCCTGTACAAGAGGGAGAGGAAGGTTCTGAGGACTTCGAAAAAGATCCAGTGACAGGCAAGGGCACAGCAACATCGCCTGAAAACCAAATCGAGAATCTCCCGGACTCCGTTGGTGAGAGCCTTGAGGCACTCGTTTCTGTTGTTCTTGATTCGGCTGAGGTTGCTAACAAGTCTGCTAACGTAGCAGCGTCATCGACTGGAACTCTTAATGCTGGTATCGAGAAGTTAAATGCTGCAGCTAGAAAAAATGCCAGAAATTCCTTAGTCATTCTTGGAGTGTGTGGACTTTTTTTGATTATTGGGGCGATGTTATTTGCCTTTATGACTACTAAGTTAAATAGCAGAATTGGTCAAGTTGATGCAATGTTATTGGCTGTGGGAAAGAGGGTCCTTGAGATGGATAGTGGGGTAGACGCATTAGGTGAAATGCAGTCCACGTTGGATAAATTTAACGTTGATCAATTGCAGTTACAGGAGCAAGTCAACATTACCCAGGAGGAGCTCAAAAATAAGATTAGCGAGGCCATTGATGTTTCCAACGGGCTCGCCACTGCATTACCTGAGAAAACTGCTAATCAAGTTCAACAAAAGACCAATATCCTTGTTAAACAGGTTGAGGAGTTGACTGAGAAGGTAAAAGGGCAAGAATCTCTTATTGATAAGTTTAAATCTGATTTGGAGGGGCGGTTAGAGTTGGTAAATGGGAGTATGAAAACTGTTCAGCAAGGGCTTAACGAGGTTAATGCCGTTAAAAGGGATGTGGAAGCACTAGTTGTGATCCAAAAAGATCGGTATTTGGAAAAGCTAGAGGCTGCAATTGACGAGGAAAAAAACATTCGCATTGCTGAGGAAAAAGCTAAGAGTTTGGCTTTGAGAAAGAAAGAGGTAGCCAAAGAGCTTCGATATCCTCGGGAAAATACGCAGTCTTCGGAGACACCTGAATAATACTGACCAAAAAAAGTTTATTTATTAACTTTTAGAAATGAGGCAAAATTTGTTGTCATAATACTGAGTGATATACGCCGTAGCAGGAACGGGTAACGATGTGACAGGATTAGAGATATGTATAGTATTTTAGTATGGACTGTACTGATAGGAGTTTTATTTTTAGTTGGACTACTCGTGTTTCTCTTGGATAGATTGCAGACTGTATCCAACGTGGCAAGATTTGGACCACCTCAGCAATACTTGGAAAGAGCTAAAAAGAGGCGTCAGAGACAATTGATGGCTCCCAAGAACACTAGGGCTAATCTTTCTGGTAATTTAAAGAATGGGCAAATTGATGGAACTAGTGGAAAAACCAGTGATACCAGTGGTGAATCGACTCGTCCAGGTAAGAAACCTCTAGAAGGTCGGGTGTTGTGGAATATCTTAGCGGGTAAAAAGATTACCAAGCGGTCCGAAGAAGAAGTGGACGCTATCAGGAAAGAATATAAGATAGCACTCACCAAACATCTTACTTTTCTTTTTGAAGAGGGTGTGTCAGACAGTAAGGATGGTAAAAATGAGCCTCCTGGTAATGTCAAAACAATAGAGCACGGTGGAGGAGAAGTTGTCTCTTGGATCCCAGTCAGATATTCTGGTGAGCTTTATGAGCTGGGAAGGACTGCCGCTGTTGATAGAACTGACGGGTTTATTTTGGTCAGACGTGAGCTGGAGGGTATTTGTAGTTATCTTTTTAGTGAAGTGGGCCTTGATGAGGGAAATGTCGGTAATAAGCTAGCATCAGATTTGCTATCGAATGTTAAGCAAGAAGAGGCTAACAAGCCGAAAAAGACTCCAGTATCCACAGAGGTGATGGATATGTTGGATTCGGACAATAGTTATGATGATAAGGTTGCTCTTGTTAGGGTTTTTTCATCTACTGATTTAGAGCGGATTGCAAAAGTAGTTAAGGGTATGATTAAGACGTAGCCTGGTACCCGAAAAATAATTGGGTGTTTCCGTAAAATTAATGAATAATATCTTAGTTCTTAAAATCATCTTCATTCTGATATTTTCCTCCAGCATTTCCTTTTCAGAGAATTGGGTTCACGTAAGCGAGACCTATAAGGGAACATACTACGTAAATTACGAGAACATAGAACGATCTGAGGATACTACTCTAATGATCCATATGATTGATTATCCACGCAAACAGGTATCAGCTAATGGATTGCCTTTCTACTCTGAGTTGATAACCCAAGAGTATCGGTGTGATGAACCTAAGATAAGGTTGTTACAACATAACACCTATTCTGGTCGAAAAGGGGAGGGTAAGATAGTCTACCCACGTTCTTGGCATTCTTCGTGGACTCCGGTTGTGGCCGGGACTTTGAAAGAAACCCTTTGGAGGATTGCATGCGATGTGGTCGAGTCCGATAATGTAATTACTGACTACGACTTAGCTAATCCAGTTCAGGCCGGGGAATAAATTTATTTTTTAAACTGGTTTTTAAGGGCATCTAGGGTTTTTTGGATTCTTTCAGGTGGGTCACAGTTGGCTATTAACTGTACGTGTGGACGCACTTCCACAACCTCACCATCATATACAAAATCTGGAAATTGGGGACTTGCCGCCAGTCGTATCTTATGATCCATCCTGACATAGATTTCTGTTTTTTGGTCATTAAAAAAAGCTATTTGACCAGTTGGTTCAACCTGGACGACAAAGGCATCATCAAACACTTGGCAAGTATTTATAAGTTCAACTGATATTTTTGAATAAGTTGCCTTAACTTTTTTCTGATCAATCTTATTAAAAATCAGCCATGTCAGGCCACAAAAAAAGACAACTACTAAAGCTCTTGAAATATTTTTTTCCAATTTTTTCTATAGAATCGTGTTGTTAATGACGTAACTATTAGCGAGATAAATATCATTGCTTGTGAGCTGCCCTTCATACTACATAGATTCACCTGATCTGTGCCGCTAAGAAAGTTTCTTATTATATTCTTTGAACCAGTCGGTAACTCGTTTTAGAGATTCGGCAATTTCATTATCTGTCATTTGTCTTTCAATTAACTGACGGTTGGTCTTGGCTGATTCATGATCACTAATTTCCGCTATTGTCAGCCATTTGTGTGCCTCAACCTGATCTTTGTCAACGCCTCTTCCAGTGTAGTACATTAAACCAAGATTCACTTGTGCTTTTGTGTTACCTTGCTCTGCGGCATCGAGGTACCAATCTAATGCTTTCTCAAAGTTTTGAGGAGCACCCCTTCCTACGCTGTACATCAAGCCAACCACATATTGTGCACTTGGGTAATTTTGAGTGGCAGACTTTGTTAGCCATTGCAAAGCTTTTTGATGGTTTTTTTCGACACCGTGTCCTGCGTTGTAAATCAATCCCAGTTGATACTGAGCCTCTCTATCTCCATCTTCTGCGGCTATATTATACCAATAAAAAGATTTTTCTGGATTTAATTCGACTCCAGATCCGGTTGCATACATCCATCCCACCTCAAGTCTTGCTTGTGTGAAGTCGTTTTCAGCAGCACGCAGCATCCATTCGAAAGATTTTTCTTTATTTTCCTCCGTCCCTGATCCTGTCCGATACATCCAGCTAGAGATGAACTGAGCCATGGAGTGGTTGTTGTTGCCTGCGGCTTCAAACCATCGCAACGCTGTACTAAAATCACGTTGTACCCCAATGCCTGACCTAAATATTAAGCCGAGCGTGTATTGGGCTTCAGCATTTTGGTTGGTAGCCGCAACTCCCAGATACTCTAAGGATGCCTCATACTGTCCCTGTTTGAGTGCCAGAAGACCTTTTTCAAGAGTATCATCCAGTTGTGAGAAAGCAGGATGGGTCCAAAAAGTCAGTGATAAAATAAAAAAAATGAGGCGAGAAGCTTTTTCAAACCAGTCATATAATCTAATCAAGTTCATTGTCTATAGAAGTTTAGTTATGAGTACATGCCATTTCGGTATGTATTATAGCAAGTAAACGGATTATAAAATAAGTATTTGTGAGGATTTATCTTAATATTAAAATGCTCCCTCTTTGGTTGATTAATTGCTTGAATAAATGCAAAAATACGGTACAATTTCCAGCACCTTGCTCTAGGCTAGACGTTTAGGGCTGTTGTCTGCGGTTTAGGTAGATGATTAACCAGAAGGGAGTTTTTAATGAAACACTATGAAATCGTTTTTATCGTGCATCCTGATCAAAGCGAACAGGTGCCAGCTATGATTGATCGTTACACATCGATTGTGACAGGTAGTAACGGCAAGGTTCATCGGCTTGAGGATTGGGGCCGAAGGCAGTTAGCCTATCCCATAAACAAAATCCATAAAGCCCATTTTATTCTCATGAATGTTGAATGCGAAGGGAAGGTGCTCCAAGAACTGGAGACTTCTTTCAAATTTAATGATGCTGTAATTCGTAACCTTATCATTAATAGAAAAGCTGCGGTTTTGAAACCGTCACCAATGATGAAAGAGGACAAGACCAAGCAATTGATTGGGGCGAAGGCTGTTTCGGCAGGTGACGGGAATGATGATGCTCCTTCTGAAGAAATTCAAGTAGAGAATACTGAGCTAACATCTCCAGATCCGTCCAGTCTACCGTCATCTTCCCAATTGGAGGAAAAAGAAAAGGATAGCTCCAGTGATCACATTGCAGAAGATGAGATTCCTAGTGATCAGGATATGAAATAGAATTGGCATGAAGAATAATAGAAAAGTTGAGGAAATGAAATGGCTTTTATAAGAAAAAATGTTCGTAAGGGAAAAGAAAAAAAGAATTTCTCGAAACCGCTATTTAAACGGAGAAAATTTTGTCGATTCACAGCAGAGAGAATTGATTGGGTTGACTACAAAGATGTTGATTTGCTCAAAGATTTTATAAATGAAAACGGAAAAATTATTCCAGCAAGGATTACTGGTACTAAAGCAAAATATCAGCGACAACTTTCGGTTGCAATAAAAAGAGCTCGGTTTCTGGCTCTTTTGCCTTACACAGATCTTCATTAAGCGAGATACATGACATGGAAGTTATATTATTAGAAAAAATTCAAAATCTTGGGCAGTTGGGAGATATAGTTCAAGTTAAAGATGGGTATGCACGGAATTTTTTAATCCCGGCGGGAAAAGCTCAAAGAGCTACCAAGGCCAATAAGGCGGTGTTCGAAGAGAGACGGAAAGAACTTGAAGTTCAAGCAGAACAAATTCTCCAAGATGCTCAATCCAAAGCACAATCCATGGATGGGCTCGTTCTGAAGGTCTCTGAACAGGCTAGTGTTGAGGGGAGGCTCTTTGGTTCTGTGACCAATCATGATATCGCTTCGCTGCTTAAGTCGGAGGGGCATGATATCCAGAAATCTCTCATTCAGTTACCACATGGTCCTATAAAACAAATTGGTGAGCACCCTGTTACAATATACTTGCATCCTGACGTCTCGGTAGAAATAAAAGTTTCAGTCAATAGTGATTAATAAATCGTTGTAACTTTTGGTATTGTAGTAGGCCGTTCAAGATAGACTATAAAAGGCATTGTTTCACATCAACAAAATGGTAAGGGTATGACACAGACTGGTCAAAAGACAGCTACTGATGATTTAAACCTTATTAAATTGCCCCCCCATTCTATTGAGGCTGAGCAAGCGGTTTTAGGTGGAATTTTGCTGGATAATGATGTTTGGATTAAGGTTGCAGATCTTATAAATGAAAATCAATTTTATAGAAAAGACCACAGGTTAATTTTCCGTCATATTAGTCTTTTAATAGACAATAATCAGGCTGCCGATGCTATTACGGTATCGGAGAGTCTAGAGAGTAGCGGCGAGCTTGAGGGCGTTGGTGGATTGAGTTATCTTGGTTTGCTTGTACAGAACACACCATCCAGTGAAAATACTAAAAGGTATGCGGAGATAGTTAGAGAAAAATCAATATTGCGTAATTTAGCCTCAGTTGCAAACCAAATTGTAGATTCCTCATACAGCCCGATGGGTAAGGCAGCTGCACAGTTAGTAGATGAGGCAGAAGCTCAGATCTTTTCAATCACTGAGCAGGGGACGAAAATTAATACTGGGTTTTCAAAGCTTGAGCCAGTTATCACTGAGGTGGTTGAAAAGGTAGAGATTCTTTATAACCAAGAAAACCCGTCTCATATAACTGGAGTACCGACAGGGTTTGCTGATCTTGACAAAATGACAGCGGGTTTTCAGGAGGGAGATCTGGTCATTATTGCTGGTAGGCCTTCTATGGGTAAAACCGCTTTAGCTCTTAATATAGCTGAATATGTTGCTGTTGAGTCTGGCCTGCCGGTGGGTATTTTTTCTATGGAAATGTCAGCTTCCCAATTAGTAATGAGGACCTTGGGTTCTATGGGGCGATTTGACCAGCATAAATTACGAACGGGCAGACTTACTGTCGAAGAATGGGGGAGATTTACTGATCCTGTGGTTAAGCTTACAAAAGCTCCAATCCAAATTGATGAAACTGCCGCTTTGAATGCACTTGAGTTGAGAGCTAGAGCCCGAAGATTGCACAGGGAATACAAAAAGTTGGGTTTGATCATCGTTGATTACCTTCAATTGATGTCATCTCCCTCTGCGGGAGAAAATAGAGCCACTGAAATATCTGAAATTTCTCGAGCCCTAAAAGCTCTTGCTAAGGAGTTGCAGGTACCGGTAGTAGCACTGTCTCAATTGAATAGATCGGTGGAACAGAGGCCTAATAAACGACCAGTCATGGCCGATCTTAGGGAGTCGGGAGCCATAGAACAGGATGCGGATGTAATCCTTTTTATATATAGAGATGAGGTATACAATCCTGACACTCCGGATGCGGGAACAGCTGAGATTATAGTTGCGAAACAACGAAATGGGCCAACTGGACAAGTAATCTTAACATTTCAAGGTGAATATACACGATTTGCGAACCATATTAGCGACAATAAATTTTAGGTTATATTGTTTTGGGCGACTTTCATTCAAAGGTTATGGATCGCATAATCAGCGAGTTCTGATCGTTCGCCTTGTGTCAATCTTATGTGACCAGCCCCTTCCCAATCCTTGAACTTATCAACCACGTAGGTTAAGCCAGAGCTATCCTCTGTTAAAAAAGGCGAATCTATCTGTAGAGTGTTTCCTAAACAAATGACCTTAGTTCCTTGCCCTGCTCGGGTGATTAGTGTTTTCAGCTGTTGCGGCGACAGATTTTGGGCTTCGTCAATAATTAGAAATTTATTTGTAAAAGTTCTACCCCTCATAAAATTCAAGGATTTTATGGTTACTTTTGAGAACAAGAAATCTTGTGTGGCGGCACGACCCCACTGACCTGAAGCTTGAGTTGTGTTATTTAGCACTTCCAAATTATCCTCAATTGCTCCCATCCATGGATTCATCTTTTCTTCCTCTGATCCAGGGAGGAATCCAATATCCTCACCTATCGGTATGGTATTTCTTGTGATTATTATTTCCGAAAACTTTTTGGCTTCCAGTGTTTGAGCTAATCCCGCTGCGAGAGTTAGGAGGGTCTTACCTGTGCCTGCCGCTCCAACCAGGCTAACAAGGTGGATATTAGGATCCATCAGCAAGTTGAGAGCAAAGTTTTGCTCCTTATTTTTGGCATAAATACCCCAGATAGATGATTTTGGATCTAGGTAGTTGTGTATCGACCGTAATACGATATTATCTTTTGATACCGAATGCACCTGGAATGCTAGGGTATGCTCTGTCTCATCACAAAGGAACTGATTCGGTAAGTACTTATATCGACTATTAATATTTTTGAGATTATAGTAGATGAATCCGTCTTTTCGAGAGTTATATAGTTGACTTTCATGATTGACTTTGAAATTTGGTGGGAGCACTTGTATACCACTTCTAAGTCTTTCAAAACTGTTAAATACCTTATCATTATCATAGTCTTGTGTATCTATACCCAGGACCTTGGCTTTAATGCGCATGTTTACATCTTTTGTGACCAGCACAACAGTTCGATCCGGATGTCTTTCTCGTAAATCTTTAACCAAAAATATTACTTGGTTACCATCCTTCTCAAGAGGTATCGTACTAGTGAAATTCGGTTTAATAGGCTCGCCTTGGAGGAATAATCTTCCAGCTAATAACACATTTTCGCTGTTATCTTTTAATGGAATTCCATTCTCTAATTTGCCGGAATATTGACGAATTAGATTATCTAAAATTCTACTGGCTTCACGTGCATTACGTGCAGTTTCTGACATTCCCTTTTTATTATTATCTAAATCTTCAAGCGTGTGAATTGATAAATAAATATCATTATCGATAAATTTGAACAGGCTTTTGGGATCATGGAAAAGAACGTTGGTATCCAAAACAAATAACTTTGGTATTGGTTTAAGTTTTTTTTGTTTTTGATTCATTCCACCCCCATATATTTTATGTTTGCACTAATCATTAGTAAGCCTTGACAAAAGCATGCATCCTTCGACACAAAAAAATATCGCAAGTTGCTCACAAGGAAGCAACCATCTGTAAAACCTGTTCTGCATGATCTGGCACCTTAACTTTCCTCCACTCAGACGATACAATACCCTTTTCATTTATTAAGAAGGTGCTTCTTTCGATGCCAAGGTATTTTCTACCGTACATATTCTTCATTTTCATAACACCAAACATCTGACAGACTTCTCCAGATTCATCAGAAATTAGATCAAAAGATAATTTATATTTTTTTATGAATTTTTTGTGAGATTCAATCGAGTCCTTAGATATTCCAATGATCTCGCAACGGTATTTTAAAAAATGTTTGTGTAATTTGGTAAACTGAATGCTTTCAGCCGTGCAACCTGGGGTATTATCTTTTGGATAAAAAAATAAGACTAGGGGATTACCTGTGAAATCATGCAAATTAAAAGTTTCCCCGTTGGAGGAGGGTGCAGAAAATTCAGGCACTTTGAGTCCTACTAGTGATGTTGTCATTTTTTTCCTTTCTTTAACATGAACTGCTCTATAAATTATAAATCCAAACTAACCAAGAAATTCCGAACCTTGATAAGCTAGAGGATTTGTGAAGCCAGGTATTTTTCTAGTTATAACGTTATGTCTTGGTAGGTTGTCTACTGATCTTTCTAAATATTGTTGCAACGATACCACGTCATGTTTATTGTTACTCCAATGCTGCAAAAGTTTATCAAAGTGTGAGTAATATGGACCTCCCTCTATTTCAGCATGAGCACCATAGATCAACTGATTAAGACTTTTCATGTGCTCAATGGTACTTTGGAGTAGAAAGTCTGGTTCCATTCTCTTTCCTTGAATCATTTCGGGGATTGTTGGTAAGGTAGTCGGGAGCTGAGGACATGAGATGATTTCTCCGTCGAATATCGGAAGGAATGCATGTGTTCCACGGGTATCAGACGTATAGTTATACCCTAGCCTTTGATTTAATCGATAAGCATCTCGATTCATTTGCCAAAAAGGTGCAGATGATGCTTTTGGAGCTTCCCCACTAAGTTTTGTGAAAATAGAGTTGGTTCGTTGCATTTGTAATTCGGTCCAATTAGAACTTGCGTAGAGAGCATTGTTCTTCCATGAGGTGCTATTAAACCTATCAACACCTATCTCAAACCCATTTTCTTTCGCTAGCGTCAGTATATCCTTGCAATCAGTTTCGAAAGTTTGGCGTCTTAAAATAGTCCGATAGTTTATTGATTTGTAATTGAAATATCTTAAAGATAGGGATTGTCTTAGTTGCTTGATAGAAACTGCATTCGTGTCGGGGCCCATGGCAAAAAAGAAGGTTGCGTTTGCCGAGTATTTTTCCAGTAATTTTATTAGTTGAGGGACCCCTTGGTTAGCCCCAAAAATAGTTTGAACGCTTATTCTTAAGCCAATTGTCATTGTTTGTTTTTTATATTACTGAGCTTCATTGGAGATATGGATTGATATGGTTGAGAGAGTTTCCTTATTAAATTTGTTAATACAGTGATACGAAGCAGAACTAAGTCTATTATAGTGGCCCTCTATAGATCTTTTGTACGCAGGATCGTAATGCGTTTTTAATATCTCCTCAACAAAAATATCCCACTTCTTTTGATTAATTAGTTTAACCCATGAATTTACTGTTTTTTCCCCATGAGTGCGGACCAGTGGTGATAAGCTTGTTATTAATTTTTCAGGTGCATTCAAGAAATGTTTATAATCATTCATCAATAGCTCAACTCTTGAAACTAAAGTCGCCTCGAGTACTATACAATCGGAGTCCCACATTCTGCTTATGAGAGGTTGTGGAATTTGTAGATTCCCTATTTTTTTACTTTCCGACTCAACAAAAATTGGTTGTGTGAGATCGAACGAAGATAGAGTTTCCCAAACCTTAGTCTCAAACATTTTTTGTGATTCTTGAGGCGTATTGGGCATCCATCCTAAAACTGACCCTCTATGATTAGCCAATTGTTCTAGATCAATTATTTGGGAATTTATATTTCTCAGTGAATGCAATAAAAGGCTTTTGCCTGATCCAGTTGGGCCACAAATTACTTTAAGTGACACTTTGGAGCTGATCTCGGCAATTTGGTCTCTAACAAACCTACGGTAAGCTTTGTAGCCTCCTTGTAGAATATTTACATCCCAACCAATTTCCTTAAAAATTAGTGCCATAGCTTTACTCCGTTTGCCACCTCTCCAACAATAAACAAGCGGTTTCCATGATTTTGGTTTATTATCCAGTTCCTTTGAAATATGGTCGGCAATATTTCGGGCAATTAAAGCAGCACCTTTAGTTTTGGCCTTAAAGGTAGAAATTTGTGTATAGGTCTTCCCTATTAGGTGACGCTCATCATCAGTTAGGACGGGTAGGTTAATGGCGTTTGGTATGTGATCAAGTTTAAATTCAGAAGGAGAACGCACGTCTATGACATTGTCGAATTTGTTTATTTCATGTAAGTTTGAAACATATTTTATCATTTTTACACCTAATTCTGTTTACAGAATTGCTTCGTTGTATTTGCCCTTTGTTCAAGTAAAAACACTTAGAGTATCATGCCAAGTAAACTAATAAAATTTTCAAAAGGAGGGGGTTGTGGTTGCAAAGTTCCCCCGAGTATTTTAGCTCGTTTGCTGGAGGGTAGCCCATCTTCCCAGTTGTTTCCCGACTTGTTGGTTGGTCTTGACGAATCAGATGATGCAGCAGTTTATCGTATTAACGCAACGCAAGCACTAGTTGCTACGACTGATTTTTTCACCCCGATTGTTGATGATCCATATCAATTTGGACGTATAGCAGCTGTAAATGCTATTTCTGATATTTACGCTATGGGAGGGAGGCCCATTATGGGTCTATCTGTTTTAGGGTTTCCAGTTAATGATACTTCCGAGAGTGACGTTAGAAAAATTTTAGAGGGGGCTAATGCCATATGTAATAAAATCTCGGTTCCGATAGCTGGTGGTCATTCCATAGACTCTAAAGAACTATTCTATGGGCTAGTTGCATTAGGAATTTTAAATCCCAAGAACTTAAAAATGAACAGCAATGGACGGCATAATGATAGACTAATTTTAACTAAGCCTTTAGGGGTAGGGATTATTTCTGCTGGTTTGGGCAAGAATGTTGTTAGTGCTAGTACATATGAACTTCTTTTGAATCTCACTACGCAATTAAATACTGTGGGATTTGAATTGGCACAAGTCTGCGAAGTGAATGCTATGACTGACGTTACGGGATTCGGTTTGCTTGGACATTTGGTGGAAATGTGTAAGGCGTCACAGCTCTCAGCAGAGATTAAGGTTGCTGATGTTCCGATAATCAGTGATGCTAGGGAACTAGCTATGTCGGGAGTCAAAACTGGTGCATCCGCACGTAATTGGGATAGCTACAGGAAACTGGTTCATAATAGCTCAATGGATTACTGGGTTCAGGATATCTTATGTGACCCTCAAACCAGTGGAGGTCTTTTAATTTCCTGTGATGAAAGTGGAGTTGAGAAGGTGATTAATCTGCTGAAGGAAAGGGGTTTTTCTTCTGCTTGTAGCATTGGTACGCTACGTAAAGGTACACCTTCTGTGACGGTAAAATGAGAGCAATTTCCCCCTTTGACCAATATGTTTAGGTAATGATTCACAAGGTAAGAAATATAGCAATAGTTGCCCATGTTGATCATGGTAAAACAACCTTAGTTGACAAACTATTACACCAAGTTGGAACGTTTTCTTCGTACCAAAATGTTAGCGATCGTATTATGGATTCAAATGATTTGGAAAAAGAAAGAGGAATTACGATTTTCTCGAAAAATTGTTCTATCCAATATAAAGATGTCCAAATAAATATTATTGATACCCCAGGGCACGCCGACTTTGGTGGTGAGGTGGAGCGGGTTCTCTCGATGGTGGAGGGAGTTCTATTGCTTGTGGATGGTGTTGATGGGCCCATGCCCCAGACCAGGTTTGTCACAAAAAAAGCCCTTGCATTGGGGCTTAGGCCAATTGTTGTAGTTAACAAAGCTGACCGCCCCCAGGCCCGACCTGATTGGGTAGTAGATAGGACCTTTGATTTATTTGATAATCTTGGGGCATCAGAGGACCAGTTAGATTTTCAGGTTGTGTACGCTTCAGCAATTGAGGGATGGGCGGTGACCTCTCTAAATGATGGTCACTCCGATATGAACCCTTTACTTGACCTTATAATTGAACATGTTCCTACCGGGAATTTTGACAAAAATACTGGTCTACAGTTGCAAGTGTGCTCCTTGGATTATTCTAGTTTTGTGGGAAGAATCGGAATTGGTAAAATTACGTGTGGCCGAATTGAGGCAGGACAAAAAGTCTCATTATATAAAGGGCCTTCAGCGAGACCAGAGACGGTTAAGATAAATCAAATACTAAAATTTATGGGTATTGAGCAAGTATCAGTTGGAGCCGCAGTAGCAGGAGATATAATACTTTTTAACGGCATAGATAACATAGAAATCGGCGACACCATTTGTGATATAGATTTACCTAAAGCTTTGCCAATGATAAAGGTAGATGACCCAACACTAACCATGAAGTTTATGGTAAATAACTCACCTTTGTCTGGCGGAGAAGGAGACTTTGTTACTAGTAGGCAGTTAAAGGAGCGCTTAGAGCGAGAGTTACAGTCTAACGTTGCTTTGAAAGTTGATTTTTCGGGAGAGTCAGATACCTTTGTTGTTTCAGGTCGTGGAGAATTACACCTTACTATCTTATTGGAAAATATGAGGAGAGAGGGGTATGAACTGGCTGTAGGCCGTCCGGAGGTAGTATACCGAGACAACGGAGGTGTTAAAGAGGAGCCCTATGAGCTACTGACCGTAGAGATTGTATCGGGCGTACAAGGTGCGGTAATAGAGGATTTGGGGCGGAGGCGAGGTGAGCTCATTAATCTAGATTCCAGTGCAGTAGGCCGTGTTCGATTAGAATATAAAATCCCCGCCAAAAATTTAATCGGATTTCAGAGTCATTTTCTTACTCTTACCAAAGGCGATGGAATCGCCCATCATGTCTTCGATTCCTATGGTCCTATTTCTGCCATTAATGATTCTAATAGGCGGGGTGTGTTGGTTTCTCAAGTGGACGGCAAAGCCGTGGGTTACGCTTTATGGAAATTGCAGGAGAGAGGCCGCCTGTTTGTCAAGCCGGGCGATGCTGTTTATGAAGGAATGATAATTGGGATTAATAACAGGGATAATGATTTAGTGGTCAATCCAATAAAAGCCAAACAACTAACAAATGTAAGAGCATCTGGAAAAGATGACGCAATAAATTTAGTTCCCCCAATTGATTTAACGCTGGAAAAAGCTATAGGATTCATTGCTGATGACGAATTGGTAGAAATAACACCAAAAGATGTTAGGCTTAGGAAGTATTTTTTAAAAGAATACGAACGAAGAAGAGCAAATCGCTAAACTAAGGTGTAATTATTGAATCATGATTGATAATATATTAACCATATCATCATATTTTGTTTTGGGAATTGTGGTGGGTACTGTAGTAGTCCTGTGGTTATCAAGTAAAAAAAAGATGGAATTAGAGAAAGAGTCTAATAATTTAAAGGTTGAAATTGGGAGACTCAAGGAAAGAATTGCACATCATGACACTCAAGAGGATCTTGCAAAAAAATTAACATCGAAAATATGGGAGATCCAGGAAAATAGATTTTTTGAAAGAAATGAAACAAGTCTTGAAGGTATTCTTAAACCCATCAAAACAACCCTTCAAAATTACCGGACTGATGTAAGTAATCAGGTTGATAGTATAAAAAAGACCAATGTGCAGTTTGGTGAAAAATTTATGTTATTCCAGCAGATTACCAATACTATGCATGAAGATGCAAAAAAACTAACTAACGCATTAACCATGAAATCACAAACAAGAGGGGCCTGGGGTGAGAGCGTATTAGTGGAGATCTTGCAAAAATGGGGTCTAAAGGAAAATGAAAATTATCGATTGCAAGTGACCAAAACTGGAGAAGATGGTCAACAAGTCAGGCCGGATGTAATAATAGACCTACCCGACGCAAGGCACTTAGTGATTGACTCCAAAGTCTCCCTTAATGATTGGCTTGAATACGTTAACTCTGAAGGGGAGGTGCAGAAAAAAGCTGCGTTGCAAAGGCATGTCTCTGCAGTTAGATCAAGAGTGGCTGAATTGTCTGGAAAGCAATATCAAAGCGAATTAAATTCCCCAGATATGGTTTTGATGTTTGTTCCTATTGAGGAGGCTTTTTCTGAAGCTATTCGGGAAGATGTTAATTTATTATCAAATGCGTTTGCAAAAAAAATTTTTGTTCTTGGCCATACAAATTTAGTATTAGCAATTCGATTAGTTGAAGACATATGGAGGCAGCACAAACAAACTCAAAATGTTCAGGAAATCAGTAATAGAGGGAGATTATTATATGACCAGTTTGTTCGTTTTGCTAAAGATATGGAGAAGGTCGGAGTTCATTTAGATAAGACAAAGGAAAGTTTTGTGAGTGCTGAAAATAGATTGGTGCAAGGAGGAGGACGAAGTCTAATATCTCAAGCTGAACAATTAGTGAAACTTGGAGTAAAGAGTGAACAAAGTCTTCCGAGACGTTATTCAGGATCAGAGAGCGATGACGACTAAGCTATAGCAGTTACTTAAAAATAAATTTAGTATTTTCGTTAAGTAGGAAAATTAAAATCCAAATTAATAATGGACCTAGAATAAATAGCATGGCAAGCAGTGTTATCCCCCACGTGGAAAAAGATTGATATTGGAGACTCAATACTGAGACAACATTTGCGGTTATTAGTGCAAATAATTGAAATGTTGTATATATGATCATGAGTGAGCGGGCCCAAGTGGCTGTTATTAAAAAACCGATAGCCATTATTAAATGGAACAGAGCTAAGACACTACCACCTAAAAACCGACCGCCTTCGATATTTGGAAGGTTGGTAATAAAAAATAAGGCAGCAATAATATTAACAATAGCTATTATTTTGATTTTAATCATTAGAAACGCTAGAAATTAGTGATATTAGATTATAATCAATTCCATAAAATAAAGCTTTATAACCTGATTAATGGAAGAAATTTTTAAATTAGATGGGCCACTTTCCAAAAAAATAAGTGATTATAAATATCGCTCTGACCAAGTTGATATGGCTTCTGCCATATATGAGTCCATTGAGAGTGGTGAAATTTTAGTTGCTGAGGCTGGTACCGGAACCGGAAAAACATTTGCATATCTTGTTCCCACTTTCCTGCACAACCGAAAATCGATTATCTCAACGGGAACTAAGACTCTCCAGGACCAGTTGTTTAACAAAGATATTCCAAAAATAATGCATTCATTAGGGGTGAAGAGGAAAGTCTCGTTGCTTAAAGGACGATCAAATTATGTTTGTCATCATTTTTTTCACAGAACTAAAGAAGAGGGAAGATTTACTTCAAAAGAGGAGATACAAATCCTGCTTGAAATAGAAAAATATATCGGCAAAACAGAAACTGGTGATCGCTCTAACTGTGAAAACGTACCGGAGAATTCAGAGGTTTGGGATTCAGTAGTGTCAAGCAGAGATAATTGCTTAGGGTCTGATTGCGATTTTTACAATAAATGTTTTGTGGTCAAAGCACGCTCCGCAGCTTTGGAATCAGATGTTGTTGTAGTTAACCACCATCTTTTTTTCGCTGATATTTTGCTGCGGGATGTAGGGTTGTCTGAGCTGTTACCGGAGTGTGAGTCAGTAGTGTTTGATGAGGCACACCTGCTTCCAGAAGTTGCCAGTATTTTTTTTGGAGATTCCCTGTCAACAAATCAAATTATTGAATTGATCAGAGATACACGGGTTGAAGTTTCGGCTCAAGCTTCTGATAGCAAGGAATTGAGTCAAGTATTAGACCAGTTGGATTCCTCGGTAAGGGGGGTGATTGCATCATGCCTTACTAATAATGATAACTATGCTAAGTCATCCTTTATAAGAGATGAGAGCTTTTCTGAGGCTTTTGAAAATATGATGGTTTTACTTAAGAAATTTCTTGAGCAAATGGAACCTCACAAACAAAGGTCTGATGGACTATTAAATTGTTATTCTCGAGGTTTGGTTCATATGGAAAAGCTAGTACTTTGGAATAATCTAGATAAAAATTTGGAGTTTGTAAGCTGGACGGAAGCATTTAAAAAATCAGTTCATTTTAATAGAACACCACTCAACGTAGCTAAAATCTTTAGAAACCATCTTGAAGTTAGAAGTCAGGCTTGGATCTTTATAAGTGCTACTTTGTCAATTGATAATGATTTTACTCATTATATCAAGCAACTAGGATTAGAAAAAGCTAAAACCAAAAACTGGAAAAGTCCATACAATTACTCGGATAATGCTAGGCTGTTTTTACCGAGAGGATTGCCAGATCCTAATTTGCCTGATTATACAGAAAAGGTAGTTGATGCAGCGGTGCCTTTAATAGTTGCATCTGAGGGCAGGACGTTTTTCCTTTTCACTAGTAATAGGGCTATGTTCAAGGCGGAAAAGATTATTAGAGAGAAAATGGAACGATTGAACTTTCACAGTAGTATTTTGGTGCAAGGATACCAGCCCAAGTCAATTATTTTGAATCGTTTTACACAAGAAAAGAATGCGCTATTACTCGGTACAATGTCATTCTGGGAAGGAGTGGATGTCAGAGGGCAGTCGCTTTCTTTGGTCATTATAGACCGTCTTCCTTTTGGTCCTCCGGATGACCCAGTATTGCAAGCACGTATAAAAAAAATGAAAAAAGAAGGATTAAATCCGTTCCTTGAATACCAGTTGCCCAAGACGATTCTAACCCTTAAGCAAGGTTCAGGTAGATTAATTCGGGATGACAATGATAGAGGTGTTCTGATGATATGTGACCCAAGATTAGTTTCTAAGTCATATGGAAAGGCAATTTGGCGTAGTCTTCCTCCTATGACTAGATCACGAGATCAAGAGAAAATTGAGAATTTTCTGAGAACTAAAACATAGACTTTATTTTTTCTCCCTTCCTTCTAGCCAAATGCATGCTGCCATTCTTCCCGTTGGGTTATCTCTTCGGTGTGAATAAAAGGATTTTGGATTGCTAAAAGTACACAACCCACTTTCAAAAATGTTGTCCACCCCTATTGCCTTTAGCCGATTTTTTGCAATTTCGGTCAAATTAGCAAACCATTTATTTGACAAGGGATGCTCTGTGATTTCATTTGACTTAAATGAGGGTTGAGCAATAATTTTATCAAAAACATCTGGACCGATCTCAAATGCAGTAGGCCCGATGCTTGGACCTAAGTAGACTAGTAGATTTGATGGTGACAAATTAAAGGTGTTGACGGCTTTCTCAAGAATGCCGGTTAATAACCCTCGCCAGCCAGCATGAATAGCAGCGACAAAAGTTGCTTGCCGATCGCAAACTAAAACGGGTATACAATCAGCAATCGTCAGGGCACATACTGTATTTACTTGTCTGGTAAAAGAGGCATCTGCTTTCACGGGGGAGGGAGTAGCATCAGCCTTAACAATTTTTGTTCCGTGAACTTGATCAAGCCAACAAGGGTCGTTTGGTAATATTTGACGGAGTAACCTTCGGTTTTTCGAAACATTTATGATGTTATCGCCAACTGATAGGCTAAGGTTGAAGAAATTATAGGGTGGTTTGCTCCAGCCTTTTTTTCTTTGAGTAATAAATCCTTTCACCTTTTTAGGGGCAGGCCAGTCAGGAAAAATTAGATCAGGTGTTTTTGTTTTCACGGAGAGTTTCGAGCAAGTATGACATATCAGAAGGTAGTGGTATTTCCCATTTCATTTGCCCTTTTCGGTCAGGGTGATTAATGGTTAGTTTAGATGCATTTAATGCTTGTCGCGAAAACTTGATGTTACTAGATTTATTTTTATATAGCGGGTCTCCTATTAAAGGGTACCCAAGATAAGTGAGATGGACTCTAATTTGATGTGTTCGGCCGGTCTCTAACTTACAATTCACCATGCTCCAATTTTTTCCTGTTTCTAGCGGAAAATAATGAGTCACCGCTGGTTTTCCATTTCGATTTATTGCCATTTTTGTCCTGTAAGTGGGGTGACGATCAATGGGAGCATCTACTTTACCACTGGCAGTTAATCTCCCAGATACTAAAGCAATATATTCCCGGCAAACGGATCTCTTCTGTAGTTGCTTCACTAGACTAAGTTGGGCGGGTAGTGTCTTGGCAACGACTAATAGTCCGCTGGTTTCTTTATCTAGGCGATGAACTATACCTGCACGTGGTATTTGTGTTAGATCTTGGTGATGATGCAATAAGGCATTGAGCAAAGTACCACTCCAATTTCCGTTACCAGGGTGCATAACCAATCCGGCAGGCTTGTTGATTACAATGATTGATTGGTCTTCATGAACGATTGAAAGAGGAATTGGTTCAGGAGAAAACTGTAGCTTTTTCTCATCAGTAGAGGTGTCAATAGTGATTTTTTCACCACCCCAAATTTTCAATTTGGGTGATACAGGTCTATCATCCACTGCAACACTTCCGTTTTTTAACCACTTCTGGATTTGCCCGCGGGAATACTGTGGCGTAATGGTGGCAATAGCTTTATCTAAGCGATACCCTGCTAGTTCGGAGGGTAGAGTAAATTTTAGACCCGTCACAATCCTCCTTGGTCTATAATCGGATAAATTTTAGATGATGTCGGCACTTTAATATAAAATATGGGTATGTTCAAAAAAAATTTATTAATTATAGCTCTTTTGGCATTGGTTGGCTGTGCTGGTAAAGATTACGATAAAACGGCAGATTGGAGTGCAAAAAAACTCTATGAGGAGGGAAATTCAAACTTAGCCAACAAGCGGTATGATTCAGCCATTGATTATTACCAAAAGTTAGAGGCACGTTTCCCCTATGGGGTCTTTGCTCAGCAGGCTAGTCTCGAGTCGGCATATGCCCTATGGAAACATGCTAAAGGTGCTGAAGCGATTGCTAGTTGTGATAGATTTATTAGGGAACACCCAAAGCACAGGCATGTCCCTTATGCCTATTATCTAAAAGGTTATATATACCTCAGTGAAAATATGGGCTTTTTAAGCTTTTTAAATGCCCCACTAAGTGAAACAGACCCAAGTTCCCTAACAAATGCATTTGAGACCTTCAGACAATTAGTTGTTCGGTATCCAAACAGTGAATACGCATCTGATGCCCGATCCAGGATGAGGCTGATTGTTAACACCTTGGCCGATCACGAAGCTAACGTTGCTGAATACTACCTTAAAAGAGGTTTTTATGTTGCGGCTGCGGGGAGAGCAAAAGAAATTCTTAAGGTATACCCGGAAACCCCTGCAGTGGAGCGCTCACTCATGGTGTTAGTTCAGTCCTATGATAACATGGGTCTTTTGAAACTTCGGGATGATACGAAGCTGATCCTAACAGTCAACTATCCCCAAAACCCTCTAATTACTGAGGCTCCTTCAAAACCCAAGTGGAAACTGTGGTGACCAATTAACTCGGACCATAGGGACTAAAAGGTCATATGTCACTTACTTCCATCTTATCCACGGCTAAAACACTAATGAAAAGGGGCCAATATGCGGCAGCTTATAAATTATACCTAGAAGTTCTAGACTCATATCCTTCAAATCCTGATGCATTAGCAGCTATAGCCTCCATTGAGGCTCAACAATTGGATAAAGATGTTGTGCCATTGGAGATTATCAATAAAGTTTTAAACTTATATAATCAAAAGAAGTTCTCAGACGCCTTAGGCTTAGTCAGTGATTATGAGGGGAATTACCGGAAAGACATAACGTTACTGAATATAAAAGGTGCAATACTGTCTTCTGAAGGACAATTTTCAAAAGCACTTGAATGTTTTGTAGAATCCACGGTTATAAAGCCTGATCATGATCAAGGATATAGTAATCAGGGTCTAGCCTTATTTAAATTAGGAAGGTCTGAGGAGGCACAAAAGGCTTTTGAAAAATCATTGTCTATAAATCCAACAAATGCAGGAGCTCACAATAATATGGGGGTACTTCTGGAACATCAAAATAAGTTGGCGGAGGCAAAAAAGTCGTTCAAGAAAGCTGTTAAATTAAAAGAAGATTATTATGAAGCGTATATTAACTTAGGAAACGTTCTCCTAAAACAAAACTTGCCAATAGATGCAGCTAATATTTATCACGAAGCGGTGAAAATAAACCCCGACCTATTTGAAGGACATGTGATGTTTGGAAATGTATTGAAAGAAATGGGGAGGTTCAGTGATGCTTTAGATTCTTATAAAAAGGCGTTAGCTATAGATCCACAGGCGGGTTATGTAGCCCATCTCGTGAATGCTCTTAGTGGCACCACAACTCAATCTGCCCCTAAAAGCTATATTTCAAAAGTCTTTGATGAGTATGCCGATCACTTTGAGCATCATTTGGTTTATGTATTGCAATATAAAACACCATCGATATTAAAAAAATATTTTGATCAATGTGATGAATTAAATAACAAGAAATTTGATAGGGCAGTAGACCTAGGGTGTGGTACTGGGTTAGCTGGGATTTCATTTAGAAACTCAGTTAAATATTTATTAGGAATTGACTTGTCGTCAAAGATGCTAGACATGGCAAAAGAGAAGAATATTTATGATTCTCTAGTACAAGGGGATATTATTGAGGTGTTAGAAGCACAAAATGTAAATTATGATCTTTTCCTTTGTTCAGATACATTTATTTACGTTGGTAACCTCACACAATTATTCAAGACTGTATCTGATAAGTCAAATTCCAACGCGTTATTCATCTTTTCAACTGAACACCTGGAGGAGGGTGATTTTGTTTTACGTAAAACTGGTCGATATGCTCAATCATATTCATATGTGATGAGATTAGCACAAAACAATGGTTTTCGGCTTGTCAGATTTTCCAAGGAGAATCTTCGTAAAGACCCTGATAATTGGATAATTGGGGGACTTTACATATTACAAAAATAGATTTTTTTGTCACTTTATACCATAGCTCAGTAGAGTATCTTTCACCTCATCAATAAAAATTTGCATGTTCCATATTTTAGCTTCTCGCTCAATGCGTTGCATTACGTTTGAACCGATAAGGCTATTAACTTTGTCAAATCTTTGTTGGGCCTTATTAGGATCACCAATGCCATGGTGAGCTAGTCCCATGAAAATATTCCACCACATGAATTCGGGGTTGGGAATTTTTTCAAATTCAATTATTACTTGTGGCCAGTTGCGTTTTTCTACCAAATAAACACCCAATCCATAGTTATCGTAAGAGTGTATGTTGCCAGTGTCCAGTCTGTTAGCTATTTTGGCTAATTCATACCCTCGTTCCAGCCTTTTGCAGTTCTCCTTACGATTGTATCCATATCGTTCTAGGATTTGGGTGGATGAGCTACATCCATATCCTGTATGATCAAAAAGATAAGAGATATTACCCACAGTAGCTGAATCATTAGGAGCTAATGCCACAGCTTGCTCACCATACGTAATGACATCATCGTACCGCTGGAAGTATAAATTAAGTTCTGCCTTGGTGGCGTATGCTCGTGCATAATCTTTGTCTATCAATATTGCAGCATCCACTGCTTCCTCTGCTTTGCTTAATTGCTCTTTTGTCACGGTACCGTATAGAGAGTATCCCCAAGCATAGATCTGTGCCAGTAATTGCCAAGCTTCTTTGTATTTTGGATCATCTATTACTGCTTTTTGCAGGCAGGTAAGTGATTTAGCATGCAGGTCAGGGCTTAGTATCTTGAAGAACTGGCCTCGCACAAAATTAACGCATTCATAGGCACTTAGGTTTTTTGTTCCAGTCGAACTCACTCTTTGTGCAACTTGTTGTGCTAAAATGGCCCCATTGCCAACAAGTTCATCAACCACGCTGTTAACTATTTCGTCTTGTAGCTGAAAGATATTAGAAGCTTTCAGTTTTCTATCATAATTTTCAGTCCATATGTTTGCCATGGTTACGGCATCAATTAGGTTTATCGATATGCGAAGTATATCGGCAGACTGCCTCAAATTGCCTTGGATGATATAACTAGCACCAGTATCCTTGTTTATATCATTCGTATTATCAGGCTTTGAATTAAGTGCTATCACATTCAAGCCTCGAGAGGCTTTGGTCAGTCCACCACTAATATCTTGGGTTAGTCCGTTTGCGAGGTTAATTTGATCTTGGTTGGATGCATCGGTTTCTAAAGGGATAACCGCTATGGAGTTTAAGTTTTGCAATTTAAGGTCAGAGCTTTCGTTCTGCAAAAAAAAGTAAACACCAATAATAAGGACCAACCCCATGACCCCAGTAGCCCATTTAAATGGGTTGATGTGTGAATTCTGAGAGGGAGCCTTATAGCGTTTTGCCTTTCCCGACCCGGGTTCAAGTTCAAGGTAATAAGCTCGAACTGGCTTTTCAACATTCTTTAAGTTTTGAGGACCTAGATCAACAAACTCGATTTTTATTTTACCCTCGATGACAGTTTGAATCATCTCGGAAACGCAGATACCTCCCGGAGGTGCTATTCCCTCCAAGCGAGCAGCAACGTTAACACCCTCGCCAAAGAGATTATCTCCTTCAATGATAATATCTCCCATGTTGATGCCCATTCGAAATTCCATTCGTTGGTCACTAGCAATGCCTTCATTTTCAATAGAGACCTTCTTTTGAATGTTTATAGCAGCTGTTACCGCTTCGACAGGGCTAGCAAACTCAATCATAAATGCATCACCCGCTGTATTAAAAATACGACCTTGTTGCTTTTCAACTATTGCTTCAATAATACTGCGCAATTTGGCCAACTGTTCAAGAGTGCCTTCCTCATCATTGCCCATTTTAGCCGTGTAGTTAACCACATCCATTGCTAAGATCGTGGATAGTTTTCTCTGCCTAGTTTGATCTACCATAATTCAGACCTTTTTATTAAAGATAGAGCTACAGCTATTTACTGAAGCCCCATTTCTATGTACATGTCTCGCATCTCTTCAGTATATATATCTAACCCATAAATGGCGAAATCATTTTCAACTCGAGCTAAGGATTTAGGGCCTGCTAACGAATGAATTTTTGAGAACATTTGTTTGGCTCGTTCAAGATCACCTAATCCATGGTAGGCGATTCCCATACATAAATTCCACCAGACAAAATCTGGATTTGGAATCTTCTCATATTCTGCAAGAACCTCTTTCCACATGCGCTTCTCAAGATAATAATTGCCTAACCCATAATTATCATAAGAGTTGATATTCCCCACATCTAATTGATTAGCAATTTTTGCAAGCTCATAACCTCTCTCTAATCTTTGGCAACCTAACTCTCGATCGTAACCATACTTGATAACTAGGTTTTCAGGAGAACTACATCCAAAACCAAGTGCACCTATTACATAGGAGATAATTCCTACTGTGCCTGCATCATTTGGAGCCAGTGCAACAGCTTTTTCTCCATATTCATAAACTTCATCGCGTTTGTTTAATTGGAGAGAAATTTCAGCTTTTGACGCATACGCACGAGCAAAATTCTTGTCAATTCGAATGGCATTATCCACAGCTTTTTCGGCCTCGTATAAAACTGATTTTGGCATAGTACCAAATAGCCCGTATCCCCATGAAAGCATTTGGGCAAGAAGTTGCCAAGCTTCTTTATATCCTGGGTCATCCGCGACGGCTTGTTTTAGGCATGCTACCGATCTTTCATGTAAATCTGTACTGAGAACTTTGAAAAATTGACCTCTGACAAAATTTACACATTCGTATGCATCTAGGTTTTCAGTGCCAGCATTGTATACATTTTTTGCTACTTCCTTAGCTAGGACTGCACCATTTCCGACTAGTTCTTCAACAATGTTATTAACTATTTCATCTTGGAGTGCAAAAACATTTGCGGCCGTAAATTTTCTGTCGTAGTTTTCAGACCAAACTATTCCTGTTGTTTTTGCGTCAATTAGGTTGACGGATACTCTTATACTATCTCCACCTTTTCGAAGCTTGCCAGATATAAAGTATCCTGCACCCAATTCATTGAAGATAGTAGTCAGGTCTTCAGGTGCTTTATTTAAAGTAACAATGTTCAATTGTTTGGCTGCCTTAATTAAACCTTGACTGAGATCTTGAGTTAACCCGATCCCTAGGTCTTGAATTTCTTGGTCTTTGAGACTAGTTTCGAGAGGAAGAACTGCGATTGAATTGGCAGTTTTTTGAGTGGAAGGTGAATCATAATCTCTGTTTAACAAAGTTTGCAGTATAATGATTCCTAGTAATGCTATTATACTAATGCCAAGCCATCTTCGGCTGGATTGCGAACCCTTGGTATCCGGTTTAAAAGTTCTGGCCTTACCCGATCCAGGATCTAATTCCAAATAAAAAGCTTTGACCGGTTTTTCTACGTTTTTTAAGGTTTGTAATCCCTGATCAACAAACTCGATATCTATCTTCCCATCAACTACTAATTGAATGGTTTCGGATATACAAATCCCCCCTGGAGGTGCTATTCCTTCAAGACGAGCAGCAACATTTACTCCATCACCAAAAAGGTTATCCCCTTCGATGATAATATCTCCCATATTTATACCCATTCGAAATTCAAGTTTTTGGGTTTCTGATAAGGTAGTATTTATCTGGGATATACTATTCTGAATATTTATAGCTGCTGACACAGCACCAACTGGACTCGCAAATTCAACCATAAACGCATCACCAGCTGTATTAAAAATACGCCCTTGCTGCTTAGCCACTTCTTCTTCGAGGATGCCCCGGCAAATCGCTAACTGCTCTAGGGTGCCTTCTTCATCCATACCCATTTTGGCAGTGTAATTGACTACATCCATTGCCAAAATCGTTGATAATTTGCGTTGTCTTTCTGACGTATTCATAATTTTATCCTCCAGTGTCAGTATAGCTGATCTAGCTAAACTAGTAGGTGAGAATAGGAATGTTTCTTTAAAACCTACAAAAGTAATTAAAGATATTGGTCGTCAACCTGCTGGTGCTAAACCCTTAAATATTATAGGTTTGAATGATGTTGTCGGCGAATTAAAAGCAATGGTTCTCCAGCAGGCAAAAGAATTAAAGAGATTAAAAGGCAACTAATCTTGGTCATTATTACTCATGACCACTGTTCCAGCCGCTCCAAACATTCCCCCAACACCATGAACTACTGAAATATTTGCACCATTTATTTGAGCAGGAGCAATGCCTCTCATTTGTCTGACGCCCTCTTGAAGGGCGTACATTCCATACATTCCTGAGTGCATATAGCTTAAACCACCACCGTTAGTGTTTACTGGTAAACTACCGCCAGGTCGGGTGTTTCCATCAGCTATAAAATTGCCCGCTTCTCCTGGTTTTACAAAACCCAGGTCTTCTAGACCATAAATGGGAAGGTGAGCAAAAGCGTCATAGATCATCAGATGATCAACGTCATTATGATTGATCCCTGCGGCCTTGAAAGCATTTTTCCCAGAAGTTCGAAAAGCTGCTGACGATGTAAAATCGTCCATTTGACTGATCAATGGGGTTTCACCGCTTTCTCCAAAACCACGAATATAGACTGGTTTTTGTGGATGGTCTTTTGCTCTTTCTGCTTTAGTAAGAATTAATGCCCCTCCACCATCAGTAACTAGGCAACACATAAGAAGCCGAAAGGGGTAGCAGATCATTTTGGAATTAAGTACATCGGCTGTAGTAATCGGATCTTTGAAGGTTGAACGGGGGTTTCTACCAGCCCACTCCCGTTGAACCACCGAAACCATAGCCAGTTGATCTTCCTTGAGATTATAGTCCTTCATATATCGAAGTACAGGTATTGGAAACATCGTAGGTGGTATTGTTGCTCCAAAGGGACGTTCAAACTGTTGTTGAAATAGGGAGGGAAAGATGGGCCTACCAAACCGACCTTGTTGCGACTTACCGCTTTCACCATGTGTAATTAAGACTGTTTTGCACAATCCAGCGTGAATGGCTGCTGCAGCATGATTAACATGCAACATAAAGGAACATCCACCAACAGACGTTCCATCCAGCCAGCTGGGAATAATTCCAAGATAATGTGCTATTTCAACAGCGTTGTGTCCGGCGGTTGCTACCCCATCGATATCAGAGATTTTTAGCCCGGCGTCTTCAATGGCATTTAAGGCGGCATCAGCATGTAGCTGTACTTGTGACATGTTAGGAATTCTACCTAAATCAGTAGTTTCTGCCGCTCCAACTATCGCTATAGAATTACGTTTCATCGATTTTCCTGTTACTTTGGTTCAAATTGAGGAAGGGTTATTTCATCAGATACCTTTTGAAATATTACTTTTAGAGGCATATCAAGAACTAAAGCCTCTGGAGTCTGATCGCAGTTCAAGATGTTGCACATCATTTTCGGACCTTCCTCTAACTTTGCTACAGCTATAGCATAGGGCGGTTTGATTCCTGGTGCGGGGATATGGCTAATAACATAGCTGTAAAGTGTGGCATAGCCTGATGCCTTAAAAACTACAGTTTTTTTTGAACCGCAACCTGGACAGAAGTGTCTTGGCGGAAAATAGTGTTTTGAGCATTCCTGACATCGTTGCAAACGTAACTCTCCCACTTTCGTTCCCTCCCAAAAATGTTTGGTCTCGGGTGTTGGAATGGGTAATTCACGTTGATCCGTCATAAGTTTTTCCTGAAATAGAGGGTTGATTATTAATTAATGACGCGAGCATATCCATTTGATAGGACAGTTTGATCGCGCTCAATTGATTTTGATTTAAACGAAATGGTTTCATTATTTTGCCATATTTCGGTACGAATCGTCTCGCCGGGAAATACCGGAGCTGAAAATCTGAGACGTAGCGCCCGCAACCTAGTGGCATCATAATTACAGCAAGTTTTCAATATGGCGTGACCGGCTATCCCTAGGGTGCACAAGCCATGTAATATCGGTTTCTCAAAACCAGCTTTTTTAGCAATCTCAGGGTCGGCATGAAGAGGATTATAATCGCCTGATAGCCGATAGATTAAGGCGGTTCTTGTCTGTGTTGGGAGATCACAAACAAAGTCTGCTGGTTCCTCAGGAAGTAGGTGGGGTTTCGGTGTCGGATCACTCGGACCCCCGTAACCTCCATTAGCTCGGGCCACTGTTGTCGCAGTGGTTGTTGCTAAGAGTTCTCCTGAATTGCTGTCAAAGAGCTTTTTTTCAGAGAAAATCATAGCCCCTCTCGATGGTCCTTTATCAGCAATCCCTGTTACTTTGGTTGATACTCTCAACTCTCCTTCAACCGGTATATTCCTGTGAATATTTATTCCCTGTTCTCCATGAAGAACTTGGACATAATCGATGCCCGTTTCAGGTTTCCGTAGCCAAGAAGTCGAGTTACCGAGTATGGTGACCATGGTTGGTAGTGCTGAAAAATCATCCGATCCTTCATAAATATATTTCAAGTGGCTTTGATCTAGATTATCAACTCCAACTCCGACACCCAGGGCATACAAAATGGTGTCTCTTTTTGAATAAGTAAAATTTACGTCTGCAATCGGCCACTTTTTAATCCTATGATAATCAAATTTCATAATAGATTTATACTAAATTAGATGGGATCCCAACTGAAAACATCTGCTGACCTATCGAGATTATAGAATTCTGATTTCATTGACGGAATAGCGTGTTCGAGAACGCTCTCTGGGGTCCAACCCTCTGATCGATGTACAGATTTTAATGGTCTGGACTGACTCATTAAAAAAATTTCATTATTACGCACTCCAAATATCTGACCGGTCACTTGTGATTGATCAGAACACAGTGCTACGGCTATTGGTGCGATCTTGTCAGTTGACATAGTTTTTAATTTCTCGACACGTTCTCTAGACTTTTCATCATTGATCGGAATGCTACCAATCATTCGACTCCATGCAAAAGGTGTTATACAGTTTGACTTAACATTGAATTTAGACATATCTAGTGCGATAGATTTTGATAGTCCTACGATACCCAGCTTTGCTGCTGCGTAATTAGCTTGACCAAAATTTCCTATTAGTCCTGACGTAGAAGTCATATGAATAAAAGAACCAGCCTGATTCTTCCTAAAGACTGTTGCAGAGGCACGACTAACATTAAAGCTTCCTTTTAGGTGTACAGATAATACCGAGTCCCAGTCTTCCTCGCTCATTTTATGGAAAATAACATCACGCAAGATTCCAGCGTTGTTGATAACAATATCAAGTCCTCCCAACTCAGATAATGCTTGATTAACCATATTTTGAGCGGCCGAGAAGCTGGTAACGCTATCAAAGTTAGTGGATGCCGTACCCCCCATATCCTCGATTTCTTTTGCCACCTCCATTGCTGGTATCTGATCTCTACCTTCTCCTTGCGTGCTACCACCAAGGTCATTTACTAAAACCTTTGCACCAGCATTAGCGAAAGCCAGCGCAAAATCTCGGCCAATTCCTCGCCCAGCACCGGTTATCAGAGCAACTTTACCTTCTAATAATTTTTTTTTAGAAGACATTGATTATCTTAGTCGCAGTTATTATTGCTAATCACTTGCTTTGTCTATTAGTACCTTTGCTTTTTCCAATTCAGATGGTGACATCTCTGAATGTAAGCGATCAAGCCATTTTGGAGCATATTCAAGACCATCTTTAACTCCCTGGTCAAGCCAGGCATAAGCTTGAGGCAGATTGTTATGTTTTCCCCATCCAAGCTGAATGTAAACCATCTTCAGCATCATTCTCCCTCTTCTGTCTTTTAGATTAGCTAGTTCTCGTGCGATGAAATAAACCTTGGTGAAATCGCCTGTTTGTCTAGCCTTGTCGTATTCGTCTCGCCCTTGTTTATAAATGGTAATCTTATATTCTTCTTTTTTGCACCTTTCATCATCTGGCTCACAATTCAAGTCCACGGCAACAGAGTGGTTTGTAACTATCATAAACATGCCAGAAAAAAGTATTTGAAGTATCTTAAGTTTCATATCGTGTTCCTATGGCATTTTCAGTTTTTCGAGAATAGTGTCAGTTTTATTACCCTCCCGACTAGCCGTATCAAAGTAAAATGTTGCTGAATTAAATTTTCCGCTTGAGGCTAGTTCGAAGACCCCAATCATCGGAAGGCTGATTATCGTTCCTGAAGCTTTGTCAGTAGCTTGCCAGATCATCTCAACTGCTCCCGTACGCTCTTTTAGCATCACACGGTTGACTTCGAAACTGGCTGTGAACAGAGAAAATTCATG
>CACOJS010000011.1 GCA_902627495.1 Hydrogenophilales bacterium | reverse complement strand
ATGTAGACAACATCATTTCTATAAGGGTTTTCCTAGGCCATTTAGAATCTCAGACAAAAAAACAATATTTTTAATAGGGATAAGTTTAATGATTGATTTTGAAAAAACTCCATGGTTGGCTGTTATTGTCTATGTCATCCTTCTTATTTCATGCCTAATAGAAATAACTGATGATTTGGGTATTCATGAATTCGATACTTTTGGATCTCATCATGGATTGGCGATATTTGCTTTAGGAAGTTTGCTTAGCAATTACAATAAGCTTGCTAGCTATGTGAGAAAATTTTTATCCTCCAGAAAAAATTGACAGCCTCGTCGATCACAAGATACCACGCTATTCCTTCAGTTCAAGGCTGTCGACCTTTTTTGGCTAATTGCTCAATACAACCAAAGCAACTAAATATCGAAGAAACAAGGTATTATATAAAGTTGTCGTTTTCATGTATGCAGTGCTTTTTAAAATTATGATTATCGAGTTACATAATCGCAGACAAACCACCTTTAGTATCTATAGTGTCATAGTCAAAGTATTAAGTTCTAATGTTCAAACACTAGAATGAGGTTCTAAATAGAAAAAATATGGACGGGTGTATCTAATGAATTAAATAATTTCTTTCTTTTGACGCCATGATTTACAATCTATTAAGGAGTCATTTTTTACCTATCAAACAGGCGAGGCTTTTTATGAAACCCATTATTTATCCCCCAGAAATTGATGATCACAAAGAACCAATTCCCGATGAAGTTGTAAAACACTTTGGGGAATTTGTTAAAATAACTAATCCAACTGAACAGGAAACATTTGTTAGCAAACTACCAGAACATATCAAAACACCATTCGATGTCTACGTGACCCGACAGGTCAAACTTTTGATGTATGAAAGATCGGTGGAAAAAGGGGAAGACATTACGGATGTATTGAATCAACTAAATGAGGAGGAAAGGAAAAGTGTGGAGGAATATATTTCTAAAATGAAATATTGGATGGAAAATCACGCGAAGGAATACGAAGACTTTATTGCTTCACAAAAAAGCAAAAAGACTGAATAGAGTTAGTATGCCTCAAGGAAATTATTGTTTCCGACAGCTATTGAATTCCTTGTTCTGTAACTTACGTTATTTAAAAAAAAAACACCATCCAAGAATTCTTAGATCAGTAGTCTAGAGAGGTTATCTTATGAAACTGAAAATGTACCAAGTAGATGCTTTCAGTGAGAAATTGTTTTGCGGTAATCCTGCTGCAGTTTGTCCATTGCAGGATTGGTTACCAGAGAATGTCATGCAATCTATTGCCACAGAAAACAACTTATCTGAGACAGCTTTTTTTGTAGAGAAGAATAACAAATTTTTCATTCGCTGGTTCACACCGAAAGTTGAAATTGGTCTCTGTGGGCACGCTACCCTTGCAGTAGCACACATCCTTTATTCAGAACTAGGTTATAAAGAAAAACAAATCGCGTTTGAAACAAAAAAAGGGGAAATTCTCAATGTGTGTCGCGACAAAGACATAATAAACCTAGATTTTCCTTCATATCAGCCACAAGTAGTCGATGATCCCACTAATCTGCTAAATCGTGCACTCGGTGCTAATCCCTCATGGTTTCTCTCTGGGAATTATGGGATGGCTGTTTTCAATGATGAACAAGATATTATAAAAATGCAGCCCGATTTAAATTTATTGGCTAAATTAGAATATAACGGAATAATTGTCACGGCACCGGGAGATCGTGTTGATTTTGTGTCGCGGTTTTTCGGCCCCAAGCTGGGTATACCTGAAGATCCTGTGACAGGGGGAGCACATTGCGAATTGATTCCATATTGGGCAAATCGATTAAAAAAGAGAGATATGTTGGCGAGCCAATTATCGAAAAGAGGTGGTCAGTTATATTGCTCATACCTTGGAGACAGGGTAATTATGGGGGGTAAGGCAATTACTTATCTTGAAGGGGAAATACTAATATAATCAAGAGCCCAAACATTGCTATTATAATACCTAAGATATCGCGTGTTGAAGAAGGTGGAGATTAATAATTTAACCCTAAGGAGTAGTTAACATGGAAAAGAATATAGCTTCTGTTATTTTAAGTTTTCTTTTATTTGTATTTTCACAATCAGTATTAGCCGACTACACTTTAAAAAGTGTTTATAAATTTGAAAACTCTTCAAGAATTAGCGATGGCCAGGGGTCTTTTGTTCTAAATGTTACCGTTATAGGGGTGGGAGAGACTTCTCAAGGGAATAGACTCAAGAATACTTGTGTTGTCCAAGTCAAAAATAAAAAGATAGATGGTGTTTGTGAGGCAGTTGACCAAGATGGGGACAAGGAATATACCACTGTAATCAGAGACATGTCGAAAGGTAACTCAGGCACGATAACGAGAACGGGCGGGACAGGTAAGTACGAAAATACTCGGTCCATTTGTGAATATATTGTAGAAATTACTGATTTTGGTATTGGCGTAGGTTATCTAACTGCAAGCTGCAAAGAGTGAATAAAAGTGTAAATACCTACAGTACCTTGATAATACAACTGGAAAGACTTTCTGGTATACATGCAAATACCCTAGATGGCTGGGTTGCTTTAACAAGTTCTTAAGGGTATTTTGCAAAATAACCTTTACAGGGACTATAACTAAGTTGCCTAAACTAATGCTTTGAGGGTGGAAAATTAATGAACTTAGCTACCAACCAATATGCCCTTGACCTAATTGACTTATATCAATCAGGAAAACATCAAAAAGTTATAGATTTATCCGTAATCCTAGAAAAAGATTTAGCAAAGAATGCAATAGCCCACGATGTAATCGCTGCATCTAATGTAGCCTTGGGACACCTTGAAAACGCTAAAACTCACTACATATTGTCCTTATCATTAGCTTCAGATAATCCCGAATCTCAAAATAACTTAGGAGTGGTTTACGAAAATCTCGGGCATCCTAAAAAAGCTGAGAGCTGTTTTAAAAAGGCCATTAACTTAAACAAGAAATATGCTGCTCCATATTTCGGAATAGGCAATATATACCGTCTCCGTAAGCTTCATGAAAAAGCCATACAAAATTACAAAACTGCAATAAATTTAAAACCCGATCACTTTGATGCGAAAAACAACTTAGGGGCAACATTACTAGAGGCGGGAAACTCCCGAGAAGCAATAGTGGTGCTAACAGAGTTGGTTGAGACTCACGTGCATTACGGAGCTGGATTCAATAATCTAGGATTAGCTCTTGCATCGATAGGTGATTATCAAAAAGCAATGGAGAACTTTGCTCTAGCAGCCAGCAAATCACCAGAGGATATGTCCTTTTGGGAAAACCTGGGAACTTCATTATCAGCATCTGGATTGTCATTTACCAAGTATGACAGTTTTTACGAGACAATTTTTTTAAACTTATTGAACAAACAAACTACTCATAACCCTTCAATGATTGCACCATCGATCATTAGATTTTTACTAAATAATCCTATTTTCGCAAGATATATAAACGAGGAATCAGACAAAAAACGCAAAAGTGGATTTTATATTCAAGCAATAAATGATTTCTCTAAGCTTCCTTTACTCATGAAATTGATGGAATTGTGCCCATTATCAGATCTAAAAATAGAAAAGCTTTTTACTAAATGTCGAAAAGAAGTTCTCTTGAATTTGCATCTGCTAGATGACTTGCAAAAGCCGATACAATTCTTACATGCACTGGCATTGCAGTGTTATACCAACGAATACATATATTGGCAAACTGATGAAGAAAAAGAAAAAGTTAGTGAATATATTGAGTTAGCTAAACTAGAAATTAATAAAGGTGGAGACATCCCTTCTCACATCATTGCCATTATTGCGTGTTATCGTCCTCTCAATACGCTTTCTTGGTCGCATAGCATTGTTCAAAATCCAATTAACCAACAATTAATAGACAGACAATTAGCAGAAAGCAAGGTTGAAGCAGTCTTATCAAAAAATATTCCTATTTTAAAAGAAATTACCAATCAAATTTCAGAGGAAGTTAGAAAGCAATATGAAGAGAACCCTTATCCTCGCTGGGTGAATACCATTCTGTTTGAAAACCCACTAACTGTTTATGATTGTCTGCAAAATATCGGCCTACGCCTGAGAGATGATGTAAAACACATAAAAAAACCTAAGATTCTAATAGCAGGCTGTGGTACAGGTAGACACGCCTTACTCACGAAAAGTCGATTTAAAGACGCCACAGTAACTGCCATTGATCTCAGCCTTAAAAGCCTTGGCTATGCCAAACGAAAAACAGAAGAGTTGGGCGTAAAAAATATTCACTATGTACAGGGTGACCTTTTAGATCTAAGTGATCATCACAAGGAGCAATACGATATCATTGAAAGTGCTGGCGTATTACATCATATGGAAAATCCAGAAGATGGTTTACAAAACCTCATTTTCGCCCTTAAACCTGGAGGTGTTATGCGTCTTGCTTTATACAGTGAGCATGCCAGGAAAGGCGTCGTGAGTGCCCGTGAATATTTAGCCAAAACAAACGATACAGGTCCCATTGAAGCAAAAATACGCAGTTTTAGGCAGTCAATAATCGAGGGTAAAGATAGTCATGCCAAAAACTTCTATTTTGTTACCAATTGGCCTGATTTTTACAGTATGAGTGAATGTCGTGATCTTTTTTTTCACGCAAAAGAACATCAGTTTACGCTGCCGAAAATTCAAGTGATGCTTGATAAAGTGAATCTCATTTTCGCTGGGTTTGAGTTTAATGGTAACCGCACCTATGCTGAATTTGCAATGAAATACAAAAGTGAAAATGCCAATCAATCGCTCGATTTATGGGATGAATATGAAAAAGATAATCCTTCAACTTTTCTGGGAATGTATCAGTTTTGGGTGCAAAAACCTAATGCCAAAAAAACGGTGTAACCTTACGAAACCACAAATGATTAAATCACTGGATTGTTAGGTAAAGTTTAGGGTTAGGTTGTATCTCCATCAATTAAAAAAAAAGCGTCTATGAATTTTGACATAAATCAATATGTGCACGACTTGATTACATTATATCGATCAGGCAAACACTCGGAGGTGGTCGCCTTATCAAAAAAAATAGAGCACGAAGTGAAAGATAACGTGCTCGCCCAAGATTTGATCGCCTTATCTAATCTTAAATTGGGTTTGCTCGACTCGGCTATTACACACTATTCAAGGTCAATTGTTCTAGCACCCAATAATCCTGAGTCGTACTTCAATCTCGGCGTGACTAACAGGACTCTAGGTAAATTAAATGAAGCTATAGATTCCTTTAATAAGGCTATTCAATTGGACGCAGGCCACGTGGACGCATATTTTAGTATTGGTGAAATTTATCAAACTAAAAAATTTTTCGAGAAAGCTATAAAACAATACGAAACTGTTCTTAATCTAGTTCCAAATCATGCCGAGGCTCTAAATAATTTAGGGAGTGTCTTTCTGGAATATGGCAATCCGAAGAAAGCAATTCATTACTTGAGTACGCTTATAAGCGAACACCCAAATTACAACGACGCATTTTATAATTTGGGATTAGCCTACAATGTAAATGGGGATGAATCTAAGGCAATAGAATTTTTTTGTCGTGCTGCTAACTCAAAACCAGATGATATTTCATTATGGCGGGCACTAAGCTCAGCCTTGTCCCCAGATGGAGTGTCGAATCTGCAATATACGGATTTTTACGAGACTATTTTCCTAAATCTCTTAAATAAAAGAGGCTCTCATGATCCCCATCTAGTTGCTCCAGCCATATTGCAATTTTTGTTAAAAAATCCTATTTTTGCCAAACATATTGCCAACAGTACAGAGATTCAAAACAATAATTATCTATGCCTTCAAGTAATAAAGGATTTTGGATCGCTCCCATTACTTTTAAAATTAATGGAACTTTGCCCTATTGCTGACCTAAGAATTGAAAAATTGTTTACAGAGTGCCGCAAAGCAATCCTCTTAAACTTGCATCAACATACTGATGATCCGCATACTAGTGTTTTCCTACGAGCTTTAGCTATGCAATGCTATACCAACGAATACGTATATTCGAATACGAATAGAGAAAGAAATAAAGTAAAAGATTATATTAAAGCGGTCGGTTATGAGCTACAAAAAGGAATTACTGTACATCATAATAGTCTAGCGATTATTGCATGTTATCAACCACTATCTGACATATCTTGGTCCCGCTCGTTAAGACAAACTACTGAAAACAAAGAACTTCTAAATAGACAAGTTGGCAATGTCGCCCGGGAAAAACTGCTCTCGCGGGATATTCCTGTAGTAGGGGATGTTATAAATACTATTTCATCTAAAGTTAGGCAACAATACGAAGATAACCCTTACCCCCGTTGGATCAACACAAGCTTGTTTTCGCGTTCATCAAAGGTTTACGATTCCCTCCACAAAATTGGATTGTGTTTGACAGAAGATGTGAAGGCGATCAAGTATCCGGAAATATTAATAGCAGGTTGTGGTACTGGTAGGCATGCATTAGTTACTGCCAGTCGCTTTGAAAATTCAAAAGTCACAGCTATTGATCTAAGCCTACACAGTCTCAGTTATGCGAAAAGGATGACGCAAGAATTTGGAATTACCAATATCAGTTATTGTCAAGGAGATATTTTGAATCTTGGTGACCTTGGTTCTCAATATGACTTGGTGGAGAGCACAGGGGTATTACATCACATGCAATCTCCTCGAGATGGTCTAAAATCACTTATAAAATTACTTAAACCTGGAGGTTTGATGCGACTTGGCTTATACAGTGAACGAGCACGCCAAGAGGTAGTAAAAGTCCGTAAATTTATAGCTCACAAGAATATTTCAGGAACTATTGAGGAAAAGATTCGTACATTGAGACAATTAATCATAGATAATAACAGTATCGAGAAAGAAAAGATTTTCCCTATTGTAAACTGGATCGACTTCTACAGCATGAGTGAGTGCAGAGATCTTTTATTTCATGTTAAGGAACACAGATTTTCTTTGCCTCAAATAAATAACTTGCTAAGAGAGATGAACCTTAATTTTATTGGCTTCGAGTTTCATGACAACTCAACACTGGATACTTTTAGACAAAAATTTGGAGATCCTTATTCTGTGTTAGACCTTGACTTATGGGATCAGTATGAGAAAGATAACCCTTCTACTTTTTCAAGTATGTACCAGTTTTGGATTCGAAAACCCTTGTAAGTCGACAGAAAAAGCATCAATTTACTGTACTAGATAAGGTATACTTTTCCCTATGCCTCCGGATACTTGATGAGAAATGAGTAATCTTGGCGTAACTTCTTCCTAGTTAAGCCGTATTTCAAGAGAGACTTTTATGCTTAGACTATTATTGGGAATAATCATTGGTGTTTATTTTGCAGAGCCAATTAAGAGTTTTCTGGATACCACAGGAATAAGCCAAGAAATTGAACAGCAATACAGAAGATATAAAGCAAATAACGATCGGGAGGAAAAATCTAATACTGTCTATCCTGATGATTTAAAATTACAGCAAGAGGACGATTCAGTAACTTACTAAAAAATTAATGCTCTAGCATAATTTATTTTTGTTAATAATAGTTTTTTATCGAGAGAATCGGTAAAGCAAGATAAAAACTGACAAGCCAATAAGCTCTATCAATAGATAAACATACTGTACAGAGAAGCCGCAATCAGATGAAACCAATCATTTGAGAAAAACCACAAGACATTCAGACACTCCAATCAATAGGATCAATATTATTTTTTTTTAAGTAGCTATTAGCTCTTGAGAAGGGTCGAGAGCCCAAAAAGCCTCTATTCGCTGAAAAGGGAGATGGGTGTGAACTCTTAACTATAAAATGTTTATCAGTATTTATAAAATCACCCTTATCTTGAGCTTTTTTCCCCCATAGAATAAAAACTATATTCCTTCTTAAGCAATTCAATTTAAATAAAACCGTATCAGTAAAAGTCTCCCAACCTTTGCCAGCATGGGAACCAGGCTTTCCTTTTTCAACCGTTAGGATTGAATTAAGAAGTAATACTCCTTGTTCACCCCAACTTTGGAGATTTCCGTGACTTGGTTTTTCTATACCCAAATCAGATTTCAATTCCTTGAAAATGTTTTCTAATGATGGAGGAGGAAGTACCCCTTTTTCAACTGAAAAACTTAAACCATGCGCTTGTCCCTCACCATGATAAGGGTCCTGCCCTAGGATGACTACCTTCACATCATCAAACTTTGTCAGGCTGAAAGCATTGAATATTTTACTACCAAGGGGAAATAATATCTTTTTTCTTTTTTGCTCTTCTCGTAAAAAATTGCTCAAAGACTTCATATAGTCCTTGGAAAACTCATCTAATAATTTTTCTTTCCAAGTTGCCTCAAGCTTTATTCTTTTCATAAATTTAGTTATAACATAACAGTTCAAACAAAACTACAGCCTGTCGTTACTTACCATGTTACGTAAAAAGTTGAATTCTATAATTCTGATAAAAAACGTCTCAGTTGCCAGAAAAGCCACGGGATCTTGTATTAAGAAAGTGAAGCTTGTTAGATATAAGGAGAAATGCAAAAAATGAAAATCACTGATATTAAGTTGCACCAACTTCAGGGTGACTTTAAATACAATGGCAGTCTCTGGGAAGAGCGACCAGGAAGACCTCTAGATATTTATCCACAATTTAGAAGTCAGGGTGTAAATGACACCATAGGTAAACTGTTTCCATACAAGGAGGATGGTTGCTACCGGGTTACTCAGACTTTTGTATTCGTCGAGACCGACGAAGGGGTAACAGGTGTGGTAGGTCCACTTACCGGTGACGGTACAGCCTACTACATTGCCCTTCAATTGAAACCGCTTTTGATTGGAGAAAACCCTCTCGCAACCGAATATCTTTGGGAGCTGATGTACCGAAATTCTCCAAATGGTCGTTTTGGAGATAACATGATTGCTATTAGTCATATTGATTATGCCCTTTGGGATATAAAAGGAAAATTGGCTAACCAACCAATACATGCACTGTTGGGGGGACCGGTCCAGGATAAAATTCCAGCTTACGCAAGTACTGCAGGGTTTTCGTTAGAGCCCAAAAAAGCAGCAGCTCGTGTTCGGCAACTAAAAAATGAGGGCTATATGGGATCTAAATGGTTTTTTCGCCGTGGAGTCGGTGATGGGCTAGTCGGCGAAAAAAGTAACATTGAGTTAATGAGTGCCTTAAGAGATGCAGCCGGGCCTGATATGGACATAATGATTGATGCTTGGGCTAATTGGGGAATCCCATATACGCTGAAAATGTCAGAAAGACTAAAAGAATTCAAACCAGCGTGGATTGAGGAGCCGGTGCAATACCCCTTGCACGACAGCTACTTAAAACTAAAACTAGAATCTCCCATTCCTATCGCCGGGGGGGAACACGAGTTTACGCGGTGGGGTGCAAAAAACCTGTTGGAGAAAAAAGTCTTAGACATTTACCAATTTGAACCAATTTGGGCAGGTGGCATGAGCGAGATGATAAAAATTTCAGCCCTTTTAACATCTTATGACGCTGTTTTTATTCCCCACGTCTATGTACCAGCTGCAAGTACTCAAGTAGCTTTTACTTTGAACTCATTGACAACACCAATGCTTGAATATCATTATATATTGGGTCAAATTTATCAGTTTTTCTTAACAAAACCAATCAGCCCGGTTAATGGACAATTTTATCCTCCTAAAGAGCCTGGGCTTGGTATAACTATAGATCAGAATAAGGTTGACGCATCACGAGAAGTTACCTTTGACTAAACCTCAAAGTGTGTAGAAAAAACGAGATTAATAAAAATATGAATAAAAACCAACGTGCAAATATTATTCTCACATACCTTAATAAAAGATACCCTGAAACCCCAATTCCATTAAAGCATCGAAATCACTTTGAGTTACTTATCGCCGTTTTATTAAGTGCACAATGCACTGACGAGAGAGTCAATAAAGTAACACCTTCTTTATTTGCCCTTGCCAATAATCCCACCGATATGATGAATCTCAAAGTAACGGTTATCCGCAAGATCATTAAACCCTGCGGATTAGCACCAAAAAAATCTGCAGCCATTTCTGAACTCTCCAAAATACTAGTTGACCAACATAATTCTAGGGTACCTAATAATTTTGAATCTTTAGAGGCCTTGCCTGGTGTTGGCCATAAAACAGCCAGTGTAATTATGTCTCAGGCTTTTCAAATCCCAGCCTTTCCTGTTGATACACACATACATAGGCTTGCTCAACGATGGGGACTTACAAATGGGAAAAGTGTCTGGCAAACCGAGAAAGATCTAAAGCGATTATTCCCCATTAACTCATGGAATAAGCTACATCTTCAAATAATTTTCTACGGGAGGGAGTGTTGTACCGCAAGGGGATGCGATGGTACTCAGTGTACCCTTTGCAAGATATGTTATCCCAATAGAAAAAAACCTGTTAAGACCATGAAATAACAAAATAAGCCGTCTATTTTTGTCATGACCCCCCATATCCTGAGGAAAATCCTGTCTCAACTTAGTACAGTTAATAAATTATCAAGATGGCTCTTTATTTTTTGCATAACCACAAAAACATAACGGAATGGAGATGACAAACTCAAGGTCTAGAATTAAAAGCACAGAATAAAACTATAATAAAAAATATAATTGCTATAAATGACGAACTTAATGTTAAATGGATTAAGACATTCCTAAGACCGTTATGAGATTTCGCACAACGAAGGTAGGACTCCATAATTTGCGTACGGTCTTCAGGAGAATTTTCCAGAATGTTATAAGTATAAAGGGTTTTGTCTTCAACACAGGAATTATTCGTTTTGAACCAAACCAGAGAACCTGACAAAGCGGTAAGAACAAATGCGACAATTCCTAAACATGAAAAGAAGATTGTAAGTTTTTGCAAATTTTTTTTATACATTAAACCAAAACCAATCAAACTCAATTGATAAAAACTATCATTTTTATCGCCGATCGTTAAGTTAATTTAGATATGTTTGACTTATCATTGTTAATGACAGAGTTTACTTTCTTACTTACCTCGTAAAATAAAAGATCATAAGAAGATGCATTGCCGGTACAGTATCTCTTGTTTAACCAGCAGTCAAAGTCTTTCTCTTGTAAAATGCAGGGCTGTCGAGAATGAACAAATGAATTTCTTTTATCAGACGGTCTTGTAACTATGCAGCACTCTTTTTTGTCATTATATATTCCGGCAAAAAACATAAGCTTATCTTTTAAATAGTGATAGTAAGGCACCTTGGTATACTTTGTAACCTTCCATTCAAAATAACCATTTGCCACAAAGATACACCTTTCACTGCTAATAAACGATGGCTTTCCATTAATTGTCTCAACCCTTGCATTTATAATATTTGGGGGATACTTGGACCAAAATGCCCTATAACCCCAGGACATCTGACATGGTACTAAGTTGTTATTTAATGTAAATACTTTTTTTTGTGGGCATATATTGTAGTCCGGGATAATATCGACCCCGAACTGACTTTTAACCAATACTTTGTCGTGTAGAGTGTATCTCCCGCACATATCTCACTGTCGTGTTTGTAAATTGTCTAAGTGCGGTAATCCTACCAGGAATAGACTAACAAATGTGTTTACTTTGCTAGTGTGTATGAAATAATATTTTAAACTACACAACTCTATGGTTTATTAAGTAGGAGATAAAATCTGATGTCTACTAGATCTTTTAAAGAACTTTTGCAACAAAACAAGAAGATTTTAGGAACTATCATTCAAAATCCAAGGCCTGAGATTGCAGAAATATTTTCCACTATAGGCTATGACTGGTTATTTATAGACTTGGAGCATGGTCTTATCTCTGTTCAGGAGGCAGCAAGTATTTTACTGGCTGTAGATAAGCATTTACCGTGCGTGGTTCGAATTTCTTCAAATGATGAATCAAAAGTTAAAAAAGTGTTAGATATTGGTGCCACGGGGGTGGTAATTCCTCTCATAAAGACAGAGGAAGATGCCCGTAACGCAGTTCGTTATTGCAAATATCCACCGGAAGGTATTAGAAGTGTTGGTATTACTAGAGCTCAACGTTACGACTTAGAATTTAAAAAATATATGGATTCTGCTAACTCTAAAATTGCTGTAATTTTACAAATTGAACATATTGATGCCGTAAATAATTTTGAGAAAATAAATTCAGTTGATGGAATAGACGGAATTTTTGTAGGGCCTTATGACCTTTCCGGTAGCATGGGCTTTCCCGGAGAAATCGATCACCCTGAAGTGGTTAAGGCAATTCAACATATTATTAAACTCAGTGAATCCAAAGGCATCGCGAGGTGTATCTACTCTCACACTGAGCAGCATTTGAAAACTTATTTAGATAACGGCTATAACGTGATAGCACTATGTACAGATCATATAATGCTTTCTAGAATAGCAGCTCAATACCATCAGAAAGCTCAAAAGATGTTCAGCATCCTGTGCGATTAGCTCCTCGCAAACGGTCGATTATTTCTACAGGGTTTTCCGGCATCAATTGCCCACGCCACGCAACCATAAGATCAGGCCTAATTATGACGTACTTCGATTCATATAAATTAAAAGCATCAGAATCAGTGATTGCTAAAATTTTAATTGGAAATTTAAGATGATCCGCACTTTTTTTAAAGCTCCTAACACCGTGGTCAATTGAAACAAAACAAAGCAAAGTAAAATGAGGACCAAGCCTGTCCAGTAGAGATACGCCTTTCTCCAACCAAACGTGCGGTGCTCTGTGCCCGGGTCTGGCCGTTGGTGTATATCTCCTGGGGTCATCTACAGGCTCTTTAGTTCCATCTGGAATAACTATATTTGAGTTACCATAACGATAGCCTAATAAGGTACCCGAAGATGAAATAAGCTTAAGCTGGTCTTCTAATTTTTTTCTGAGGCTATCTTGAAAATCTCTATTACTTTGGTCATCACTTTCTAATTCATCACCATACTTCATAACATTCTTCAATTCATCAAAACAATGAGCTGCCTCAAGCGTATTACGAACCCCAATCGCATACCTCTCTTTAAAATAAGAATCTAGAAGGTATCTTCCTCCCCACCCTCTGATGGCTGCCTCGACCTTCCAAGCTATATCAATCGCATCTGATACTCCTGTATTCATACCAAATCCACCAGTGGGTGTAAACAAATGTGCTGCATCCCCAACTAGAAAAACTCGACCCTTATGATACTTCTCAGAGACCAAAGCATGCGCAGACCAAGGTTGAGTAGATATCAATTCAATATTTGTTTCTACACCAAGTACATCTTGAATTGCTTTTATAGGGTCAATTTGATCCCAAGTCTCTCCATTTTTTAATATTCTATGATAAGTAAATGTAGTTCCAACATCCCAATTTAAGATAAAACCAGCATGATCATGGTGCAATGGAAAATAAATATTAGCCGGTCCAAATTTATGGCAATTCATAAAATTTGGTGCTCGAAAATAAAACGATACGAATTGAGCTAGTTCGGCACGGCCAGATAATTTAAACCCTAATTTTTCTCTAACAATCGATTTGCCTCCATCACATGCTAAGAGGTATTTACAGCACACCTCTTCATGCTCACCTGACGTCAGATCCTCTACTATGCAGCTAACACCCTTCTCGTCTTGCGTAAAATCGATCAACCTTTTAGAGAAATGAAAATCTATACAGTCCAGTGACCCAACATACTCATGCAGTATCGCCTCCACCTCGTTCTGCCCGGTAATGGTTTTCAAATAAGGTGACCATGTATACTCTTCCCCCAGACGGTGAAAATCTGATTTGTCTTTGTCCATTTTTTTTGCTGGAGGTAAAGAGACTTTATAAAGTAATTTACCCTGAAATCTTGATATCCAATAATAATCTGCAGGGTGATCCGGAGGCACACCTGCTTTTACAATTTTTTCATCAATTCCCCATCTTCTGTAATACTCCATAGTACGATTGGCTACAGCATTAGCTCTAGGGTGTTGATTGAGCCTATCTGCCTGTTCGATTGCCAAACAGTCTATTCCTCGCCACCCTAACTCGGCAGCTAAAGAAAGACCAACCGCCCCCCCCCCACAAATCAAAACTGATTTTTGCTTAGACATCATTAGCGGTTAGAAGTCTTCGATGCTTTCGCATAACAAGCATCATTAAGGTGCTCCAGGATGAAGTTTTTCAGGATATTGTTGAAGAATTCTGGTTTTTCCAGATTACTTACATGGCCAGCTCCAGGAATAATATTAATACGTGCTTTCGGCATTCTACTAGCCAAAAAGTGACCCAGTGATGGAGGTGTTAGTTTATCTTCTTGGCCATAAATTAGCTGAACTGGTATTAAAAAATCAGATAGCTGTCCCTCAACATCAAAACTAACGCTTGCTCTCAATGTTTTTAAGTAAGAAGCTTTTCGGAGTTGTATTAGGCTATCAAAAAGCTCACTTTTTGCCAGTTCACTACAATCTTCTCCAACTAAAGAATCAATTATAGATGGTGCTATTTCAGCAAATGTTTTGCCTTTTTCAAGTGGGCTTTGCCTCAATCTAATGAACTCTTCTTTTTTATCGTCGGTCAATCCATTTTCAAAACTGTAATAACAATCACACAAAACAAGTGTTGCAACACTCTCAGGATACCTAGCATAGAAGTCCATTAATATTCTAGCCCCCAGTGATAGGCCGACCAGATGTGCTTTTTCTATGCCTTTTTCCTTTATTAATCTGAACAAATCATGACTGAAATCACTGAAATTCAATGCATCACTATAGTCATCAGACAAACCATAGCCTCTTGCATCCCACGATATTGTTGTACAATATTTTTCGAGACACTCTTGTTGCCTCAACCAATTTGTCCTATTACCCCCTATACCGTGTAGAAAAATAATAGGTGGCCCATTACCAAGCTCCGAAAAACACAGTCTTGGGTGATTTTTGGTCCATGCATGATATATCTTAGGATTAACCATTTAACAAGGAACCGGCAAGATTACCCTTAGATACTATTTCCTGACCGTCAAGGGAAATAGAACAATTTCGCATAGGAATATCAAAATGGCATTTAGTAAATCGGTCTGCGAACTCGTTAGCACCAGTTGATATTAAAAAGTTGCCCGCGAAGGCTCGCAACTCGGTACCATTGATTTGGGTTTTATCATACATAAGCATCGATTCCCATCGTGCTCTATCATTAAGCCCCCAACCAACGTGTGAAATGGCATAGGCGTCTGCATCATTCCAAGCCTTATAGTATGATCTCATTATCTCTGCATCTAAACCTTTACCCTCAATTGAAACCACATAATCATTTTCTATTACTAAAGTAATCGGGGTTTCGATATAGCGCTTAAAGGTCAAATTTACATCTCCAACGTCTAAAACAACCTGACCGTTTACTGTATTTTTCAAAGGGAAAAATAGAGCTAACCCCCCTGGCCAGTAGGCAACCTTCTGACCTTTTAATAAATAACCAGCACCCGCTCTACAGGGAGCATCTCTAATTTCAACATGAAGATCGGTCCCTGCATCCGATTTGACGGTCATTCCAGAGGCATTGTCAAGGATTTCTAAGCTTTTAATTACTTTCGCTGATATTCTTTTATCCGGTACTAATCTTTCTAAGATCTCAGGATGCTCATTGGATATCATTAGCACTTTGCCATCTTTCTCTATTATTGATTGTAATTCACGGGTATGCAGAATACCTTCCACGGTACAGTCAACAATTAAATCACATGTCGATAATAAAGGAATAATAGAACCATATTCACTAAGGGCGTAACTAGAACCGGTTGATCTTAGTGGTAATACGTCAGTCACCTTCGGGGATGGTACTGAGATGGTTACAGGTTTAGCTCCAATTAATTGGAGAGCATGCTCAGCCAGATCAACTAATATCTTACGAGACTGCGTTTCTGCCAGAATCGCTACTGTGTGATCAGGACTTATCCCACTCAGTCGAAAGGATTTGCTAAAACAATCAATCCATTTTTGTTCGATTTTTTCAACCAACATAGACTTAAGCCTTTCAATTCAAAATATCCATTTGCATGTCGAATGAATTCGCTCGAATCAAAAAAGAACTTTTGTAGAACGACTTCCCATACTCCACTAAAATAGTATATAACGGGTAATTTAGTTGCCACAACTTCAAACGATAAAAATGAAAGGTCTGCCTGTGTCAAATCAATGGTTATATCAAGTACGAATTACAGTCAATACTAGTCTTTCTGACGCTTTAAGGAAAAATAGTTTGTCAAATACCCTATCGAAAAAACTGATCGATATCGCAAAAACCCATGGCACCAAGATTGTGTGCACCTATGATGCTTTTTGTGAGTACTGTGCTGAGGCCGAACAAAATGGCATTGAGAACTATCCATTATATGACTGGACAAAAGATACCATTGAAAATCCTGAAAAAGAAAAGAAACATACAAAATCTTTTGCTTTCTATACGGCTGACTCTCAAGTTTACGAAGAATCTTTAGCTAGGCAACTCTACGAGGATCTGCTACCTCTTCGTAGAGATAAACTGATAGACGACCTCAAAATCATCGACAGTAATCCAAAAAATAATCCTCAACCCCCTAAAAAAGCCTAATCTTATTGCCCGTCTGCAGGAGTAACAGCCAGTTTCAAAGCTCAAAACTTACTATTTTTACTGTAAAATATGAGTGGAGGGGGTAGTATTGAAAAAAAAATACTATTTTATATTTTTGGGAGAATATAAATTATGGAACCTTTAGCAATTCGATTACATGAGAATGACAATGTTGTCACGGCAAAATCAAATATTGATGCGGGTATCGATATAATTGAGGAGAATATTAATACTAATCAAAAAATACCGGTCGGTCATAAAATTGCCACAAAAAATATAGCCGAAGGGGATAAGATTATTAAATATGACAACATTATTGGTATCGCTAATGAAAATATAAAAATGGGTGATCATGTCCATGTTCATAATACTGGCATGGCTGAGAGAACCAAAGACTATCAATTTTCAGAGGGATGTAAACAGATAACGATACTCCCAGAAAATGAAAGAGCAACGTTTATGGGTTATCGACGTCCTAGTGGTCGGGTTGGAACTAGAAATTTTATTGGTATTATTTCATCTGTTAATTGCTCTGCCACAGTTTGCAAAAAGATTGCTGAACACTTCACAGAATCAAAGCTATCAGAATATGAAAATGTAGATGGGGTCGTATCAATTACGCATGGAACCGGATGTGGTATTAACTCAAACGGATTAGGCTGGGAACTATTACAAGCCACAATAGCTGGTTATGCAAGACACCCTAACTTTGGTGGCCTCATAGTCATTGGACTAGGGTGTGAGGTAAATCAAGTTGCCGGTATGGCAAGATCAATGGATTGGTCTGACTCAGAGACCTTTAAAATGATGACAATACAAGGAATTGGTGGTACCAGGAAGACCATTAATGAAGGAATTCAACTTACCAAAAAAATGCTACCGATACTTAATCAAGACAAAAGAACTGAGTGTCCCGCCTCCGAAATTATACTCGGCCTTGAATGCGGCGGATCAGATGCCTATTCTGGCATGACAGCCAATCCGGCCTTAGGAGCAGCAGTTGATTTACTCGTAAGAAATGGCGGTACCGGTACTCTAGCGGAAACTCCAGAAATTTTTGGGGCGGAACATTTATTGACCAGACGAGCTATCAATAAAAATGTGGGTCAAAAACTTGTCGGTTTCATTAAGTGGTGGCAAGAAGACTATCTAACCAAATTCGAAGAAAATAAGAATCAGTTACACCAAGATCCGTCACCTGGAAATAAAGCAGGAGGATTAACTACTATTCTTGAAAAATCTCTTGGGGCCGTAGCTAAAGGAGGAACTACCAATCTAGTCGACGTATACCAGTTTGCTGAAAGTATCAATGCAAAAGGGTTCACTTTTATGAACACGCCCGGCTATGATGTTACAAGCGTCACTGGCTTAATAGCAGGAGGGGCAAATATGATTTGCTTTACCACTGGTAGGGGGTCAGTGTTTGGCTGTAAACCAACACCGTCGATTAAACTGGCTACAAATGACACGTTATACAAACATATGACTGAAGATATGGATGTCAACTGTGGAAAAATATTGCTCGGTCAATCTACGATTGAAGAGATGGGCCAAGAGATATTTGAACTAATATTGAGTATAGCGTCTGGCAAAAAATCTAAGTCAGAAATAAATGGTTTAGGTGACTTGGAATTCGTTCCTTGGCAAATGGGAGCTATTACCTAAATATTCTTAAAGTTAACTATTTTTTAAGTTTATTGTAAAGTGTATTTATGAATATTATTCATAGCAATAATTGCTATGATGTGTCTCGTGGGTTGTCAAGGAGACATTGCTAAGAGCGAGTCAATAAGTCATTTTTTTAGAGGTACCTATGAACTTGTTGAGTGGCACGAGGACGGTAAAATTTATAGTAGACCAGAAGTTAGTGGTCCAGTTTCTTTTACAAGTACATTTATACATGTAACAATTCAAAAAAAGATTTGAACCAAAAGATTATTTTACCTACACTGGTTTTGGTGATTTTAAAACGGAAGATAATCGATTTGCTTTGCGTTACACCAATGCATTAACGCTAAGAGGCGAAGCAAATCACAAATATCTCGGAAGTATTAAAGAAAGTTACGACTCCGGACACTACAGGTGGTACAAATGCAGGATTACAACGAAGGGCCTAAATATGGTTTCTCAGAGCGGCGATCAAATATGGAATATTTATTATGATGGCACGCTAGAATATATTTACAAAAAAGATCTTAGTTTAAACCCAATCAAGCGAGTTCGGAAAAAATTATAATTAAACAATGCTTACAAAAAAATCTAAAACACAGCCTAGAAGAAGCTTTATATTCACACCCGGGTTAAAACCAGATATGTTCCCTAAAGCTATTGCATCTGGCACCGATATAGTTTGCGTGGAGCTGGAAGACGGTATTGCACCGCAAGATAAGAACGCCGCACGGAAATCAGCACTCAAAATCTTTGAAGAGTATCAACAAAGCAATGATGTGGAAGTCATACTACGAGTTAACAGTATACGTGAAAAGTTCGGGATTGATGATATCAAGGCCATACTTGAGACCGATACGCCCCCTCCCGCCATTATGATGCCTAAAGTGATTTCACCTGATGAAGTATTACTTATGGATAAGCTCCTTGGTGAGCGCAATCACACCTGTAAACTACATATCATTATCGAAACCAACAGAGCACTAGAGTCAGCTCTTGAAATAGCTCAATGCTGCAACAGAATAGAGGCTCTGTTTTTTGGAGGAGTTGATATGGCAGCTGAGCTACGGTGTGAAAACTCCTGGGAAGCACTTTTATATGCAAGATCCCGCGTAGTTCATGCAGCAGCTACCGCAGAAATTGATGTTATAGATGTTCCTTTTCTTGACTTAGATAACCTAGTGCAGTTGAGGGAAGAGGCTATTAAAGCCAAGAACCTGGGGTTTACTGGAAAGGGATCGATACACCCGAAACAGATCGCTGTATTGAATGAGGTGTTCACTCCTGATCAGGCTTTAATAGAAAAAGCCCAAAGAATTATTAAAACTTTTGAAGATGCTAATACGGGCCTAGTAGTAATAGACGGTAAATTAATCGAAAAACCTGTTCTTAGAGAGATGTATCGAATAGTAAATATAGCCGCCAAAATCAATAGCTAGAATAATCCGCCATAGGAAATTCAGCTGTGCATCACGAGAATTCAAATTACTAACTTGTCGCTAAGTTTATTTTATCCTACCATTCCAGGGATAAGTTTTAATACGCCTGAATTTCCTTTTACGCATGCGAACTATTCTCACTAAACTTAACTTGCTAATTTTATTTTCAATTTTCTGTCTACTAGGATCAGGGAACACTCCGTCTAGGTTTGGAAATGGGATGGCTGCATACAAAGCTGGTAACTATAAGCTAGCCCTCGAGATATGGCATCCACTAGCTGTCAAAGGTGATGCTGAGGCTCAATTTCTTGTCGGTACAATTTACGACTTAGGTGAAGGAGTTCCTCAAAATCTTTCCACAGCAGCAAAATGGTATCTTAAGGCTGCCAACCAGAAGCATGTTACTGCCGAATATAATCTCGCTTGGATGTATCGTTTTGGTAAAGGTGTCTTAAAAGACCACAAAAAAGCATTAAAACTTTTCATGTCTAGTGCAGATAAGGGGCTGGCGATTGCCCAATTTAGTCTTGGCTCTATGTATCGTTTTGGCGAAGGTACTCCTAGGAATTTAATCTTGGCCCATAGCTGGACTAATATAGCATCCATGCAAGGTAATTACGCTGCAAGTCGCAATAAAAAAGATATTGAGAAAGAAATGAACCAGCTACAAATAGAAGAAGCAATAAGAATAGCTAACTTGTGCCAATTAAATAATTTTTTAGGGTGTGTCGCTTTAGCTACCGACTAATATTAGGCTAGCTATCAATACAAGATACTTTTAAAATACTGTGTTAGGAAATCATTATAAAAAGAAGCAAAAATTGAAAGTTACTCTGATATTAGTTCTTTTTGGTTTTACCTTAAGCTCGGCACTAGCTGAATGGCGTTTTCGTGAACATGATAAAAAAACTGGTCTAACATATCGATTGGATTATGATAGTATCCAAAAGATAGGAGTGCATGTTAATTTCCGATTGCTTGTCGATCTTTCAAAACCATTTGCTAATGGTACGGTATCAATAGAACAGCACTACCGTATTGACTGTGCAACAAAGCAAATTCAATGGGAAAAAAAACTTTTCTTCACAGAGCCTCTAGGTGAGGGGTCGCCACTAACTGTCGGTGAAAATACAAACCCGCAATGGGGTCATCCTTTAAAAGGGTCGTTTTATGAAAGATCTCTTAATTTTGTTTGTGAATTTATTCAATAAAATGATAGCATTTTATCTAAATATTTTTGTTCCATTTATATTTCTTATCCAGAGTAAGCTGAAAAATGGAATGTAAGATATGCCATTATGAATGCCGTCTTTTAGGGGAAATCGCCTTCAATAAGGGGCACGAAAAAGAAGATAACATTAAGATCCCAGAAGATGGGAAATACATACCCTATTACAATTGTACTTTTTGTGGTTTTATTTTTACCACATATTTTGATCAGTGGAGTGACGATCAATTCAAAAGGTATATTTATAATGATGCCTTTTTTTCGCAAGATATGAACAGAAGCACTAAGGCAGAAATACCGTCTAAGCCTACAGACTCCTCCTCCTCCTCCGCCGCCTCCTCATCTTCTTATATGGATGGACTTAAACTACAACATCTCATACAGCAATTTCAGTCAGGTGGATTATTAAAAAAAGAAAAAACTGAATTAAATGTACTTGATTTTGGATCAGCTGGAAATCCAGGAGATACCGCGAAAGCTTTTATAGATAACGGTTATAAAATCACATGCTATGATCCGTATACCAGCGGCGTTAAATATGAACCCCTCACCGGTCTATTTGATGTTATCTACCTTGTCGAAGTTATTGAACATTGCTTTGATTTGGATGCCACGTTAAAGCTAATATCTGGGCATTTGCACGATGATGGGATTATTTTGCTAACCACTAATCTTCAGCCTTACCCTGCCCCTGCTGATGTGATAAATCACTGGTACATAACCCCAAGAACTGGACATGTGTCTATTTTTACTTTCAAATCCCTGTTTGTTCTTTTCAGAAAATATCAAATTAATTTGATAAATAATCCGACTGTATTATTTGGTAAAAAAATAAAAAATAGGTAGGCTTATTCCGAATTTTTAATCTCTTTTTAACTCTATTTTTGAAGGCCCCTGATTTTATTGATTCAAACATTGATTTCAATGTATGCTATTCGACCATATTCCAAGGATATTAACCATGTATGATGAGAATAATGTTTTTGCTAAAATATTGCGTGAAGAAATACCCTGTAAGAAATTTTATGAAACTCAGTATGCCTTGGTCTTTGAAGATCTCTTTCCTCAAAGGAAAATACATATGCTTGTTATTCCTAAGGGAAAATATATAGATCTCGATGATTTCAACGCCAATGCCACAAAAGATGAAGTTGTTGGATTTTTTCGAGCCATTAGCGAGGTATCAACTAGACTAAAAATTCAAGCGACCGAAGGAGGTTATAGAGTAATTTCAAATATCGGATCAAATGGTGGTCAAGAGGTTCCCCATTTGCATTTTCACATATTAGGCGGTGAACGAGTAGGGAGAATGCTGTCCGCGAAAACTAGGACATCTGTAAAGGAAAAATTATGAAAGCAATTATTTTAGGTGTTAATGCAGACCGGGGTCTGGGAGGACAGCTGGCAAAAAGATTTGCCAAGGAAGGATTAGAAGTAATAGTGGCAGGTAGAACACTTCCTTCACTCGAGAAAATTGTTGATAATATAAGGCAGAGTGGAGGGAAGGCGGTAGCTATAAGAACCGATGCAACGAAAGAAAAAGACGTTCAGAGCCTTTTTGCCAAAGCAGGTGAAGATTTGGACTTAGCTATTTGCAACGTTGGCAACAATACTCCTGGGAGGATAGATGAAATGTCAGCGGAGTATTTTGAAGAGAGCTGGAGAGTGTGTTGCTTCAGTGGTTTTCTGTTTGGTCGGGAAGCTGTTAAAACTTTTAGTAAAAAGCAAAAAGGAACTGTTTTATTCACAGGTGCAAGTGCATCTTTAAGAGGAAAGGCTGGCTTTGGTGCTTTCAATTCAGCAAAAGGTGGCTTAAGGCAGTTAGCTCAGGCCATGGCTAAGGAATATGGTCCGGTAGGGATACACGTAGGCCATGTTATTGTTGATGGAGTTATCAACGGTCAAATCGTAAAAGATAGGCGACCTGACATTGTTGAGAAAATAGGGGAGGATGCACTGATTACCATCGAAAATATTGTTGATGGGTTTGTCTATATGTATAAGCAGAATAAAAAAGGATGGACTTTTGAATTAGATATTAGGAACTCCATTGAAAATTGGTAATTTTAAATATTTTTCAAATTTAAAAACTACCACAGATTTGGTGGGGATACAAAGCGAGTCACATCGTCAATCACCCAATCCTTCACCAGACTGTCAATTCTTGTAAATAGTAAGTTGGGAATGAATCTGGTATGCATCCTTAAGCCTTCCGGCCATACTTTGGGGAATCCCCCTTGAATATCAAGTAAAAACATATCTAGGCCGTATTGAGACATTGTGCTTCTCAATGAATCCAGACTGTCACCGTTTCTAGCCAAACAATGAGGGGCATACTCCACTACCCAATATTTAACTCTGTCTTCGGCCAACAGTTTTGATGCACCCCTCAAAATATGCCCTTCAAACCCCTCAACATCAATTTTTATCAACTTTATTGGTACATTCTCAGTTAACTCGTTATCCAGGCAACTAGTAACCATAGGTACCATAGCCGGTTCAACCTTTCCCTGATTCTTCAAGGCGTAAGATGTGCCACTATCTTCTTTCGAGAAACAAAAATTTACAGTATCCTCACTTCTATCACTTAGTAACTTCTTAGAAAGAACAACATTTTTCGATTTGTTTAGTTTTTTATTCAACTCCCATTCATTGATTGCACCGGCCCCGGGTTCATAAGCTATTACTTTACCTGACTCTTCTACTAAAGCCGACATGAGAAATGAATGAAAACCAATATTAGCCCCTACATCAACGACAAAATCACCTGGCCTTATTAATCTACACATAATCCCAGCTACGTCTGACTCATAGAGCGTCCCAGTGGATAGCCAATTAGCTATCGTAATATGGTTTTTCTTTGTTTTATCTAGCCATATTGAAAAATTTTTATTTTTGATTTCATAGTTCACTTTTTCTTTCTTGGAATCATAGGATAGTGATGTAGTATGATCAAAAACAATCTTTCTGATTTTAGCCATTTCCACCCAATCCTCCTTGGTTCCTGTGAAACATTTCTGTAATATGATATATCTTGTGCTTAGGAGTGTATATAAAAATTATGGATAAGGTGGTTTATTCATGGGCATCAGAATATTAGATTATTCCCCAAAGTATGCCTCAACCTTTGAGAAACTCAACAAGGAGTGGCTTGAAAAATACTTTGTAATTGAAGACGTCGACTACAAATTATTTAAAGATCCTTATAAGGGAATAATTCAAAAACCAGGTTTTATTCTGTTTGCACAGGTCTCTAATCTTATAGTCGGAACGGGTGCCATTGTTAAAATTGGAGAAAAATGGGAACTGACAAAGTTAGCAGTGACAGAGCATTATCAAAGCCAAGGAATAGGTCAGTTACTAGTGACTCAATTAATCGGGAGAGCTAAAAAATCGGGAGCCAAAACCGTTTTTATTGTAACTAATACTATATTGGACAAAGCTATTGGTTTATACAAGAAACTAGGTTTTAAGGTCATCCATGAGGGAGAGCACCCAAAATATCAGCGTGGAAATATAGTTTTTGAGCTCAGTATCGACAAGACTTTCTCACTGAAAAGTTATTCCCAAGATTAGTAAAGTGAATAAGAACATACGGCTAATAAATGGTGCGAATATTATGCTAAGTCATTATAAAAATTCGATAATTGCACTGCTTTATCAGACTGGAGAGGAAATTTACAATTATCAATTTTTCTCAAAAAGCAATATCGATTTAATTGTTAGCAAATCATGGAACCTAACTGGTTCTCTGTTTGGTGCCGACAGGGCAACCGTGGCAATGGATGGTGATAATTTGATTGGTTTGGAAATTGGTTTCCCCGGAAAATGCTTCCGAAAAAGACAACTCGCCATGAAACCAATATGGAATAAGTTAAACAAAAAGGAACTAAATATAATTAGTCATCGGACTAGACACTGCAGATATTTGACTCCTGCAATTTCAAGTAGTGCTTACTATGTTCTATGCTTATCAGTTGCAAAAAATTGCCAAAGCAAAGGAATTGGGAAAATGTTACTTAAAAATGTTATAAAAAAAGCAAATTTATTGAATCTTGGCAAAATTCAGCTCGATGTAATATCCACTTATAAAGCTGTAAGTTTTTATCAACACATGGGGTTACAATGTTTAGTTGAAACAACCTCTCCACAGGCGAAACAGAATGGAGTTCCAACAATGTTTAGAATGTCAATCAAAACTTAAATGCTTATGATATGAAGAAAATTCTATTTATTATTCTCTTACTCATAGTTGCCATCGGTATTCTTTTTTTAAAAAGTGAGCAAGAAACATATACCCTTTATCAGCTAGCTGACATTTCCGATCTTCGACCACAGGATGAGATTAAATACTCGAACATTTTGCCGATAACTTTTTATATCAACGATAGTAAAATAGTCAGTAAAGTTCTCAACCGGCGTGAGGAATATGCAAACTGCGATATTAAAGATATTCAAAACTGGGTCTGCGAAGAAGCTAACTGGGCTTTTGGAGTTGATAACGGCACATACTTCTCAAACGCTATGCCTGAGGAAAATATAGTTGTATCTAATTTTGAATATTCTTTTAATTGGTGCCGGTGGTACCTCAAAGAAGGAGTAGTACACTTTGCTACTAAATGTCCTTTAGCAATTATTAAGTTTATCACTAAGAACTAAATAGTCTGAACGTCACCCTTCCCTATTGGTGGAGGAGCATTAATTTTTTTTTCTAAAGGCTCCTTGATAAAACTCAGCAGAGCAAGCATTGTAAACACAGTCACAGCAAGTATTAGGAGTTTGATATCTAACTTTTTTGCTAGAAAAGCAAAAAAATGTCGGGGCTCCATATCAAATAATGAATCTGAATGGTGAAACTTTACTAGTCGACACACTATAATTGTCAAACAAATGCCTGTTATTGAAATACATACAGCCGTTGAACTTAACAGCTGCGACCACAGTACCCCTCCAATTAACAGTGAAAAGGCAAGGATTGACAAAAAAAGAATCAACGCTGTAAAGCCAACACATAATAAGGCTAAAAATAAAAATACTAAGACTCCACCAATTGCCATTTCAGTCATGATTTGAAGCATCATATTTACAGGTTTCCATGAAATTCATTTGGCAAAATATTAAGTTGATTGTGAGAGGTAAATAGTAATAAAATCACTTTTTTAACTTTTAAGTAAGGAGGTGATCTAATGTCTAGTGATAAAGCTAATTTAACGCTCAATTTTAACAAAAAGAATAGACTTTTGGTCAAACTCTCTCTAGTTACAGGTAATAGCAACTAGAAAAATTAGGCGTTTTAGAGGTAATCACGGAGGGGAGGCCAAGCCTCCCCTTTCATAGCTCATTTTAAAGATCTTTTTTTTTGCATTTTCCACTGAAGGAAAATGCTTGCATACCCAGTCCATACGGCTGCATAAATTGCCTAATAGTGGATACCCATAAAAGCCCCGTTGAAAGCTGTATAACTAAAATTTCCCCACCAGGTAGTGTATTGAGGTCAGTTTCAATTGATTGGCGACCGTTTAGGCTTAGGCCAGTGACAAAATCTTCGAAAATACTAACAATTTTATAGTATTTGTTATGAAAATGGGCCCACGGTGGGTGGTCAGACAGATACAGGACAAGCTCACCTAGCAAACTGCCATCCCCACTAACATTTCCATCACAACTAAATAGCAGGTGGCTGGAATTGATGGATTGGCTCTCTGTAGCCAGTACTTTCCCATTAATAGCTGTGAGAGTCATAATTGCAATCATTAGGGTTACAGCATGTTGATTCATGATAAAAACCGGTAGAATATAGTGTTATTTTTTTTTGTCAATTCTACCTAAATATGCAACCAAATCCCGTAAATTCATCAGATAAACACAGCTTATTAGTGCCAGAGGGCTGTCTTCAGGAAACTATAACATCCGTTAAACACTATACCGACCGTCTATTCAGTTTCAGAACCACTAGGTCTCCGACACTTAGGTTTCAGTCCGGTGAGTTTGTGATGATAGGGCTTCCTGGGGGATCTAAGCCGATTTTCAGAGCCTACTCCATTACCAGCCCAACATGGGACGAGGAACTAGAGTTTTATTCGATAAAAGTTCCGGATGGTCCTTTGACCAGTAAATTACAGAAAATTCAAATTGGAGATTCCCTTCTTATTAGAAAAAAGTCATCGGGTACCGTGGTACTTAGTACTTTAACACCAGGGAGAAATCTTTATATGTTATCTACTGGAACTGGGATTGCCCCATTTGCCTCCTTAGCCAGAGACCCAGAGACCTACACAAGATTCAAACGCGTCGTACTTACCCACACTTGCAGGCAAAAAGCTGAACTGGAATATGGGTATCACGTAATTGAGTCCGTTCATACTGACCCATTAGTAGGAGAGGAAGCAAAATCCAAGCTTTCTCATGTAGCTACAACTACTCAGGAAGATAGTGCCGTGTCCGGACGTATCACTAATTTAGTACAATCTAAGAAATTATTCTCTATCCTCAACTGTCCAGAATTTAATCCGGAAGATGACCGGGTCATGATATGCGGTTCAATGGCATTAATTAAAGACCTCAAGACTATCTTATCAAACCTAGGTTTTAAGGAAGGCTCCCACAGAGAACCAGGAACTTTTGTGGTGGAAAGAGCTTTTGTAGATTAAATAATGCCATTATTACTCTATAAGATTAAGCTAATAAATACTGCAAGGCTGAGAGAATTTCTCCTTCGAGAATAATCACATCAATGAGAGACGATGAAATATTGCCAATAAAAAATACGGAAATGATTAGTAATGACAATTCGACATAAAATTAGGGCCATATTTTTCGATTTTGGTGGGGTGATAACAGAGAGCCCCTTTACAGCTTTTGCTGAGTTCGAAAAGAAATCTGGTATTCCTCCCAATTTCATTAGAAAAGTTAACAGTACTAACCCTGACAATAATGCATGGGCCAGATTTGAACGAAATGATATTGATAACAAGAAGTTTAACGAGCTATTTTTAAAAGAGAGCAAGCTTCTAGGCTATGCAATACCGGGTGAAAAAATAATTTCACTTCTTAACGTTAAAATTCGCCCTGAAATGTTGGACCTAATCAAAAAATGTCGACGAAACTATATTACAGCTTGCCTGACAAACAATGTCAAAATATTATCCTCATCAGAGAAAAAACAAGAAAAAGCCCTTCATTCTATTTACAGAGAATTTGACTATGTTATTGAGTCGTCAGAGATAGGTCTCCGTAAACCAGAAAAAGCTTTTTACCAATATGCTTGTAATTTAATTAATGTATCGCCTAGTGAGGTGGTTTTCCTAGATGACTTGGGGATAAATCTAAAACCCGCCAAGGCCATGGGGATGCAAACCATTAAAGTTATGGAGCCTACAACAGCTATCATGGAACTTGAACAGCTTCTATCCCAAAACTCATGAACTGATAGACTATTTGCAATAACTATATCAATTATCAGTCATTTTGATCAGCGACTCCACCACCTCAAATAGTCGACCATCTGCCCCTTGAGAGTTATTGCTATTTTGTTGGGTTATCATCGATGGCCCTGTTAGATAGCGACCTCCTATTGTAATATAGGGTGTTCCTGGAATTTTAAACTTGCGGGTCAGCTGTTTTGCTGAATTTGCTTTTTTCCCAATTGAGAAAGAATTGTAAGTCGCAACAAACTGATCATACTCTATCTCTGATTTGGTTGATATCCAGTCTAAGATGGCTTTTTTTGAAAAAATTTTATTTTTCTTTATATGTATCGTCTCATATACTAAATCATGAAGATCATTGAGTTTACCAAGCTCCTCTAACGTATAATACAACTTAGCTAAAGGAATCATCCTGTTTGAGAAAACAGCAGGGATTTGCTTAAAACTCATGTCTGCCGATGTGCTCTTTAGCCAGGCTCCTAGTCTTGGTTCAAATTGGTAGCAATGAATACAAGCATACGAAAAAAATTCGATGACTTCAGTTTTTCCTTCTAAATTACCTTGTGTCACATCAATCAAAATGTATTCTTGATTTAGTATTGGTTGCTTTGCGATTAAATTTGCAAAAGGTGAGAGAACTAGAATTACAAAAGTAAATATTAGAAATTTTTTCATTTTTGCCTTTACATATTATTTACACTAATCAGAAACTGTCACTACATTAGCTTGAAAATTGTGTTGCCCCAGAGCTGTCTTTACTGACCAAAGCTTAGTTTCACTTTCAAATGGTCCAAGCCGGACTCTATACCAAATATCATCCTTTTCCAACTCAGACCTCATTATTTTAGACTCAAACCCCGCTAATGCTAATTTAGCCTTTAAATTATCTGCCTCTTTGCTAGACTTAAAAGCAGCCACCTGCAAGAAAAACCGTTTGCCTTCTATCACGTCATTATCTAGGTTGCTATCTAACTGGATATCTTTTTCATCCAAAAGAGCGTCATAAAAAGATAACCGAGGTTTTTCCCCTGAGTCAAAGTCACCAGATCTCGTATCGGTATTTATATTATTTGAAACAGGGAGAAGAATATCGGTGATATAAAAAGTAATTCCGACCACTATTAGCAAACCACTAAGTAGTCCAATCAAGACTCCTTTGGCCATAGGATACGCACTGCCCTTTTGCTTGGTACGCTTTTTCCTTTTTTTTCTGACTACCACACACTTACCCCCTACATCTTATCAGGAGCGGACACCCCTAATAATGAAAGCCCATTATGCAAAACCTGCTTTACTGCAGCTACCAGAGAAACCCTAGCACTTCGTTCAGGCTCATCTGCTGACAAAACCGGTGTTGCTGTATAGTACCGGTGCAGCAGATGCGATAGCTCCCTTAAGTAAGTAGGGACATTATGTATTACTAAATCTTGGCAGCATTTCTTTAGGACATCTGGGTATTCAGCTAATTTTTGCATAATTAATAATTCGTCGGGTTGATCTAAGTTCGTCTGCTGAGCAAAACGTGTCAATTCCTCTATTTTGCCGTTCCATTTTGATATTAGGCTACTACACCTAGCGTGAGCATACTGTACGTAAAAAACCGGATTCTCGTTATTTTTAGCTTTAGCTAAGTCTAAATCAAAGTCTAAGTGTTGGTCACTCTTTCGGAGAGCATAGAAATATCTAGCTGCATCTACACCAACCTCATCTATAAGTTCACGTAGAGATACAAATTCTCCGGACCGAGTAGACATTGGGACTTTCTGTTGCCCTCTGAATAAAACTGCGAACTGTATCAAAATTATTTCTAGTATATCCGTATTGTGCCCCAAACCTTGTAGTGCAGCTTTCACACGTGCAATGTATCCATGGTGATCTGCACCCCAAACATTCACTAGTTTATCAAATTCCCTACTATACTTATCATGATGATAGGCAATATCGGAGGCAAAATAAGTGTAGTCGCCGTTAGCTCTTTTTAGCACGCGATCTTTATCATCATTAAACTCGGTTGCTTTAAACCAAATAGCTTCTTCTCGGACATCCGTATACCCACCCTGGTTCAGTCGATCACAAATCTCACGTACCATACCATTAGAAAAAACAGACTCCTCTGAGAACCAGCCATCAAAATCTACTCTGAAAAGAGAAAGATCTTCCTTACAAGTCATAAGCTGACTTTCAAGCGATAACTTCTTCAGCAAATAATAGTCTTTACCCAATAGTCGTTTAGCTTCTTTAATAATCAAATCTATGAGCATTTCATCATCCTGAGTGGTATGCGGTAAATTGGTGATTTGAAATTGCTTCAGCCAGCGATCCCCATACTTTGCCTTGATCAAATTCGCCAGATCTTTGATGTATTTTCCTTTATATCCTTTTGACGGAAACTCCTGCTCTAATCCAGACAACTCCAAATAGCGGCACCAAACTGACACTGTCAAAATATCCGTTTGACGACCAGCGTCATTTACATAATATTCCCGACTTACTAAGAACCCACATTTCTTTAGGATATTTGATAGCGAAGCACCAAAAGCTGCTCCTCGACCATGCCCAACATGTAGTGGACCAGTAGGATTAGCCGAGACAAACTCCAATAATACTTTTTTCCCAACACCGTGATCAAAAGCACCAAATTGATCACTTTTCGTAAGAATATCAACAACTATTCTCTGTTTAACTTGAGATCGGAGATAAAAATTTAAAAACCCTGCTCCCGCAATATCAACTTTTTCCAAGATAGTATCGTGGGGCATCGAACCCCTAATAGCTTCTGCAATTTGTCGTGGGTTTTTTCTTAACTTTTTAGCAAGCTGAAGAGCTATATTTGATGAGTAATCACCATGCTCGGCTGATTTAGGTATCTCAATCGTTATTTGATTAATCGCCACGTCGCCTACAATACTCTCAAGAGAGTCTGTAATTAATTTTTTTAATTTTTCTCGCGTATTCATTTCATAAAGTTTCATTAACCACCTTAAGGGTATTTGAATTTATACATTTTAATTGACTACTAACTTGCCTACAAACCATGAGGATCTCTATCTATCACCCATCTTACTCGTTTATCGTAATTTTTTTGCAAAGATAAAAATAATTTAGACAGTACTGAGGAAAGCTGATGCCGTTTTTTAGCCTGTATAAGCAACTGACCCCTATAATGATCTGCAATTTTTGAAATGATAGCAGGCGAGGGATCATAAATACTTACATCTTGAGAGGCCTTTTCTGCTAGGTTGGCCACTTTTTCTAAGAAATCGAATAGTTGTTTTTCTGACCGACTTTCAGCCCGTATTATTACCTGATAAACAAAAGGTGGGAAACCAGCTTCCTGACGCTCCTTAAGAATATGCTTGGCAACAGTATCGAAGTCATGATTCTTTACAGCGTCAAACAAAACATTCTTATCAAAATAGGTTTGTACTAAGACCTCACCATATAGGGAGCCTCGCCCAGCACGCCCTGATACCTGAATTAATTGTTGAAATAGCTTTTCCGTAGCCATATAGTCGGGGCTATATAAAGCACTATCTGCACCTACTATTCCTACCAGTGTAAGACGTGGAAAGTTATGTCCTTTTGTTAGCATTTGTGTTCCCACAATTATATCTACCGTTCCTTCTAATATTTTCTTTCGCATATTTACAAATGAATCTTTACCTTTGGTGCTATCACTATCAACGCGAAGTATTCCTGCAGCTGGGAAAAGGCTTTTCAAATCCTCTTCAACACGCTGTGTCCCATCACCAAGTCCAAATAAATCAGGGCTACCACACCTATGACACGAGTCTCTTTCCATCTCCCAGTGGCCGCAATAATGGCATATTAACCTCGAGGTACTTTTATGGAACGTGAGTTTTGCCGAGCACCTAGTACATTCAGAGACCCACCCACAGGTGTTGCAGATTAGAGATGTAGCGAACCCACGACGATTTATGTAAATGAGAGTTTGTTCATTGGCTAGAATTCTTTTCTTTATTGCCCTTATAAGATCTGGACAAATGGAAAGACCGAATCTTTGATTTTGAATGTTGATTACAATTACATCGGGCAACTGCACAACGGGCCTCGACCTAATTGTAATTTTTTCAAATTTCCCATCTAGAGAGTTTTTGTATGTTTCCAAAGATGGTGTAGCGGAACCTAAAACTATCGGTATTTTCCTTTTTTTTGCTCGATAGATTGCAAGATCGCGAGCACTATACCGTAATCCGTCTTTTTGCTTAAAAGAACTGTCGTGCTCCTCGTCCACAATTATCAAAGACAGTTTAGGTAGTTCAGCTGCCACAGCTAATCGGGTTCCCAAAACTAATTGAATGTTCCCTTGTCTCGCTGCTTCCCAGACTTTAAACCGAGCACCATCCGCCATTCGGCTATTCATCGAACACATATCTAAGAAGGGCAAAAAAGTCCTGAAACGATCCTCTAGTTGTGGAGACAGATTAATTTCTGGAATTAAGACTAAAACTTGTCCACCACTCAAAGCTATCTTCTTGATTAAATCTAGATAAATCTCAGTTTTACCGCTACCGGTCACTCCATGTAACAACCAAACTTTAAAAGTACCCCTGCTATCCCATATTTTGTTGCTGGCTCTAAACTGCTCACTGGTAAGAATAGTTTTTGATGGAGTAACATCGACCTCAATATTGTTTTCAGCGTGATAGGGCATTTTTGATAAGTCAACCTTGAACTTTGAAACCCAGCCAGCAACCACCCACTTCTCGATTGCCCGAATCCCATTCTTATGGACTTTACGAATCTGACTCTCCGTTACTGCCTTGTGACTCATAAGAAGGTACTTTAATTTTCTAAGTGCATTTGCGTTTTTTTTAAGTTTAATAGTATCTGATAATCTCCCCTTAACATTGAGTCCATACTGAAAAATTTGGTATTTACCTGTATTTCTCAGGCTCCTAACATAGGCTGGTAAAAATGTGGCTACAACTTGTCCAATCGGATAACAATAATAGCTAGATGCAAATTCTGCTAACTCAAGAAACTCGGTTGATAAAGGTGATAAAGGTAGAACTTGTTGGACACTTTTGAGCCTTGTTTGTTTATAAGTCGTTTTCTCTGATTTTTTAAGAACTACACCAATTTTTTTTCTACCCCTGAAGGGTATAACGACAAGCGACCCCTCTTCCAATTCCATACCCTGATCCATGTAGTCGAAAAGGGTATTGATAGGGACGTCTATAGCAATTTGAACAATACTCATTAAGAGAGACCCTTGACGACAACAAAACTGGTAGCGGAAGCCCGAGGAGAATAATCAATGGAAACCCTCCTTTGATCCCTGTGGACAATTCTGTGATTAATAACGAGAATACTTTTACAAAAATTAAGAGCCCACCAGATTAAAAAAAAACAAGTAACAACTTTGTCTATTATAAACATTGGCTTATGGCAATCAGGGCATCAGGGAATCTATTTTTCCATTTCTGCATAATAAACAAATCGACACTATACTCTTTGTGAATACTTTGAGTGTACAGTTACTGTACATGAACATACAGACAAGCTTCTAATGAAAACTAGGGCTTTTATCCCTTACTGCCTCAACTAAAATTTCAACATTCTCTGGAGGAGTGTGCTGAGATACACCGTGCCCTAGGTTGAAAACATGACCACTTCCATTACCATAACTTTCTAGTACCTTACCAACCTCACTCTTAACCAATTCTGGGGATCCAAAAAGAACCGAAGGGTCCAAGTTTCCTTGCAGGGCTACTCTTTCGTTAACTACTTTCCGAGCCAATCCAATATCAAGCTGCCAATCTATCCCAATCGCATCAGCTCCAGACTTTGATAACAAATCTAGCCAAACTGCACCTCCCTTTGAGAATACTGTTTTTGGCACCTTACGGCCATCTAAACTGGGTATTAATCCCCCAAGAATTCGTTCAATGTATTTTAAAGAAAATTTTATGTAGCACTCCTGGGATAAAATGCCTCCCCAGGTATCAAATATCATAACCGCATCAGCTCCTGCCATAATTTGTGCGTTGAGGTAATCGATAACTGATTTCGTATTGACTTCCAAAAGCACATCTAAAAGCTTAGGTCTTTCGTAGAGCATTTTTTTCACCAACTGAAAGTCTGAACCGCCACGACCCTCTATCTGATAACAGGCTAACGTAAAAGGACTGCCCGAGAATCCTATAAGAGGCAATCGGTTTTTGAGTGCCTTCCTTAGCTGCCTAATGGTGTCAATCACGTACCTAAGTTCCTTAGACGGGTCTGGTGGTGCCAAACCGTAGATTGACTTTTCATCCCTAAGTGGTCTCTCAAAACACGGGCCTTCACCTTCGACGAAGTGAAGCCCCAACCCCATAGCATCTGGAATTGTTAAAATGTCTGAAAATACAATAGCTGCATCGAGGTTAAAACGCTCAAGTGGTTGCAGTGAGACCTCTGTTGCTAAATCTGGATTTTTAGCTAAATTTAGAAAACTGCCAGCTTTTTCCCTAGTCTTTTTATACTCAGGCAAATACCTACCTGCCTGTCGCATAATCCAAACTGGTGTCCTCGGTGTTGGTTCCCTCAACAAAGCTCTCAACAACAAATCATTTTCTAAAGAAATCACCTGTCATCTCTCACCGTGGAAGAGAGGAAGTTCCCATAAGAGCAATATCCACCGCCCTAGCGCATTGTCTACCCTCTCTTATTGCCCAGACCACCAATGACTGACCTCGCCTTACATCACCAGCCGCAAAAACATTTGGTTGTGAGGTTTTATAATCATCTATGTTAGCCAGGATATTTCCCCGAGGATCCGTCTCCAGACTATATTCTTTAATAATACCCGAGCTCACCGGCCCCAAAAAACCCATGGCAAAAAGAACTAAATCAGCTTTAATTTCAAATTGTGAGTCTGGCATTGATTCCATCACCATCTTTCCATCTCTGTTCTTCTTCCAGACCACTCTTTCCGCTAAAAGACTATTAACCTTTCCATTAATACCCTTAAACTCCTTTGTTGAAACCGCCCAGTCTCTCTGACAACCTTCCTCATGAGAAGAGGATGACCTAAGTTTAATAGGCCAATTGGGCCACGTCAGAGGTTTATTTTCTTCAGCTGGCGGCATAGGCATTAGCTCAAACTGCGTGATTGATCGGGCACCTTGACGGTTTGAGGTCCCCACACAATCTGACCCCGTATCACCTCCCCCAATGACCACTACGTTTTTTCCATTGGCTGAGATCTGACTGGAAAGCCGATCCCCTGAAACAACTCTGTTTTGCTGGGGTAAGAACTCCATTGCAAAGTGTACCCCCTCCAGTTGTCGGCCTGGTATTGGAAGATCTCTGGACATCTCGGAACCACAAGCCAAAACGACAGCGTCAAATTGACTACTTAGTTCTCTAGGCTTGATAGTTTTTCGAGAGAGATTATTAACTCCATTATCGGACTCTATGTTCCCGACACAAACACCATACCGAAACTCCACTCCCTCCGCTTCAAGTTGCTCAACCCGCCGATCAATAAGGCTCTTTTCAAGCTTGAAGTCTGGAATTCCATATCTAAGCAACCCCCCAATTCTGTCATTCTTCTCGAAGACAACCACCTTATGTCCTACACGTGCCAACTGCTGAGCACACGAAAGACCAGCCGGCCCTGACCCCACTACCGCAACACTTTTTCCAGAAGCTTTTCCAGGCATTTGTGGAACTATCCAGCCCTCCGTCCAAGCTTTATCTACAATAGCTCTTTCTATTGATTTAATGGCTACTGCATCACTGTTAATATTTAGCGTGCAGGATTCCTCGCAAGGTGCCGGACAAACACGACCTGTAAACTCTGGAAAATTATTAGTAGAATGGAGGCTAACCATAGCATCTTTCCAACTGTTGGCATAAACCAAATCATTCCAGTCGGGGATAATATTATTTACTGGACATCCGCTTTGACAGAATGGTATCCCACAATCCATGCAACGGGCCCCCTGGACCGATGCATCTCCATCTTTAAGCGTCGGGAGAAACTCCTTGTAATTCTTCAGCCTGTTGATTGTAGGTAAAGATTCAGGAGTTTTTCTTTGGATCCGCATAAACCCTGTTGGACTTCCCATCTTACGCGGCCTCCAGTTGCGGTTTTTTTCGATTAATCATTTCAGCTAAAGCCCTTTTGTATTCTTTTGGATATACCTTTACAAATCGTTTCAAGGATCTCTCCCAATCGCCTAGGATTTTTTCTGCCTTATGGCTACCAGTATTTTTAAGATGTCTTTGTATTAACAATTTAAGTATGGTTTCATCCGGAAGGTTCAAATGAAGAGGCTCAGATTTATTATGCTTTTCCTCTGGTGCAACTTTTAATAACTCTACCATCTCCGAATTGCACCGCCGACTAAAACCACCATCTTCATCAAAAACATAGGCTATACCACCACTCATCCCAGCAGCAAAGTTTGCCCCCGTTCGGCCCAGAACAACTACCGTTCCACCGGTCATATACTCACAACCGTGGTCGCCCACACCCTCTATAACAGCCTTGACACCCGAATTACGAACAGCAAATCTCTCGCCACCTATACCTGAGAAGTATACCTCCCCGTCAATACCCCCGTAGAGGACTGTATTACCTACAATAATATTTGACTCGGCATCTCCCGTAAAAGTTTTTGGTGGCCGTATAATTAATTTTCCTCCACACAAGCCTTTTCCCGTATAGTCATTTGCATCGCCATCTAGAAAAAAAGTAACTCCTCGTGCCAAAAAAGCACCAAAACTCTGCCCAGCAGTGCCTTTAAAGTTTATTGTAATAGAATCCTCAGGAAGACCTTTATGTCCAAACCTAGAGGCTATTTGCCCGGACAACATAGCCCCTACACTTCGGTTAATGTTGGTTATCTCGAAACTTGCCTGAGTACGTCCTCGGGATGTTAGCACAGGATTCACCTTCTTTATAATTTTGCTATCCAGTGTATCTGTAAGACCATGATCTTGTCGCTCAGTATTGAACCGTGCGATACCTTCTGGCATGTCTGGGCTGTAAAATATCCTTGAAAAGTCCAGTCCCTTTGCCTTCCAATGGTTAATTCCTTTTTTCGTATCTAGAAGATCAGAACGTCCTATTAATTTGTCGAAAGACCTAACACCTAGTCTTGACATGATATCTCTTATTTCCTGTGCAACAAAGTAGAAATAATTAATTACATACTCAGGTTGGCCTGTGAATTTTTTTCTTAACACTGGATCCTGGGTAGCTACCCCAACGGGACATGTATTAAGATGACATTTACGCATCATGATGCATCCCTCAGCGACTAAGGGTGCCGTAGCAAAACCAAATTCATCAGCCCCTAAAAGAGCCCCGATGACAACATCACGGCCTGTTTTCATCTGTCCGTCCACTTGAAGAAGTACCCTACCTCTAAGTCGATTTAGTACCAATGTTTGCTGGGTTTCCGCCAGCCCCAGTTCCCATGGTGTTCCCGCATGTTTTATTGATGACAATGGTGATGCCCCGGTACCCCCATCGTAACCTGCAATAGTGATGTGGTCGGCTTTACACTTCGCGACTCCAGCAGCAATGGTTCCAACACCAACTTCCGAAACAAGTTTGACACTTATGTCTGCGGAGGGGTTAACGTTCTTGAGGTCATGTATTAACTGTGCAAGGTCCTCTATTGAGTAAATATCGTGGTGTGGGGGAGGTGATATCAAACCAACTCCCGGTACCGAGAAACGTAATTTGGCTATGTACTCAGACACCTTGTGCCCTGGTAGTTGCCCTCCCTCTCCAGGCTTGGCACCTTGTGCAACCTTGATCTGAATTTGATCTGCACTACTTAGATATTCAGCTGTTACCCCAAATCTTCCTGATGCCACTTGCTTGATTCTGGATCGAAGTGAATCCCCTTTTTTTAAATCTACAGGCTTTATTACAACATCTCCAAGTAATCTAGCTGTATCAGTAGCTGAAGTCACTTTGCCAAACCGCGATTGATCCTCCCCACCTTCACCAGTGTTAGACTTTCCTCCTAACCTATTCATTGCTATTGCTAGGGTTGAATGAGCTTCTGTCGAAATAGATCCCATAGACATAGCACCTGTAGAGAAACGTTTGACAATTTCTGTCCAAGGCTCAACGTCTTCAATCGGTATCGAAGGGCCTAGAGGTTTTATATTAAACAAGCCTCTAAATGTCATATGCTCTCTGCTCTGGTCATTGATGAGGTCCGCATATTGATCATAACTTGACTGGTCTTTAGCTCTAACAGCATGCTGTAGTTTGGATATTGATTCAGCGGTCCATAAATGCTTTTCCCCTCGAGTTCGAAAAGCGTATTCGCCACCTGTGTCTAATAGTGGATTTCTTTTTCGTGAACTCACTATCGCCTCATTATGAGTTCTTGTAGCTTCTTGAAAAACCTCTTCCACATCAACTCCACCAATTTTTGAGGAAGTACCAGAAAAATATTTATCTGTAAATTTTTCACTCAATCCAATGGCCTCGAACACCTGGGCCCCGCAGTAGGATCGGTAAGTGGAAATACCATACTTTGACATTACCTTAAATAATCCTTTGCCTACTGCTTTTCGATAATTATTTATGAATTCGGTCGGGTTTTCGTGATTCTGTATGGCATGTTCTCTCAATGTCTGTATTGCTAACCAAGGGTGTACAGCTTCCGCCCCATAACCCGCCAAAAGAGAAAAATGATGAACTTCTCTAACAGCACCACTCTGAACTACCAACCCGGTTTTAGTTCTCACCCCAGCTCTAACCAAATGATGATGGACGGCCGACGTGGCCAAGAGGGCGGGTATCGGTACTCGTCCCTCCCCCGTATCAATGTCGGATAGAATAAGGATGTTGAATCCGTTGTCCACCAACTTTTTTGCCTTTTCAGATTTAGCTTCTAACAGATCTGTTGGGTTTTTAATTAGCTCATCCGCCTCAGCGGTGATATCTAACACTACTGATTTAAAACTATTTCCCGTAAGGTCGGCTATGTTTTCAATCTTGGAAAAATCTGCATCATCCAGAAATGGGTGATTCGTTTCGAGTGTTTTTTCACCTGACAAATCATTTACTGCGAAAATGTTAGGCTTAGGCCCTAGGAAAGAGATTAGCGACATTACTAGCTCTTCTCTTATTGGATCAATGGGCGGATTGGTCACCTGTGCAAACAACTGTTTAAAATAGCTAAACAGAGATTTATTTTTGTCCGATAGCACCGCTGGCGGCGAGTCATTACCCATTGAGCCGATGGACTCCTGCCCCGAAGAAGCCATTGGTAATAGCACAAACTTGAGATCTTCCTGGGTATATCCAAAAGCTCTCCTACAAAAACTAAAATCTTTTTCTCTAATGCCAGTCTTTTGACTTGGGAGAGATTGTAGCGAAAGGGCGTTGTTTTTCAGATGTTGCTCGTAGTTGTATTTTTCAGACATCGAGACTTTTAGTTCATCATCATCGATTATCCTTTTTTCAACTGTATCTATGAGGAGCATCTTGCCAGGCTCTAATCTCCATTTTTTCTTAACATTTTCTTCAGGAACCGGCAGAACCCCTGCCTCAGACGCCATCACCACAATGTCATCCTTGGTGACCATGAACCTTGAAGGACGCAACCCATTTCGATCTAAGGTTGCACCAATCTGAATACCATCAGTAAATACTACAGCAGCTGGGCCATCCCAGGGCTCCATGAAGGGAGCATGATATCTATAAAACGCTCGCCTTTTTTTATCCATCAAGGTGTTTTTTTCCCAAGCCTCTGGCACCATGAGCATAATCGCATGTGCTAAGGAATAACCACTTAGTAGCAAAAGCTCTAAAGCATTGTCAAAAGAAGCCGTGTCTGATTGACCACCTCTAACAAAGGGGAACACTTTCTCTATATCTGAGCCGAAAGCCTTTGACACAGCGACACCCTCCCTCGCTGTCATCCAGTTTATATTACCCCTGACAGTGTTTATTTCTCCGTTGTGAGCAATCATTCTAAATGGCTGCGATAATTCCCAACTAGGAAAGGTATTGGTAGAGAACCTCTGGTGAACAAGTGCTAATGCTGAGTCAAAATATGGAGATTTCAAATCTTCATAATAATCTCCCACTTGCCGGGCAAGCACCATCCCTTTGTAGACAATTGTTCTACTGGAAAAAGATGGAATATACGCACCTCTTTCTACAAATTGTTCATTATCGCGAATATGTTTTTCAATCTGCTTGCGGATTAAGTATAACTTCCTTTCGAACTCTAGGGATCCCACCAGCTTATCATTTGGCCCAACAAATACCTGGCATATTTCAGGTGCCGCCTCTATAGCGGCTTCGCTAAGCCCAACATTGCTAACCGGGACATTCCTCCAACCCAATAAGCTTTGGCCCTCCCTAACGATAACATCCTCTATCAAGGCTTTAAGTTTGTCACCGCTTGTCTTTTCTTTCGGAAGAAAAATCATGCCTACTCCATACTCCCCCGAATTAGGTAAAACACCCTTAAACTCAAGCCGAAAAAACCTATCGGGGATTTGCACAAGTATCCCTGCCCCATCTCCGAGGAGGGGATCAAACCCTGTGGCACCCCTGTGGGTCAGGTTATCAAGAATCACCAAAGCATCTTCAACCAATTTATGTGTCTTGGTTCCATTGATGCTGGCTAAAAACCCCATGCCACAGGAGTCTTTTTCATAACCCGGGTCGTAGAGCCCTCGCGGGGCTGGAAAATTGGCAGCAGCCACGTTTCTAAACCTCTCTAAAAACTTTTTAGAGCCCACACAATAAAGCTCTCAAGAGTAAAAAAAACGGCAGGCAAATTTCCAACGATCGTCGCCTGCACGAAGTTTTATACTACCGTGACTGAGCAAACCTATCAATAATTCCGTAACAATTAACTGGTAAACCCAAAAATACCCTTTGGAGCTAGCATAATCGTTGGTGCTCTTTAATAGCGAAGCGATCCGTCATTCCAGCTATGTAGTCTGATATTCCCCTTTTTAAATCTCCGTGACTCCTCTCACGGTAATCGCGAGGTAGCTTATCCGGGTTTTCTAGAAATATCTCAAATAAGTTTCTTATAATTTGCTTAGATTTAGTCGCCATAACCACAACATTTTTGTGTTTATATAAAAATCTGTGTAAAAATAACTTCAATTCCTGTTGTTCTTGTTTTACTTCTGCACTGAACGATACGAGAGGCTTTCCGGCCCTTACATCCTCGATACTGCCGGGATCTAGCAGTTTGATGTTTTTTCGGGTCTCATTTATCACATCTACCACTAGAGCATTAATAATACGTCGGATCGTTTCATAAATTATCTGCCGCCCCGCCAAATCTGGATAAAGATCTCTAACACTTCTATAAAACCGCTCAAATATTGTTACAGACTGCAATTGATTTACATCGATCAAACCAGACCTTAGTCCATCATCAACGTCATGATTATTATAAGCTATTTCATCAGCTAGATTTGCAATCTGAGCTTCCAAGGAGGGCTGATAGCCCTCCAAGAATCGTTCCCCGATCGGTCCTAGCTTTCTAGCATTCCTGGGTGCACAATGTTTCAAGATCCCTTCCCGAGTTTCATAGCACAAATTGAGTCCATCAAAGCTCCCGTAACGTTGCTCTAAGAAGTCAACTACTCTGAGAGATTGAAGGTTATGTTCGAACCCCCCTGAATCCCTCATGCAATAGTTCAATTCGTCCTGACCACTATGACCAAAAGGTGTATGCCCTAAGTCATGAGCCAAACAAATTGCCTCTACTAAATCTTCATTTAAACTTAGTGCACGTGCTATCGACCTAGCAATCTGAGCCACCTCAATGCTGTGGGTTAACCTAGTTCTGAACAAATCCCCCTCATGATTAACAAACACTTGAGTTTTGTACTCCAAACGGCGAAACGCTGCGGAGTGAATTATCCTGTCTCTATCTCTTTGGTATTCGGTTCTATTCTTGTCTGAAGATTCCCGATTCGATCGTCCTAGCGATCTTTGTGGATCGGCTGCATAAGGAGCAAGTTCACCCACTTCATCCCTCCATTGACAAGAGAAACTCTAAAGATTTGCTGTCATAGTCGTCCGAGATATAAGCTTCACCAATATCTTTCAGCAACACAAGCCTAATTCTTCCATTTTTAACTTTTTTGTCCCTCTGCATTAGCTTAAGGTATAGCGATTTACCCAAATTAGGAGGTGTGGTTGGCAAGCCAGCACTCTTTAAAACTGTCCTTACTTTCTCTACATCACTCACGTCTAAAAAACCCATGCTTCGCGACATGTTCAAGGCAAGCATAGACCCCATGGCGACTGCCTCACCATGAAGATACTTAGTATACTGCCCACTTACCTCGATCGCATGACCAAAAGTATGGCCAAAATTTAAAAGTGCCCTGGTACCATTTTCTCTCTCATCCTGGCTGACGATCTCAGCCTTTAGAGAACATGATTTTTCTATCGCGTAGCACAGAGCCTCTGTCTGACCATTTGTCAGGTTGTGCATGTTTGCATCAAGCCACGAAAAAAACTCTGCATCTCGAATTAACCCGTACTTAATGACCTCGGCCAGGCCAGATGATACCTGCCTCTTAGGGAGCGATGAAAGAGTTCCAATATCAATAATAACGGCTTCAGGCTGATAAAATGCCCCGATCATATTTTTCCCTAGACTATGATTAATAGCCGTTTTACCTCCGACCGAGGAATCTACTTGAGCTAATAGAGTTGTGGGAATCTGAATAAATGGCACTCCCCTTTGATATGTCGCAGCGGCAAACCCAGCTATATCACCAACAACCCCCCCTCCTAGTGCAATTATAGATGATTGACGACCATAGCCTTGTCGAATTAGTTCATCATATATGAAAGAAAGTGTTTCTAGATTTTTGTGTTTTTCTCCATCCTCGATAAATAGGGGTGTAACTTCAACTCCTAAAGCCCTAATAGCCGTCTCAAGTTCCTCAAAATACAAAGACCCAACTTTTTTGTTAGTAATAACTAAACTTTTCTCTTTGGTTAAAACTTTGCCGAGAACTCTATCGGAAGAAAGAAGGCCTTGGCCAATAAAGACCGGGTAAGATCTACTGCCTAATTCAACCTTGAGCTGTATCATTTTCGCTCCTCACTGGTAGGAGACTCAAGCCTACCTTGCAAAGTAGTGACTATGTCAGTAACCAATTCACCAACTCCCTGTCTTCTGGTCTCAAAAACCATATCAGCAATCGATCGGTATAAGGGATCCCGGATCTCGTATAACTGGGTTAATTTATCCTTAACATTCTTTGTGTGTAACAGAGGGCGTTTTGTATCATTTCTAGTTCTCTTGAAAAGCTCAATTACTTGGGCGTGTAAATAAATTACGGTGCCATTTTTTTTTAGATTCTCACGGTTTTTAGACTCTAGTACCACCCCCCCACCCGTGGCTAAGACAATGTTATGCATCAGAGCTAGATCTTTTATCACGGCACATTCTCTTTTTCTAAACCCTTTTTCTCCCTCAATATCAAAAATATCAGCTACTCTGACCCCAGTTTTTTTCTCAATAACAAGATCGGAATCATAAAAATCTTTTTTCAAAACCCTAGCTAACATCCGGCCAACAGTTGTTTTACCCGCACCCATCAAACCGATTAAAAAAACATTTTTAAAATTATCCAACTGTGCTTCCATTTTCATAACCCGTCGACCATAGAAAAAACCTGATGACAACCAAATACTCGGAAAATATTTAAATCTAAAGCATAATACTACTTATTTATGTTGGAATCCTCTTCATCTTTATAAATGGATATAGGATTTGTCTTGATCAATTAGAGTTTGGACTTAATCATCCCTATAATCCATTATTACGGTTAGTAGGTACAAATTGGTGAAAAAATATCTAAATTATGCGTTGGCTTAAATTCACCCTCGTCGCCTTTATAGGTACTATCATAATAGCTATTGTTCTCGGCATTTACAGTGCCATGGTGGCTTATCCGCGGCTACCGGCCATAGATGCTCTTACCTCGTATCAACCTAAGATTCCTCTCAAAATCTATAGTGTTGAGGGAGCCCTAATAGGAGAGTTTGGTGAGGAAAGAAGGTCCTACATAGAGATTGAAGAAGTCCCGGAAGCACTCAAACAGGCTATTATAGCCGCTGAAGATGATAGATTTTATAGTCATAACGGTATAGATGTACTAGGGATCATCCGAGCGATGGCTGCAAACTTTGCGGCTGGTGGGATAAGACAAGGTGCCAGTACTATAACCCAACAGGTAGCTAGGAACTTTTTTCTTTCCAGAGAGAAGACTCTTGTTCGTAAATTCAAAGAAGCCTTGCTGGCTATCAAAATAGAGAAAACTCTATCAAAAAATGAAATTTTAGAAATTTATATCAACCAAATTTATCTTGGACAAAGAGCCTATGGATTTGCCGCTGCATCACAGACATATTTCGATAAACCCCTTGAAAAACTATCATTGGGAGAAATAGCAATGTTGGCAGGGTTGCCAAAAGCACCTTCCCGCTATAATCCTGTTGCTAATTTCAATAAAGCCAAACAACGCCAAAAGTACGTACTGCGGAGACTCGGTGAACAGGGAGTAATAGATAGCCTAACTTTAGAAGCAGAAAAGAAGAGACCGATTATTATTGCCGATCAAGCCCAAAGTTATATCACCAACGCTGATCACTTTATTGAAATTATTCGAAAAGAGATTGTTCTGGCATATCAAGAACAGGCTTATAGACAGGGTTTTAAAGTTTTCACAACCTTATCAGTCAAAAATCAAAATGCAGCATATGGGGCCTTACGTACTGGTTTAATTGCTTATGATGAACGAAATGGTTACCGAGGAATTGCTGGAAAGGAGAAAATTTCAGGAAGGGTATCTCCTAAAAAGCTAGATGAGCTTTTGCAAAAATATCCCGGGAGTGGAGATATAATTCCGGCAATTATTATTAAAATTAACGAAACTAGTGTTGCAGCCTATGCCAAAAAAGTCGGTAAAATTAGTATGGCGAAAGAAGCCTTCATCTATGGGACTGTTAATCTTTTAGATGACAGCCCTGCAAATAGGGCTATTGAAGAAGGGGCCGTAATATTTGTACAGAAATATAAAGAAAAAAATTGGAAAATTACCCAAATTCCTGAAGTAGAAGGAGCATTGATCTCGATAGATGCAAACACGGGGGGGATTAGGGCAATGGTAGGAGGGTTCGACTATAAAAAACGTAAATTCAATCATGCAACCCAAGCTTACAGACAACCCGGGTCAAGCTTTAAGCCTTTCATCTATTCAGCCGCATTGAGCAGGGGATTTAGCCCTGCGACCATCATAACCGATGCTCCTATAACGATTGACCCAAGAGAAACAGGAGATATTCCATGGGAACCAAAAAACTATGATGGTAAATTTAATGGGCCAATGAGGCTGAGAACCGCACTTACAAAGTCAAAAAACTTAGTGTCAGTTAGGATTATACAAGCAATAACTCCAAAATATGCTCGGGACTATCTTACAAGATTCGGCATTGACCCTAAGAGACACCCACCATACCTTACCATGGCACTAGGAGCGGGGACCGTAACCCCACAAGAATTAGCAATGGGTTATGCTGTATTTGCTAACGGTGGTTACAGGATAATTCCCCACTTTATTGAAAGGATAGAAAACTCCAAAGGGGAGGTTCTAGCAAAAGCAAATTATCCAAAAGCTGGGGATGGAGCTATGCCAGTCATTGATCCCCGTAATGCTTTTTTGATGTTCAACATGATGCAAGATGTTATCCGTGGAGGAACAGGTAGGAAAGCATTAGCCCTAGGGCGAATTGATTTGGCTGGTAAAACTGGAACGACCAATGATCAAATGGATGCTTGGTTTGCGGGATTTCAAAAAAATCTAGTAGCGGTTACATGGATGGGATATGACATCCCCAAATCCCTTGGGCAAAGAGAGACCGGAGCCGTTGCTGCGTTGCCAATTTGGATGTCGTACATGGGTGAAGCCTTAAAGGGAGAGCCTGAAGAACTGCCAGTGGTTCCAGATGGAATCAAGCCAGTTGCGATTGATCCTCTTACTGGTTTACACGATAAAAAGGCTGCCCGCCTTATGATAGAGTATTTTTTAGAGGAAAATACGCCTGAGCTACCCACAAAAGCACCGGAAACTCAGTCAGAGGAGAATATCTCTGATATCGAAAATGAGGTTTATTGAAAATGCCGGATTCAAGAGAAGAGCACAAACTTAGGAGCTATGTAGCCTATTTGGCTGCAAAGATAATTATGGATAATATGGAAATTAGTTTTATGGATGCCAAAAGAAAGGCAGCCAAGCAAGCAAAAGTAACTGTTCGAGATGTTTTACCATCTGACGAGGAAATCGAAACACAGCTTCAGTCTCAGAGTGAGATTTTTAACAGCGAAAACACTACAACTCTAACAAAAGACTTGAGATTAAAATCCCTTAATTTCATGCGGCAACTATCGGAGTTTAATATTTATCTTGTTGGCCCTTTAGTGCAAGGAATACGCCCTAAAATCTCTGCTATTGATTTACATTGTTATACTGATGATGTTAACAATCTAGAGTTTTTTTTTATCAATAACGAGATACATTATCACATTAAGGATAAGCAGGTTTGGATGGGAAATAAAATGTATAGAATTCCCGTATACCTCCTCGAATACATATCCTCTCCCGTGTCTGTCTCGGTGCTTCCAGAGAAAACAAGGCGGCAAAAAATCAAAGCCTCTTTTAAAGGAAAAGCTTTTGAAAAAATGGATATAGATAAGCTAGAAAAATTATTGGGCTAGACCGGTAAACTTTTCAAGCAGCAGACTGGATTGAGCGTGCAGCATCCAGAGCAAAATAAGTCAAAATAGCCGAGGCACCGGCTCTTTTAAATCCAGTTAGCACTTCGATAACAGTTTTTTCCTCAACTAACCATCTATTGGCAAACGCAGCTTTAAGCATCGCATATTCTCCACTTACCTGATATACAAAAGTGGGAATCTCATATTTTTCAGTAACCGCCTTAACAATATCGAGATAGGGCATTCCTGGTTTTACCATGACCATGTCAGCACCCTCCTCAATGTCTAGTCCAACTTCCCTAAGAGCTTCTTTGGAATTACAAAAGTCTAGCTGATAGGTCTCCTTACCCTTGACTCCGAGAGTATTTGTAGAACCAACAGCGTCTCGAAATGGTCCGTAAAAGCTGGAGGCAAACTTTGCAGAATAGGCCAAAATCAATGTATTTTTAAGGTTTGATGATTCCAGTGCGTCTCGTATCTTCCCAATCCTTCCATCCATCATGTCTGAAGGTGCGATAACATCAGCACCAGCATTTGCATAACATAAGGCTTGATTAACTAGCACCTCGATGGTCTCATCATTGAGAATTTCCCCATGCTCGTTCACCAGCCCATCCTGGCCATGTGTTGTATAAGGATCAAGTGCAGCATCCGTGATTAATCCAAGCTCTGGGTAGTTTCTTTTCAATAATTTAATCGCTTTTGGAATAAGACCATTATCATTCCACGACTCCCGCCCATCATCCGTCTTGAGATTTCTCTCAATGTAAGGAAATAACGCAACGGCCGGGATTCCGAGCTTAAGACATTCCTCAGCCACGCTGGGCAGTCTATCCAAGGATACTCTGTCGACACCTGGTAAGGATGCTACCGACTCGGATTTTTTTTCCCCTTCCATGATGAAAATAGGATAAATAAGATCTTTAGAGTGTAAGGTAGCCTCCTGAACCAGCCTACGCGAGAAGTCTTTTGCCCTTAGCCTACGTAAACGAGTATACGGGTATTTACCGATTATAGACATTCTTGTATCTCCATCAACTTAATTTAATCCTAGTTTGTTTTAATACTGCTAACTCCCGCAAACCAAATATTCATCATTTTATGAAATCCAATTATTAATAATTTTTCGAACGCTAGTAGTACCCATTGCCTGTGTTGCAGAGAAAACCTCCAGGTAACACTCAACAGTGATCAACTCAAGCCTTGAAGAAACGAGTCTTTCCTGTTCTAACGCCTGTTGCTTTGACAACTTGTCAGCCTTGTTTAAAAGAAACAAAATCGGTTTTCCAGCTGGAACAAAAATATCCAACAACATAATATCCAACTTTTCAAGGGGATGTCTAATGTCCATTATAAGAACAAGTCCACATATCTGCATTCTTCTCTGCAAATAAGAGGCTAATAAATTCTGCCAATTCTGCTTTACTGTTTTAGGGGCCCGAGCATACCCGTAGCCAGGCAAGTCAACCAAGAAACATCCAGGGCGGACAGAATAGAAATTAATAAGTTGTGTTCGTCCTGGCGTTTTACTCGATCTAGCCAACCTCTTTTGTCCTGTTATGGCATTGATGACGCTCGATTTGCCCGAATTTGACCTTCCCGCGAAAACAACTTCTTTAGAGCTGTTAACCGGCAACTTTTCAAATTCAGCTATTGAAAAGTCAAATTTAGAAAAAGTTAGAGGATCGCCCATATATCACTCATTTTCAAAAGAAGTTAATGGTAATTTAAAGTGCATAAACCTTACATAAAAGTTACAATACAGCTATGGGAGCCGAGGTTTAGAATGTCAAAATTAAGTAGTATTATCATTGCAATAATCCTCACTACAGGGATTGAAATTTGTTGGGCTGATGAAACCATGGGCAAAGCCAAGAATATTGCCCAAAATGTTTGTGCTGCTTGCCATGGATTGGATGGTAATAGCCCCCTATCGATAAATCCAATTATAGCCGGACAGCATACCAGCTATATCTACAAACAGTTGAAAAACTTTAAAACGGGCGAACGTGAAAACGTTATCATGGCAGGCATAGCTGGAATACTCACAGACGCTGATATGAAAATCCTCTCATTATATTTTTCTAAATTTGAATCTACCACAATAGGAGTTAGTGATTTAGATCTCGCAAAAAAAGGGGAAAAAATATATCGTGCTGGTATCAAAGAGAAAGGAGTGCCCTCCTGTAGCGGGTGCCATTTACCCAATGGAGTAGGTGTACCAGGTTTATACCCTCGTTTGGCAGGTCAGTACCCTGAATACACTGCTAACCAACTCAAATATTTTAAAGAGGGCATTCGAAAAAACGACTCGGCAGCCATGATGAGAACACTAGCATCACGACTCAGCGAGTCCGAAATTCAAGCTCTTGCAGAATATATATCAGGCTTATATTAAACAGTAGATGATACTTTATGTATTGCACTATCCAAGGCTTTACTGGTTTTGGAGAGCTCTTTTGTTCCGTGCGAGATGGATGTGAAACCCGACTCGAATGGAGAAGGGGCAAAGTATACCCCCTGTGCTAACATCTCGTGGAAAAATATTCTAAACTTTTGTTTGTCTAAAGCTATAGCCTCTGAAAAGTTCTGAGGAACTGACTTGGCAAAATAAAAACCGAACATACTTCCAATAGCTTGAGCACAAATATCAACGTTATATTTAGCCCCAGATTTCTCAATTTCTTTTGTCAATTTCTCAGTAAAACTAGAAATAGCGTCAAAAAAGCCGGGCTCTACCACTTGCCTCAAAGTAGCCAGTCCAGCGGCTACAGCAATCGGGTTACCTGACAGAGTACCAGCCTGGTAGACTGGACCGGCGGGAGCTATCTTTTGCATGATGTCCGATCGACCACCAAAGGCTCCCATCGGAAGTCCTCCACCAATTACCTTTCCCAACGCTGTAAGATCCGGAGAAACTCCCATTAATCCTTGGACACCTTGCAAGCCAACTCTGAAACCTGTCATAACTTCATCAAATATCAATAAAGAACCGAACTTGTCACATAAATTTCGCAGAAACTGCAAAAAGTTTTCTGGTGGTTTAATTAAGTTCATGTTGCCCGCAATCGGCTCAATAATAACGCCAGCAATATCATCACCATGCCGATCAAAAGCGTTTTCCAATTCCTCAAAGTTTCCGTAACTCAAAACCAAGGTGTCAGCTGTTGCCCCCAATGGAACACCATCAGAATCAGGCTGCCCAAAGGTTAAAGCCCCAGATCCTGCTTTCACCAAAAGTGAGTCAACGTGCCCATGGTAGCAACCTTCAAATTTTATTATTTTGGGACGCTTAGTAAAACCCCTAGCCAATCTGACAGCTGACATTGTTGCCTCAGTACCAGAATTAACTAGCCGAATCTGTTCAATTGAATTGAACGTTTTAACTATAATTTCCGCCAACTCAAACTCTGCCTCAGTGGGAGCACCAAAACTGGAGCCAGTTCTGGCAGCTTGAATAATAGCATCGACTACTTTCTCATTTGCGTGCCCCAAAACTAAGGCACCCCACGAACAAATGTAATCAACGAATGCTTTTCCTTCACTGTCCCAGACTGTTGCCCCTTTACCACGCTCGAAAAAAAGCGGAGTGCCCCCCACTGACCCGAAGGCCCGTACTGGTGAGTTAACGCCTCCTGGGATTACCATCTTGGATTTTTCAAATAAAAATTGATTTCGAGCCATACTGCTTTCTCTTTACTAATTAAAGTATGTTTTAAAGATTTTCACAGAATTTTTTATGTCACCTGCGTCAAACAATCCGGATGACACAGCAATGGAGTCAACCCCAGCCTCTACTAAAAGTTTAGCATTAGTCACACTTATTCCCCCAATACCAACAACAGGTAGGTCTATCAATGACTTAAATTCTGCTACTATTGATAGATCAACTTTTGGAGCATGGGGTTTCGTAGTCGAGAAAAAAAAACTACCAAAAGCAACATAGTCAGCCCCCTTTTCCTTTGCCTCCGCTGCAAGTGCAATACTGCCATAGCAAGAAGCCCCAATAAAAGCTTTATTGGAAAGCTGTTCTCGAGCAGTTCTTAAATCAACATCTTGACACCCGAGATGCACGCCATCAGCGTGCGAACATTTAGCTAATTCAATTGAGTCATTGACTATGAAAATACCACCCTTAGATCGTACTAAATCTGACATTGCTCTTGCTTGATCTTCCTTCTTCGATATATCTGAAAATTTGTTGCGATACTGAAATAAAGTTACTTCCTCTTTTAAAAGCAATTCCACCTTGGAAAGTAAGGTATTTGTGTCTTCTGTCTCAGGAGTAATCCCGTAAATGCCCGAAATAAAGTTTGCCTTCATAAGTATTGTCCCTGAATTTGCTGCTATTATACTTTTTTTAGTGGTAGAAAGCTTTGGAATTTGGCGACTAGAAGGCCCTATCTTTAAACACCACTATAACGACTAATTTTAGGAAAATAATAACCCATGACTTAAGATATTTGAGATTGAACTAGCGAAAAGTTGATATGGAAGACTATAAAACCTATATGTGTTTAATTTGTGGGTGGATATATAATGAAGAAGAAGGATCACCTGAGGAGGGGATTGCAGCTGGAACCGCCTGGGAAAATGTTCCCGAAAATTGGCTTTGCCCTGAATGCGGAGCCCGAAAAGAAGATTTTGAATTAGTAGAGATCTAATAATAGAAAAATGCGAATACTACACACAATGCTAAGAGTAGGTAACCTTGATAAATCAATTGAATTTTATACTGAAATTTTAGGTATGAAATTGTTGAGGCAAAAAGACTACCCCGCTGGACAATTTACACTCGCGTTTCTTGGCTACGCCGATGAAACCTCCAGTACCGTGCTTGAACTTACCTATAACTGGAATTCTGATTCTTATAATGTAGGGACAGGATATGGTCATATTGCGATCGAAGTGGATGATGCCTACCAAATTTGTGAAGATATTAAGAATAAGGATGGGAAAATTACTAGGGAAGCTGGACCAATGAAGCATGGTTCAACCATTATAGCCTTCGCTGAAGATCCAGACGGGTACAAGATTGAATTCATACAAAAAAAACAGACTTAGTTTCTCAGAAAAGTCATCTATCGGTAGAGTTAACTAAGGTAATAAAATCATCAACAGATAAGTCTTCAGCCCTAAGAGTAGGGTCTATTCCTGCACTAACCAGAATATCCTCTGGTACTATACCTCTAAGAGAATTGCGCAGCATTTTCCGTCTCTGCGAAAAAGCATTTCTAACTACCTGGTCAAAAAATGTATAGTTTTTTACCGAATTGTTTCTCTTTACCATCGGCATAAGTCGAACCACTGAAGACCATACCTTAGGTTTGGGAGAAAAACATATAGGAGCGACATCGAATAGCAATTCCATTCGCCAACGGTATTGCAACATTATACTTAATCGACCATATGTCTTTGTTGCAGGTGAAGCAACCATTCTCTCTACTACTTCTTTTTGCAACATAAAATGCATATCCTTTATTGCTGGAAAATAAGAATTAGCATGAAATAATATTGGTGACGATATATGGTAAGGTAAATTTCCCACTATTCTCAAAGGCTCACCAAATTTTGACAAATCCGTCTTTAAAACGTCACCCTCCGTGACGCCTAGTTGCTCTCTAGAATACTGACTTCGCAGTAAGTCTGAGAGCTTTGGGTCAACCTCGAGTGCCGAGAGGTATTTAACTCGACCAATTAAATTCGCTGTAAGTGCTCCCCTCCCGGGGCCAATTTCGAGCATATGATCATCGATTTGTGGGTCAATAGCATTTATTAATTTCTCAATTACAACCTTATCTGTTAAAAAGTTTTGGCTTAGATTATTTGTCGACACGAAAAGTATTCTTCGATTTAAGCGAAATTCGTGATGTTTGGGTCGTGCCTTTTAATTTAGATACTTAATGTAAGCTTTGTCTCGTTGCACCCGAATCCATTCTTGGTAAGCTTGATCCGATTTTTTCTCCCTTATTGCTTGTTTTGCCTCAGTCCTCTGCCTTTCATCAGACATGTCCTGGTCTCTTCTGTCCGTGACTTGAATTAAATGCCACCCAAAAGTCGACTTTACCGGAATACTTATTTCACCTATCTCCAAACCAGACATTGTTTGTTCAAAAACAGGGACCGTTTGACCATCAGAAAGCCACCCAAGATCTCCTCCCCGAGAAGAACTAACATCCTCTGAAAACTGCTTGGCCAATTCACTAAATTCAACCCCTCCGAGCAAAATTCGACCTCTGAGTTCAATCAACTGTTGCTCCGCATCTTCATCCGATCTAATTTCATTTAGTCTTAATAAAATATGGCTCGCTTTAGTTTGTTTTACAATAACGGGGGTATTATTTCCGCGCTTATTTAAGAGCTTTATAATATGAAAGCCGTTGGCACTTCGCAAAACATTACTTATATCGCCAATAGCCATATCTTTAGCTACTTCCATAAAAATTTCAGGCAGGCGATCTGCTGACCGCCAACCTAAAGCTCCCCCCTCAAGTGCATTTTCAGCATCGGAGCTACTTGCTGAGACTTGCCTGAAATCAGTACCATCTCTCAATTTCGACAAAACTCCCGCAGCACTAGCTTTCTTCTCCTTAATAACATCAGCAGTAGCCCCCTCGGGCACAAGTATTAGAATATGAGCCAATAGATACTCGTCCTTGACTTTTGCAACACCCTTATTCTTGGCAAGATATTCGGCAATGTCCGATTCTGTAATTGCTATACGAGCGTCTATTTCGCGTTTTTTTAATTGGGATATTAAAATTCGCTCCTTGATCTGCTCTCGAAAACGCTCAAAACTCAAGCCTGCTTTTTTTAAAGAGAGCTTTAACTCATCCAGAGTCGCCCGCTCCTGCTCCAGGATCCGATTTATCATGCTTTTCACCACGTCATCGCTTGCTTGCATCCCATTTTCTATTGCATTTTGAACCAAAATTTTCTGCATGATCATGCGCTCTAAAACTTGCTTGCGTAGTACTAAAATGCTGGGGAGAGGAACTCTTTCTTCTCTGAGTTTTTGGGAAACCGATTCAACCTCATCATCAAGCTCCAATTTCGTAATCACCTCATGGTTAACTACTACAACAATGGTATCCAGAAGAACTGGCTCTTCACGAGCAAGAACAGGTTCAGCTGAAAAGTACGTTAATGACAAAAACAAAAGTACCCCATGAATTATATTTTTCATTATGTCTAATCTGCTTTCCGAGACGTATCCCTAATCATTAAAAATTCACAACCTACTTTTTACCATAACCCTTAATATTTTGCTTTAGAACATCAATAGGATTAATACCTAATTTTGATAAACCTGTTAACTCTAGTTGCAAGAAGAATGATGTGGCATATTCATCAGTCGAGCTGGCAAACCTATGTGCCACTAATCTCGTTTTCCAACAACCAGCTTCTCGCTCAAGCCCTATAACCCCCTCGATTAATTGCTTATCCCTAGTAGAAAAATTCCATCTAACAAGTCCACTCCAATTCTTAAACAATGACCATTGCATAGCCGCGTCCAATTGTTCCACAGAATCGCGAGTAAATCGGTAACCCACATTTATTAGCTTATCCAGATCCGGTTGGTAGTAAAACATCACACTAGATCTTTCCCATTGATCTTCAACCAGACTATATTGTGCTATTATGTTGGTCTTTAGCGAAGCATTAAGCCTCCCGTCAATTCCCATCAACACGTCCGACCTATTTGACGCTCTTGGAACGTAATTTGAATCAAGTCCCACCCGCTGATCGGAGAAATAATAACGCTGTGCAAGTGTCAGTCTCAGCTCTTCCTCTCCAGTCTGGTTACTAAGATATCTACTAGTAACAGCAGCCGTGATCTGATCAGCATCGTTTATACGATCGGCACCTGTAAATATATTTTCCGTGAAAATCTGTGCTAGATTAAAATCCGACTCAGCCGTGTCAAATATAGGCAAATCTTCTTGAGACCTGAAAGGAATATATACGTAATACAGTCTGGGTTCTAGGGTTTGCAGAAAACTTTTACCAAACAGAGTAGACGATCTTTCAAAAGTCATACCACTATCAATACTGTAGATAGGCACTTGTCTCTCAGAGGCAGCATTTGAATCCTCCATGGTATATCTAGAATAATGGTAGCCAACCTTAGGGGTGATATAAGCATAAGATTTTCGTATTGGCCATTTTAAGCTAGGATAAAAAACATCTCTCCTGGCATTCAGCAACGTTGGATGATCAAAATCAACTACTTCCCCCCTAAACTCGATGTCTGATCCAATATTTAATTTCTTGGTCCCAAAAAGCCGGAATTGTGGAACCCTTTCATATGGTGGAGTTACAAGGTTTAGTGGGTCTTGTAGAGTCCGAAAATTTTGGACGCGGAGTCCTGCATTATACCAGCCTCCATCATAATTAATTCCCAGTTCACGAGGCAAATTTGTAAGAGAGGTGGCATTAATATTGTCACTCAAATCTGTGAAATAACTATCATCCGATACGCTTTGTAGAGAGATATTAGCCGATAATTTTTGCCCCCAGCTGTATTGCTGAGCTAATACATAAGCCCATCTAGAATCATTTAACAAATCATCATCTCCAAGATATTCCGTGCGAACCGTACTCGCTAATATTTCTGATAAATACCGAAACTCTTGATTAATCTGGACCCCCCGTCGCGACATGATCCGGGGTGTTACAGTAGCATCCATATTTGGGGCTATATTCCAATAATACGGCAGCTTAAATTCCGTACCACTTTGATTTGTTTGCCCCGCAGAAGGAGGAAGCAAGCCACTTTTACGACTACCCGATACTGAAAAATCCAAATAGGGTGCATATAAAATAGGACTATCCTTGAATCGTACAAATGTATTTTTTGCTACTCCCAAGTCTGAAGCTTGATCTATTTTTAATTCTTCTACTTCCAGATACCAATCTTCAGCACCAGCATCACATGTTGTGTAGGTACCATTCCTAACCACGAATTTGGTAGATGATTCGGCAATAATTTTGTCAGCTTTACCTCGGGCCCCATGATCTTTTAATAAATACTCTGGGTTGATAATCTCGCCCGCGTGCTTTGGTATACTATAGCTTAATTTATCACCTGTAATCTGCATCCTCTCTGAGTCGACAAGAATGCCACCTGAAGCAGACAGACTTGATGAAGTGAGATCATACTTTAGATAATCAGCCTTGAACACTTTATCCTGACTTTTTAGCTCAACTTGACTAAACGCCTCAATATACCGCCCTTGAAATCCCGTTATACTTCCTGCTGATAAAAGAAATTCAATTCGAGATGATTCCTGAATACTAATTTCCGTATCAAGTGAGGATACTTCATCCATGGGGCGACTATTTGCTGCCAAAGCAGAAAAACTAACTAACCCAACGAACAAAAAAGCCGGACGGCATCGAAACATTATTAATCAGTACTCCTAAATTAGTGTTAGTATTTAATTTTAGTAACCTTTTAATTTTAACAAGCTATTGCATTGACACGTTTAAATAAATTAGAAAACTGGATAACACTAAAATTAAATAAAAGCTCATTTTTGCTAGAACCCATATCATCTGATGCAAGCTTCCGAAGATACTTTCGAGTTCGTCAAAAGTCTGGCGAGACCTTAATAGCCATGGACGCTCCGCCTGCAACTGAGGATTGCCTTCCTTTTGTAAAAGTTGCGGATATTATGGATGATGCCGGACTCAAAGTCCCCAAAATTATTTCCTCAGACATCGAGAATGGATTCATGCTACTTTCGGATTTAGGGGAAGATACACTATTAGATATTATAGAGCAAAACAATGCCAATCAACTTATTAAACGGGCGATTTTAATATTAATCAAGTGGCAAATAGCCACAGCACCGAATAAGTTACCAAAATACACTCAAGAACTCCTGGAAAAAGAGCTAGACCTATTTGATACGTGGTTCTTGGGAACCCATTTAAAAATGGAGCTCACAAATAAAGAGGTTGACCAGCTTTCATCCATCAAAAAAATACTGGTAGACAGTGCTCTTTCTCAGCCTCAAGTTTTTGTCCATAGAGATTTTATGCTACGAAATATAATGGCATCTCCTGATACACTCGGAATCATTGATTTTCAAGATGCGGTAATTGGCCCATTTACTTACGACC
>CACOJS010000010.1 GCA_902627495.1 Hydrogenophilales bacterium | reverse complement strand
GATAACCTAATTTTTTCCAAAGGTTAAATCCACCTTCTAAGCTACTGACCTGACTCATTCCCATTTCCTGCAAAGTAAAAACAGCAAGAGCTGAACGCCAACCAGATGCACAATACAAAATAAAGTGATTACCTTTTTGAAATATATCTTTAAAATATGGAGAATGTGGATCAACCCAAAACTCGAGCATACCGCGAGGAGCATGATAAGCATTTTTTATTTTTGCTTCCCTCCACAATTCACGTATATCTCTAATATCGACAAATACAACTTCTTCGTCATTATTTTTTTTTAACGCATCTTCTGGCCCAATCAATACAATATTCGATTTAGCTCTTTCCACCAACTGTAATACCGGCGTGATTGAATTCATATTCGTAAAATTAATATAAACGTTAGAAAAACTCTTTCATTTTCGAAAGGCCTAAGCCCTTCTTTTGAATACCCCTCGACCACCTTTTTTTGGTGGATCCTCAGCATCTCCAGCAAAACATTGGGCTATTGCCATCCAAGCGCATGAACTTTTACCCTCTACCAAAAGTTTGGTGTCAGCTACATTTCTCACCTGCGTTACAACTTGGGCAAAGTCAACTGCGAGCCCACTTATAATATTTTGTTCCTGAAACTCATTCCACTCCCACTGGTTACCTGAAGGAGAAATCAACTTTATATGAGGAGCAGTTTCCGGTATCGCCAGACCCCTATTAACAAATGTCCAACCAAAAGTCTTGACTCCCAAATGAACAATATTCTTGATTCTATCACTTTCCACTCGCTCTAAACCAAACAAATCATAAATTGCTTGGCCATGTGCCCATGTTTCCATTTGCCTAGCAGTGATACTGGAACGAGCACTCATGTTTGGGCCCGCCCACAGAACTCTTTTTTTGGGATCTGACTCGTAGTAATTTTTTGCTAGAACTCGACAACCTTCACGCCATTTTTCAAATAACTCTCGGCCCGATAAATCATCCAGCATCCTCCGTTGAGCCTCTAAAAGACTAGCCCCCTCAGCCCTTAAGGATTTAAGCTCCAAAAACATCTTTTGAAACATCGTACCATCTTTCAGTGTAAGCTCTGCAGCTTGGTTGAACAGATGTAGGTGCCGCAAAATATCAGATATCGTCCACCTTTTGAATTGCGTCTCCACCTCGTAATCTTGATCCTTAATAGCCAAGAGCAATTCCTCAAGGTCTTCTGACTCTTCCAAAAAATCTTTAGCCTGCTGCATAAAGAATTACCTCTTGGATCAAACGATAATCAACCACTATTTCACCTCTCTCTGAAGAACTGAAGTTCAATATTAGGCTTGCTAACTTGCCTGTCAGTGACAAGCTGAACCATACTTCTTTAATCGTCAATAGCTATGGGACAACAAACCCCAAAAAAAAACTAGAATTATCGACAACCAGGTAAGTGCGGCCTCCCAAAAATATAGGAGGTCAGTTACGATAATAGCGACCTCTATCGCAACAATGCTCACAATATACTTTCCACGGCTATATTTAAAGCTGGCTAGACCCGTTTTTCCACAGGATCAAGGTGTGGATAAGTTTACTTGCAATCGGCCGTTAACTATCACCAACCCAATAACCAAAGCGAGTTTCTTACCAGGACAACATAGTTGGCCCCAGTATAGTTACAGATTCACTAACAACACACGCTAGAAGGCACTGCAAGTTTTCGGTTCTGACCATCATCATAATGTTAATTATACACCAAATGGGCCTTACATCACCGGCACGATGTGCTCACTCTTGATGGCTGGTGGTCATACCCCGAAAATTACAATCACCGCTATCACTACATAAACGACGAAGTACAACTTAAAAATCCAATGTATTTTATTTTTCATATACCCATCTTGATAAATCACAAGCAGCTTAAGTTCCCATTTATTTTTTATTCTAGTTCCATAGACCAATCAAATTGAGCATGATTTATTAATTTTTTAACAAAAACCCCTGCCTTATTTGTACTTTTTATGTCTTGGTCGACCTTGAACATAATTTAATGTTATCGTCTAGATTCTTCACCAATTGGATCATTTGTTTCTTTGCACAACCTGGCATAATTATGGGTTAGCATCATTTGCTTTTGCTATATAACCGATAGACTTTTTATCACTTTTGACAGTTAGCAATTATAACTTTAGTAATCCCCTTCCTCTCATCGGTATAACTAATTGGCCTTTGCCATAAGTGACCATATCTGAATATCCGAAGGGTAACAGACCATTTTTTATCCACAGCGACAATATAACATGTAAAATATTTATACATTCCCACCTTAAGGCAATTGCCGGACTGAATGCCCCCGTAACCCATGTGTGCTCAAACTCGAGCTTAACAACAGTCTGATTATTAAAGTTAGCAGCATCTACAGCAATACAATAAATGGTGTTACAGAGATAAACCGCATATTCCCCAGCTTAAGCTGATGATAACCAAAAAGCACCAAGAGCACTGATAGCCGTACGAAAAGCTACTTTGTTTAATAGCTATTTTTTATCATCACTGCATGTCCCCACTTCTAAAGCCAAGAAGCCAGATAGTGCAATTATCAACATTCCAAGAATTGAAAGACCATCCAAAGCCTCATCAAATATCCAGTACCCCGATAAGCATGCCCATAATAAAGACAGAAAATGATAGGGTTGGATAGACGACACTGTGGTAAATTGCAGTGCTAATATCAATGAATAGTGGGCCAATAAACCAACCATTGATAACAATGACAAGAAAAAAAACTGCTCTATGCTCGGTTGCTGCCAGGTAAAAGGTAAAATCAACCCTGACACTACTGCACCGACTACTGTCGAATAAAAAAGCGAAGAGTATGCAGACTCAGTATCGGAAAGCTTCTTAGTCAAAACTTCGTACAGACTATACAATATCGCCGTTAAAATAGGCAATGTAATCGCCCATGAAACTACCTCAATCCCCGGCTTAATAATAGCCGTTACCCCCACTATTCCTAGCAACACAGCAACAAATAGACGTCCGGTAATTTTTTCTTTTAACAGAACCAGAGCTAGTACAACAGTCAAAACGGGACTAAGGAAAGTAATAGCTGTGGCTTCTGCTATCGGCAGATACTTCAAGCTTGTAAAAAATGAAAGGCTAATTGCCACAACAAGTAATCCTCGAATAACTTGAGGACCAGTCTTTTTAGTAATCAGTATATCCGTCCCGTGTCGAGGACCGAATATTAGTACTATTAAACCAACTTGAATAACATATCTTATACACGTGATATTCACTACGGAATATGTTTGAACTAAATGTTTCGCTATAGAATCCATAGTTGTGAAAAACAATGTAGCCAGGACGACAAGAACAATTCCTAGGTATCTACACTTTATATATTTTTGCATAAAATTATAATCTTGAGGCGGGTAGCTTTATTCAATACCGGGTTTAGTGTTTGAAATGTCCAAACCTCCCTTTAAAGATTCTACGGCTGAAAAAAATGGTGGATAACTCAGAATAATATTTTTTTGAGGATTGCTACTCTTAAAAGCATTTTTTGATCCCACTAGACTCACTCTAATTCTCTCCAAAATAGCACTTTCAAGCGTCAAGAGACCAGTAGGTAGATCAGTAATAACTCTTAATGGATACTACAACCTGGCTCTGATCTATCGCAAACACCGACTAATATCTTTTTGTCTAGTTTCGTAGTCTTTTTGAGTCTAATTTCTTTCCTAAGATTCATGAGACTTAAATGTTATAAGCCCATCATATAAACACGAAACATAAGAATTATATTATAGATATATCTCAACCAACAAGGGTAATATTACCTAGCCAGCCTCTCTTGATTTGCTAAAGACAAACATTAAAGTAGCAATTACAGCGTACATGATAACGATAAACGACCCCGTAGGTAAATCATAGAGTACAGATATCAACATAGCTAATAAAAAAGATGATATGCCACAGAACCAGGCATAAAAAATAGAATAATTGAAATTCACCGACCCTAAAGCAGGGAAGATCAGGCTAGCAAAAACAACATACACCCCAACAAGCTGGACCGATGAGGTTATTACTAATGCAAATAACAGATAAAACCGAATGCCACTTCGTGAACGAGGAACCAAAAACCACGTTGCAAGTGTAAACAAATAAACAGGAACATGATTAAAAACATTCATCCAAGAGACGAATAGAATCTGACCCGATAAAAGATTGGCCGTTTTCTCACCAGAAAAAGGATGATCTGCTAAGATTAAGATGGTTAAAGCAGCCATAAATACAAATACCCCTCCAATTATAGCTTCTTGGTTTTTCGTCGTAACAAATTCTATTTTTCTAAAGAATAACCCTGCCAGCACAGCACCTAAAAGTGCTGATACTTGTGTGATAAACATAGGAGGTTCATGCAAAAAGAAGTCTGCTGCGGCTAACCCCAACCCAGCTACTTGGGCAATGGCTAGATCAATAAAAATAATTCCTCGTTTCAGAACCTCTATACCTAAAGCCGCATGAGTTATAGCAATCAAAAGACCTGCAGCTACCGGCGGGCCCAAAATAATCATAAGCTCACTTGATAGCACTGGCAGCTTGTTTTAGTAAGGTTATTGATCTATCGAACAATGAAAATAAATCTTTAGACTCAGAATCACCCCCCACGGTGTAAGGCATCATGACGGCTGGAATGCCGGTTTGCCGTGATAACCACTCACTAGCCTCTGCTGAATCATAAGGTGCTCTCATGATTACATCAACTGGATCACCTTGTTTTAATTTTTTGAGTAAATCCTCGAGGTGACTAACAGTTGGGGGAATTCCAGGTCTTGGCTCTAATGAACCCTTTTGGCTCAGGTTAAGCCAGGAGATCAAATATATAAAACTCTTGTGATGAACAATAACAGGTGTACCCCCCAAAGAGGCAGCATCGCTTTCCCATTGAACAATAGCTTGTTTCCAGCGAAAGGAGAACTTCTGAAACCGTTCGTTGTAAAAATCAATATTACCGGCATCTATTTTGTTGAGGCGTTGCGATAATTCTGTGGCCACTAACAATATATTGTGAGGATTCAGATGAACATGAGGATTGCCTTCCGGGTGTACGTCACCCATACTTCTATCGACTGACGTTGGAACCTCAAGAATATTTACAAAGTCAGATGCCATTAAGTAACCGACAGCACCTGGCTGAACTCTGGCACTTGCTTTTTGTATAAGAATAGGCAACCAACCTGCCTCCAACCCCGCACCACTACAAATCACCAAATCCGCTCTACGTATTTTTGAAATGAAACTAGGCCGTGCTCGGATATGATGGGGGTCCTGTTTCGCATGAGTGGCTGAAAAAACTTCTACATTTTTTCCACCAATTTCTTTAGCCAAGGCCTCCCATTCCGGTTCGCATGCAAACAAGCTTACTTTTGCGAATGCGTTACCACAAAGCAACCCACATATCGCTAGGGTTAGGGTAATAGAATATTTCTCCATTTTATTTTTTCCAAATTTTTAAGGTGTTACACAATATTCCGTTAAGTAGACTGATGTGAAAAATTAAGCCCGCCCATAGATAGGACGGGCCTAAAAGCTACTTTACTAATATTTATGGGCACCATGGGCACCGATACTCATGATGTACTGTAGAATAAATTGAGAATCATTTTGCCCGGCCGCAAGTTCAGCTGAGTTGAACTGTAATCGAACACGACTAAACTCACTATTTGTCCAATCCGTCATTACTGAATGCATCTCCGGTGTGAAACCCCCACCATCGATATGGCTTCCCGCTAAAGCTGCTGGAGCCGGTGGGGGTTGTAACTCACTGTACCGTAGACCAATTCTCCACCTTGGGTTGAATTTATAAATAAGTTGAGTGTAAGAACCCACCTTGTCTCTGGCCCAGTTAACATTGACAGCACCAGCTCCCGGGGTTTCTTCAGTATCCTCGTATGTTCCATCCTCCTCACGCCAAAATGTTTCATGTTGGAAAATAATTTCTTTCTCCCGAGCATTACCCGTAGGGGCCAGTGTGTATCTTAAATCAAGAATTTGCAGGTCTGTATCCCCGATAAAAGTAACAGCATCTCCGTGTCCTCCTGTTCGTCCAGAGACAGACTCTCCTGTGAGCTTATAAACTCCGGCACGCCAACTCTGATTAGCACCTATGTCGCCGCCAACCCTTGCAAACATGGAACGCCCTCCATAACCTTTTCCATCAGGACCTCTGAAAGGTGTGTCGTTACCTCTGAAAAGACCGATTCCGACTTCAGTGTAAAAATCTGAAGGGACCACGTAGGTTATCTCAAAACCGTCATCGTTATAGCCACCGTCTAGTATTGCCCGGTAGGGTAAGGGACGATCTGCAAAATCATCCGCATGACTATGATGTTCATTTAAGTAACCGATTGTCCAGAAGGCTCTACCAACCTTGAGGGTGAAGCCATCAGCCAGGAAGCCTGGCAAGGTTTGGATGTAGGCCTCCTCTAGTTCGACCTCTGTCTCACCGTCATGTTCAGCAATGGCAAAGGTGGAACTTCCATAGAATTTATCATCTACATTCGAAGAAAAATTCAGCTCTGTATGATCTACAGCAAAACCAGCCCCTTTCCTTTCCCCCTCATGTCCAAGTGCAAAGCCAGCAACCTCGGCCTCACCATCAACTGAGTATTTGTTAAACTTCCCATTAAGGACCATACCAATAGACGGGTTAGACGCGTTGCTTTTTATCGATCTCATCGAGGTGGCCGGGATTTGATGCTCCCCTCCAGAAGCCAGACGCTGGCCTTCAATCTGGCCTATCTTTGATTCCAGCTCTGAAATCTTATTCTCGTACACATTTCTTAAATTTTTAATTTCCTCACGAAGAACCTTGATTTCCTCATTATCAGCCGCCTGAACAAACACTGAAAACTGGCTTGCCATGGCTACCGACATTAAGACAAAAATCACTTTAATAAATCTACCCATTCAACTTCCCCTTTTGTTAAAAACACTTAGTAAAATCCTTCCAAACTCAAGAATTAGGTTTGATAGGTAAGCAAGATACTTTTGATCAAAAAGATACGATATATCATATCCTTTTAATAATCAAAGAGGCATATTACATGCATATTAAAAACGATACAATGTATCTTTTAATAAAATTTTGTGATACGATACAACATATCACTTTTACTGAATGAAGTAATTGTTCCTAAAATGATGTGGGCGGGGCCTCGGAGGAATTTTCCCTCTAAACGTTAATTCCAATCTCTCCGAGGTCTCTCTCATTTTTGGTAAGACGTTCAATACATCCCACATAAGTGAGAAAAAGGAAAGATTTTCTGGGCCAGAGGTATTCCCCACTTTTCAGGCCAAAAACGTGCTTAATAGTAACTTGTACACAAAAAATCTGAAAGCCGATCAAAAATGCTCGAGGGAGAAATTCGTTGCTTTTCCATTGCACCCGTACTGCTACTTTGGTCTGTCCAATTTCTGTCAGAATAATAGGTTGACCGCATAATTTTTGATGAAGATTCGGCACAGTTTATTTCTAGGTGAGCCTCACGGCTCCCGTCCCCCAAGTCTGATAGCTTTGCATACCTTACTCTGTACAACACGTACACGATGTCGCCCTGCCTTTTGACTTCATGGTTGTCATAGAAAAATGCATCATTGTATTTATTATTTCCAAAAGGGATCCAGTGGGCTGACACACTTGCAGAGAAAATAAATAAAGTAATAACTACTATCTTTTTCATAGATTAATGGCTGGATCATTACTGACGCCGGTTAGCGTCAAATTTTGAAAATACCTTTCTGAGCTGACTAATCTGGCATATTTGGCGGAGGGTGTGTCCGTCGGACTATAGATAAAGGGATAACCATTAATTAACAAATAGTGCTATCTTTTAACATTTATCTACAATATTTATCATATATAACAATTATTTAACAAGAAATCGAAATCTTGTAAGTCACCGTAAGTTCCTTTAAAGTACTTGTATTCGTTGTACCCCACATTGTACCCCACAAATTACAGGAACTTATGGCTACGAATATAAATAAACTTAGTGCGCGCAAAGTTAGCTCTATAAATCACCCATGCACCATCAGTGATGGAAATAACCTGTATCTGCAAGTGAAGAGTTATACAAATAAAGAGGGTGGGACTAGTATTCGGAAAAATTGGGTATTAAGGTACCGCAACCCCATTAACAAGCGAGACATCAAGTTCGGATTAGGTAGTATTAACACGCTGTCCTTAGCCAAGGCTAGGCTAAAAGCTAGGGATGCCCTTGAGTTGATACATGAAGGGAAGGATCCTCGACAAATAGCAGAGGTCAAGAGGGCTCGATTAGCTATTACATTTCGATGGGCTAGTGATAAATATATTACTGAAATATTAACCCCACAAACGGAAGACCCCAAGGCGGAAAAAGACTTAAGGGCGAAACTCGAAACATACGTTTTCCCCTTGATTGGTGACGTCCCCGTAGCCGATATCACTACAGAGCATATTGTGATGGTTTTGAAACCTCTTTGGAAAAAGAAAAAAGATGGCGGCAAGCTATCTACTGCAAAAAAAATAAAAGGTAAGCTCTCACAAATATTCAAGTGGTGTAAGGGAGGACAATATGTTCAGAATAATCCTGTTAAAGACGATGAGATAAAAGACAGTCTGCCTGTTATTCCTAATGAATCAGAGAGCCATGAAGCGATATCTTGGGAGGAAGCCCCTCAGTTTTACTCTCAACTTACTGCGAAACAGAATCCCTCTAGATTATTAACAGAATTTATTTTGTCATATCGTTCATTACTTTTATAACCGCTTATAGCAATCGGATAACTAGACCTAGACCAGACATAAGCATTATCACCTCTCACTTTGATACGTTCATCTTCATACCAGAATTTATCACCAGATGAAGACTCGTGATATAACACCCACTCTGCACTCACTGAACTACAGAACAATAGACTTATTATGATTATGAGTTTCTTCATCTACCTCTCCCTCTGAAGTCATTTATCATTTCACGGGTTACATCACGTTTAAAACATATGGTGTTATAGCCACCACTTCTTGAGTATGCACTACGTTTACCGCATCGACTTCCATTGCTAGCTCGGTTGTAAGGACATGCACAAGTACCCGGATAACTCGCAATGGATTGATAGATAATAGTCTGAATAATCTCTTCATCGGTCATCGATGAGCGATCTGCTAATACCGGGTTGGAGAAGGTCATAACTAAAGCTACCAATATCGCCATGACGATTAGCAGTATCCTCATCTTGTCCATTTAGCAATTTTCCCTGTGGTTTGTAAGAGTCTTTTCACACTTGACTGACAATATCCCAGATGTGCATAAAACTAATCATTCCAAAGTTTTAGTCTTTGATGGCCATCCAAACCAGAAGTTTAATGTCTTCGCCAATTATTGGCGGCAGCGGCTCAGGTGCGTTGAATGGCTCAAGTCCCGAATCTAAAATAGAGTTAACCAAGTACTCTGTTTTTTTAGCAGCGTCTTGGGAATCCTCAAACCATGCTCTTAGACGGTTTTCGTCCCGACGCGACCAAGGTGACTCCACAATGTCGAGAGCTTTCGACATTTTGACATGATCAATCTCCGACGATGGGTTACTCCTTATAAAATCAGCGACTTTCAAATTCAGAGGTCTCACCCGGGGCTGAAGATTAGCGGGATCGGTTTCATACATCCAATGAGCTAGAATATTCTCTCTTGCCGTGATCCATAAATCGTAGACCGCTTCCTCTGCGGTTTCTTCAATATCTAATGTTGTTTCTTCTGTGCATTCGATTAAGCGCAAACAACGGCCTATCTCATACTCAATCATTGGAACTAGCTTTTCGTCTAAGCCACTGTCCTCTTCAGGATCCACATATTTTACTTTCCATTTATCATTAGTATGAACAAAACGTAGGTAGGTCCTTTCTCCGACTTTTGCACAGAAAAAGACACCTCTCTCATTTCCCTTGCGCATCCCAGAACCTGATTTCCAAGGTAAATTCATTATTTCAACACGATCGTTTTGTAAAGCGAGTCGCAGTGTTTGTCTATATTCCTCGCCGCTTTGAATACTTTTCCCAGTACCACCCATTACGAATAAAGAGGAGTCTTCTTGCTCTAGCTTCTGAATTTCCTCTTTTGTTTCCGTAAAATCACGGTTACTACTTGCAACACCGGAGATAGGCGATACTACCCCAACAGAAGCAGCTGCTAATGCTATCTTTTTTGCGATACGTTCTTCGAGGCGCAAAAGCGATTCCAAACGGTCTGTCGGAAAAATTGTCCGAAGAAAAACCCTTGTATGCTGGCTGCCAATTCGATCAATACGACCATGACGCTGCACCAGTCTCATGGGATTCCATGGCATATCGTAATTAATGATGTGACGCGCTTGCTGAAGGTTAACGCCTTCAGCGAGAACATCGGTACTTATCAAAATATCAGTTAGATCAGGATCTCCAGGTTTGCCCGCAGTGTCGGGCGCGAATCGAGCTGCAGCCTTTCCCTTGTCAATCACTTCGTCCATCACTCCGCTACTAACAACAATTTCTATTCTGCCCTTGTAAACAGATAAGCTGGGGATGGAATTGACGGCATCGAACAAAAACTCTTTTATCCAACGCGCTGTGTCTGCATAAAAAGAAAAGATAATGACTTTTCTATTACTTATGAGTTCTTCCCGAGAAGTCGAATCCGTTTTAGCTTCAGAAGCAATAATTCCTAACTGCTCCGCCAAAACTGCTAATTTGGGATCATCTTTTCTTTTTATTTTATTTAAAATACCCAGTAATTCTTTAAGCTTGAATAAATCAGCTTCCACATCTGTGCGAAGATTTTCAATGTCATAGAGTGAGACGTCTGCCGCCTCTTCGCTTGATGCTAATAGTTCTTCGAAATCCTCATCATTAGTGCCCGCCGAATCTTTTAGAAATTTGGTCGAAACAACTAAGCCTTCTTTTAGTGCTTTCAGAAAATGTTCATGTTGAGAAATTATTCTTGAAAGTGAAATACGAAAAGCTTCCGCCGAAGACTCAAACCGTTTTAGTAAGCCACTTAGTAAAAGACCGGTGACCGCATGCGCCATACGCTCATCTTCCTCATCAGGGTTTCTTAAGTATGTATCTACCTTGTATCTGGCAAACGCTAAACTATCTAAATCTTCTGGATCAAAATATCTCTCAACTAATTCGAATAGCTTAGGATCAAGCGCATCAATTTTATACCGAACGGAAATAGCTTTTGGTTCCGGGAAAACAATCGATTGCAGTACCCCGTTTATTTCAACTTGGTCTCCGGAGTAATGCTTCTTGACAAATTGTCGTGTCCTTTTGACCGTAGTGGCATCTATGATTGGATACAAAACATCAGGCGATAGACTCCTAGGATCCGTTTTCATAGCTAAATCAAAACGCTCTTTGATTGAGAGAATTCCTTTGCTTGCCAGAAATGAATCCTGCCTCAAGAAAAACCGAGTTAGATGATAAAGGTCCCACAGCGAATTGTTTACTGGCGTAGCAGTAAGCATAAGAACATCCTTTCGCTTACCGTATAGTAATGCTCTGAGTGCATCGGCACGGTAAGGTGAGTCAGGGTTTCGATAATTATGCGCCTCATCAATGATTATTAACTGGTATTCATCTATGTTACGTTCCAAATTCCTTGAGTTAGCTTTTGGTCGACGTTCCTCGTCCCATAATTGCTCGTCTCGCGCGACTTCTTCGAAGGATTTTGTTTCTAAATACAACTCAAATTCACTTTGGAACTGTTTCCAAGCAGAATCACGCAATGCAGCCGGACAAATTAGTAAAACCCGCTGTCGTCGCTCCCTATATATATTTAATATTTCTCCCGCTATAAAAGTTTTTCCCAATCCCACTTCGTCAGCAACTATTGCCCCACCAGTCTGATCGATTAACCTTAAAGCCCGATTAACCCCATGCTTCTGAAAAGTAGTTAAGGGTAATCCATCATCTAATGCGCGGTCCTCTTCTATTTCATCGCCATAAAGCTCCCAAAGCACTCTCAAGAAAATTTCAAAGGGCGTTTTAGGTTCAAAAAGCTCCTCAAAAAAAGCAGCAAGATCGAATGGCACCGATTCTTCCCAAAGTCTCTCAAACCAAGTAACTCCCTTTGAAATCGTCGAATCGTCATGACGCCCTAAATTGAGCTCTAGATTCTTTGAAAAACCGGCTGCGGTTAGGTTAGATGATCCAGCAATGAGCGACCCGGCCCCTTTCTCATCGCCAGATTTAGATGTGAAAATATAGGCCTTAGCATGCAAAAAGTTTTCTTCATAACGGCGCACCTCCATATTTCCTGCCCGTAATGAGTCTACCAGCTTTTTGACCGCTTCCTTAGAGTCTCTTGTAAAAGGAATGTTGTCGCGTTCTACTCTAAGAGAGTTCTCTTGGCGATTTAAATTTTCACGGAGTTTGCGAGCAACAAACCGTTCGTTGCTTTCCTCCAGTTTTCGTCTCCAACGCTCGTCGTCGGATAATGGCTCTGTGCCGAGTAATAACTTAATGGAATTCAGGTTTGCAATAGCAGGTGCTATGCGCGAAAAACCCTCGGGGCTAAAATAAGCTGTGGCAATACGAGCCATTTCTGGTGGATTCGATGTTTCGGAATTTATTACCAGTTCATCGATATCCAAAATTCGACGGAGTGCGGTTATCATCGTATTTCCGTCGAGATTATCAATGAAGTCTGGCTTATCAGTCATACCTATTTACCATTCCGATCATGATAATATTGAAGCACCCGTTCGAGGCGCGGCCGAAAATCCCACCCTTGATGAAACGTTTCGAAAATATGAATTAATTCTGACTCATCTAATTTATATAGATGGGCGGCTATAGCATCGAGCTCATCAACCATTTCTTGCTTGGTTTTTTCTTCAAGCGGGCCACAAGCAACGCCTACCGCTTCAGCCCACTCAGAGTAACGTTCATCAGGGCAGGCTAAGCGTCCAGAAAGTTCCACGGCTCTTTGCCAAAATATATCATTACGTTCTGGCCGAGGGATGGGGAAGGGATTAAGAATAAAAAAATTAACATGTGTTTCAACAAACCTGCGTGCATACCAATCGAGCGGAATTGAGGAAAGTATGCCGAGAAGGTAAGCCTCATCTTTTTCGTCTCCGCGAGGGAACAACAAAGCCGGACCTGTATTCGTGATAAATGTTTTTGGCGGTATTAGCGCACACCGAACTGTGCGATTGTCTGTAGCTCTTGAAATATCACGAAATGCGATTCTCGCTCGCAGCGGAGCTAGAGTTTCCTTGTCAGAAACGTATTCACTTGAAAACTCCTTGTGCACGCTGTCACGTTTACCGGAATTTGCTTTTACTCTTTTTTCCTGTAACCAAGGTAGGACTATGCTCGGGTCAGCAAAAGCATTGTATTCCCCGGTATCAGGGTTCCAAAGATCAAAGCTAGCACCCTTATAAACTTTCCAAAAGCCTTCTGGAGGGTCTTCCTCAAAACAGAACTTATCAGCATCGAACGTTTGATTCATCTCCTGGATAGGCCTCGCATACCATTGATCTTCGCTGTTATGCGAAAGCCAAGGTGCCCTTCTTAATTTTCGAAAGACCTCGAGGGAGTCATTTTTTGGTAGAAGTGGAAAAGAAATACTTTCATTCCAGTTCATTATCTCTGAGATCAGTATTTGCGCAGGCACCTTTCCTTTTCCTTCAATGAATTGTTGCATTGATTGAAAAGGGCCTTTTAAACTTAGGATCTCCTTATTTTCTGGATCGAAGTTTGAAGCAGAAACTAGTCCGATCGAATACTGAGGATGGATGTCAAAAACCCATTTTTTAGTGTTTTGAAGAATTGTGATCGCTATTACTTTTAGAGTTGCAAAAAGATTTTTTCGGAACTCTTCCGAACCCTTAGCCGCCAGAGCTGATCTGGGGAGAACTACTCCTAAATGACCTTTTTCAGAGATCAGGTGCAAGAAACGAAAACAAAATGGTATGTACAAATCTGGATGTCCTGAACTAATCTGGACTGCAGAAGAACTTAGGATCATCATGCGAGTAAGGTCGGTAACTGCTTTCTCTTGAACAAAAGCCTGAATTAAATCGGGCCTTGAGAATTTGAGCTTGTCCCTTTCTCGAACATAGTCTCGCTGAGACAAACCGCGAAGCCCCGGCAAATGGCGACCAAGAAATTCATTCTCCTTGACCATGATTTTTTCCCATGGAGGATTCCCCAGAATCACGTCAAAACCCGTTTTTTTATTAAGGAAAACCTCCGGAAAAGCAATTGGAAAATGCGTTGCCTTCATTTCCCGCAGAAGATTTTGTGCTGTCTTTAGCTCTGGTGAATCCAGAATATTTTTTCGTCTCTGCTCCCAATCTTCAAATTGAAATCCTTTAAGCCGACGATCATCGGAAACTGGTTGAGCGACGATAAGGTCACAGAGTGCCGCAGTCTCAATGGTCCTGTTACTAGCTTCCTCCATTAGGTCTCGACCAACACTAATGTCTTTTATTGTTGCATCTGACAGTTTTGCCAACTTTAACAACGGCTCCGCTGCCTCCCCTAGCAGTTCGTCAGCATCTACTTTAAACAGAGTCCCATCAGCTTCTTCAAATTTTTTCCGTATTTCATTTAGCGAAGCCACCCCAATAAGCGTATTCCCATGAATCAGGTTGTGGTCTAGCAAGGACAAAGGAAGGCCTGGCACAAAAGTGTGTATCCAAACGGACAACCTACTTAGCTGAACAGCAATTGAATTCAGGTCAACGCCGTAAATACAGCGTCGAGCAATCATTCTTCTCATCAATTGTCCGTCCTCAATACTGACTCCCTCTGCCAGCTCACCAAGCTCTTTTTTTGCTGCGCTCTTCAAATACTGTAATTCTCTGATCACTCCTGGAATAGGATTCTCCTCAAGCCATCCCGCGAAACGATGTTCTATTCTATCGATAGCAGCTATCAGAAAATGGCCTGAGCCCATCGCTATATCTGCGACGCGAAAATCGAAGAAGCGTTCCGCGCGCTCGGCCTCGCCCAAACTTTTCAAGTTTGCAAGATGTTCATCAATTGCTGGCTCCAGAGCTTCATCTAATAGGTGCTCGACTGCAAAGTCTGGCGTGTAGAAGCTTCCAGAAGATTTTCTAGCTCCGGACTTATCGTGCAAAAACACCTCACCTTTTTTCACAAAGATCTCTTCGTCATTTGTGGCGGGAATGTAGATCCCTTTTGTATTGGATGTCAGGTCCTGCTCAGCTACTGATAACTCCGACTCAAGCAGTCCTTCATAAATAGTTCCAAACTCCCTTACACTTAATGAACGGAAGTCAACTGGGGCAAAGTCCCGTTCTTCTGTCTCTGTCAACAGAAGTGCTCGCAGGGCCCCCTCAAAAGCTTGGTTATCCAAGGTGATATCAGCCAGAGCTGCTCCAGCCTCTGAGATATCCGACTCTTCAGAAAATATCGCGCCCGCATATGCAGGGACACCTAAGGCACTGTTGCCGTCGTACACAGCCTTGCATAGGGAGGCAATTTCTTTCCAATGGTGCTCTCCGGAACTGATTAATTCACCCTGAGATGCAGCGTTAGATAATTCTATTGCTTTGTTTTTTAGTGACCTCCTGCGATAGGCTTCATTACTCTTGTAAGGCAGGAGTTCACGATCTTCTGCATAAGCAATAAAAAGTAATCTAAAAAGAATTAATAGGGCCATCTCATACGTCAGGGCCAGAGATGACTTTGTGGGCCTAAAAATATTTTGAGCTTTGGCAATTCCCATCGCTAGCTCCGGAACCACCGTATCGTAGATTCTTTCTCGCAACTTATCAGCGACACTCGCCGCAAAACGCTTTGAATCCTCCAGAATCGCCGCTAAAGTACCGGATTCTTTTAATGCCTCTGCTGAAAACAAAAGCCATAAAAGACCAATATCCTCTGAAGACATAATTGAAGGTTGACACTCCACATAAGTCTCGGTCCTTCCCCTTCTTCCAACACCGATATTCTGAGTATTGTAGACTCGCACTCTATCTTCCTGGACGAGAAGTACCCATGGTAAATTCTCGTTATCTGCTTTTGTTATCGCGTAAGAAACAGGAGAGACGTTATTAAAACGAGCAGTTCCAACTTCAGGAACCTCATCCTCTCTCAATAAGACTGCAAGGGCAGTGCGTTTATCACCATCAATCAATAAATCTGTTAAGTTATCGAGTCTTCGACTTTTAAAACCAAGAGCTGAAACTAAGTCATCTCCTGATCGGCCTAACAATTTTTTAGAAAGGTTAACTGCATTAGCCCAATCTTCTCGATCTCTTATTCCATGGCTAAGCTCATGGATTGAGAGTAGTCCTCGATTCGAAATGCCGGGCAAGGGAGTTTCAAGTGTTGGTAAAGCATCTCCTAGAAAACGAACGGCGGAGTTTCTGTTCGGACTATCTAAGGCAGAACTGCAAATTCGCTCGACTTGATTTAGGTCCTTGCAGAAAAAAATCGGAGGCTTATCTCCAGTAACGCCGCACAAGGCGACTTCATCGCCGAAAAGGACCAAAATCAGAACCGGTGCTGCTCGCCCGCTCCTTCGTCGACCAAATGCTTCTTGAAGAACTGAAGAGGTTGGTTTCCTTTCAGATTCTAAAACTGCGATCTCTAAGCCTTGATTACCTTTACCTAAGAAAAGACTAATGGGCGTCAACGTTTTTACGTCAATAGCAAATGGACGTTCGGTATGTTTTGTTCCTTCAAGAAAATTCATGAGATACGGAAATTCCTACACCTTATTTTCTGCCTTGACTCGGCTAAATTTAACTTCGTAGTTTTTAAAATATTGGTAGACTCATCTCTAACACAGCCAGCATTCTTCAAAGAGACATAGTCATACCCTAGGCTCATGCAATGCAAGATCGTGGGGATTTTTACTCTCGAGTCTTCATTAAATTTCATAGCACCAGATTCTATACCATCATTTTGTTAAATATTTTTTTTTTTTATGGCAGTCGGTATTGTGCGACGGCCGCCAAGTAAAGTCCATTTGGCGTTTTGGGATTTAGCCGATCGTAGCGACGCCACTAGGGGAGGTAAAAAATAAGTGACGGGGGGTATTTTCAAAACTCCCCAAATCGTTTGAGCAGATTAATAGATATATAGGAGTCTCACCAAAGCCCGTCAAGATAGGGGGGTCACCCCGGGGTGGGGTTAAGTCCAGACGGTTTTAAAAACCACTGAGATATTTAGTGGGAAGTGATGCGTATACTGGGTAACCTCGTTTGAGTTGTACCCCACGTTGTACCCCAAAAAATATAATCAATTTAATAACTATATAAAACAGTAGCTTATGCTGATTAATGGCGGAGGGTGTGAGATTCGAACTCACGGTACGTTTCCGTACGCCTGTTTTCAAGACAGGTGGATTAAACCGCTCTCCCAACCCTCCAGCATCCAACATTCTATAATATTTTTCTGTGAAAAGAGAAACCTGTAACACAATTCAAAACTCGTACTCCAAACTCCATTTCAATGTAGTCCCCGCTGTATTGCCATTCAATCCGGCAAAAAAACCGATCCCTACAGTAAGAACCTCCTCTTGATCAAGTCTTGCAGTTGCGTACCTAAAGTATGCAACCGGACCTAATCTGTGCTGATCATGGTCTTGAAATAGAATAGAGTTCTCATCCGGGGAGCCCGTGCTACCCAATCTATCAATAGTTCCATACCCTTCTAATCCTAGGCTTGTGTGGACTGACACCTCTCTCAGAATTTGCAGTCCGTAGGTAAAATCAACTCTATGGTCTGCCCCGGATCCCCCAAAATGTTTCACCAAACCGGGGTTGAGCACCACATTCCATGGCTCAATTTTCGCTTCCAGAATATAATTGACCACAACAGAGTCCGACTCCCCCACATTCTGAGCATGTTGAAATTCTAAAAGTAATCCTAGGCCCAGCTGATCGTCTGTGGGTGGTCTTAAGACATATACCATCTCTACGGCTAACTCCTCCCACCCCAATTTATCAAAGGTATCCCTCTGGTGATGACTAATATCGTCTCCATCTAATCGCTCTTTCTCATACTCTATTCCGAAACGAGAACGAAGGGTTGGAGTAAGTCCTACCTCTATTTCCAAAGCATGTCTCTGTTTCGATACAGAATTGTCATCATACTCGAATCCACCGGACTCAGATGATACAAATTTTCGATGTGGCAAGCTAAAAGCATGTGCATTCTGACTCTGAAATTCCCATTTGCCAACCTCAACCTCCAGGTCTTTAACCTCAAATTGATTAATTGCAGGTCCCGCAAAACCTATAGAGCTATAGATCACGCTAAAAAATATTGTCAGAAACGAAATATTTTTGATGTCAATTAGTCCTCACTGAAAATAAAATATCTATTGCATGTATAATGTTGAATCATCTGTCAAATTTGATTTGGGAAGACAAATTTGACTAGCAGGAAGCCTCCAACTGAGGATAGGCTTGTTAGGAAAAATCCCCATACAATATCGACCACGACCACACGAAGAGGCCAATCTTTCAAAGTTGCATAGTTTGTCATTTCATACGTACCATAACATAGTAGTCCAAAAATGCCCCCATACAAAGCTGCTACAACAACTGACTGTGCCTTGACCCCTGCCATTACACCAAAAAAAACAATCCCAGCAACGAAGAAAATGTAAAATATGGCGGCAGCGATCATATTGGGCTGATCCAAAAGGAGATGCCCTATTTCATTTTTATAGAAATTTTTTGTAACAAAAAGCAGCCAGATAACGTCTAATGTGAAAAATACTACAGCCGTTCCCAAATATGCCATCAAATATTTGAACATTTTTTAACCCTTTCCAAGTTTCATCAAAATTTTAGGAGTCAATATAAACATCAAGCCTATTTTTATCATTCAGACTGGATACTTCTATCGTTTATTTAGTCAAAATTCTAACATCACTAACTCAGTATTAAGATGCACAAGACCAAGATAGCAGTAATCGGTGGGGGAATTTCGGGGCTTTCTGCTGCTTGGTTGCTGAAAGACCGGTATCATGTTGAACTATTTGAAGCCAACAATTACTTGGGGGGGCACAGCAACACCGTCGATATATCAGTAAACGGATGTACTTTTCCTGTGGACACGGGATTCCTAGTATTTAACAAGCAGACTTATCCGAACCTTGTGGAACTATTTAAAATCCTAGGTGTTGACGTAACAAAGAGTGACATGTCATTTAGCTACAGCAACCTGCAGGAAGGAATTGAGTGGGCTGGCATGAGCCTCGACTCATTATTTGCACAGAGGAAAAACCTTGTTAGCCTCAGCTTCTGGATCATGCTTAAAGACATTATTCGATTCAGGAATGCTAGACAATACCTTTCTGTCTCCCCGGATCATACTCGATATACTGTCGGAGACTTCTTAGATGAACATAAATATAGCCGAGAGTTCAAAGATTGGTACCTACTTCCGATGGCCGGAGCGATATGGTCATGTTCGCCAAAATATATCTTGGCTTATCCCTTTCACTCGTTTCTAAATTTCTTCGAAAACCATGGATTACTTAACTTAATTAAAAGACCTCAGTGGTACAGTGTATCGAAAGGATCGCGAGAATATGTCAGGAAACTAAACAACGAAATCCCCCATATACACCTTCTAAGGAAGATAACAAAAATAGATAGAAGAGGAAAACATATTGACATCCAAGACTCAAGTGGCTTCTCTCACCAGTTTTCTCACCTCATTATGGCTAGTCATGCGGATGAGTCCCTTGCTGCACTGAGCGATGCGTCTGACCTTGAGAAAGAGGTTCTTGGAAACATAACTTTTAGTAACAACAAAGCCGTTCTACATACTGACGAGAGTTTTTTACCCTTCACATCAAAAATACACTCCGCTTGGAATTTTAGTGTCAATGAGAACAGATTTAAATCCGATACCCCAACAGTGAATTACCTTTTAAATTTGCTACAGCCCCTGCCAACAAATGTTAAAATAATATTAACTCTTAATCCAGTAAAAAGAGTTAAAGAAGAATGTTTCATCAGGCAGTTTGCTTATAGCCACCCTATTCTTGATAAAAATGCCATTGAATCGCAATCACGGTTGCCTACTATCCAAGGACTAAATAACACCTGGTACTGTGGGGCATGGACAGGTAACGGCTTTCACGAACATGGCCTGGTATCAGCTATCAAAGTAGCAAAAGCATTTGGGGTAGCCCTCCCTTGGAATAGAGGAGTTTAAGAAAACCAATGAAACTCAATAGAAAACTTCTTTTTGGCTGGGTTGGGCATAAGCGTATAACACCCTCTAAAAATAGCTTCATCTACCAGATATTCTCCATGTATATCCCTTATTCAAGTTTAAAGGATAAAAATCACTGGCTATTTTCAATAAATCGTTGGAATGTACTTTCAATTTGGTACAAAGACTATGGCCCTCGAGATGCAACATGTCCTTTTACTTGGGTAAAACAAATTCTAAATAATTATGGTTTAAAAAATGCAGACGGAGAAATTGTACTGCAAACTCTCCCTAAATTTCTTGGCTATGCATTCAATCCAGTATCATTTTGGCTTTGTTACAACAGACGAGGGGGCCTTGCTGCCGTAATCTGTGAGGTTAATAATACTTTTGGTGAACATCATTACTACCTTTTAAATAAAGAAAATGAAAAAGAGATACAAAGTACGGATTGTTTAACTACAAAAAAAGTTTTTTATGTCTCTCCATTCTTTGAAGTTAAAGGGAAATACACATTTAATTTCCTAGTTAACCAACATCATTGCAGTATAAAAATTAACTATTTTGTTGACGACGAATTATTTTTGGAGACCTTCATTGGTGGAAACTACGCCGATTGGACAAAAAATAACTTGAAGAAAATACTAATCCATTATCCATTGACTACCATTGGGGTTATTTTTCGAATCCATTGGCAAGCAATAAAACTATGGATCCGTAAAGTTCCGCTTATAAAAAAACCAACCCCACCAAAAGAGGAAATTAGCACATGAAGATGGATGATTTACAAAATAAAAATAATATCCCGGCAGAAGGGAAGCTTCTAATAAGTACTATGTCAGATCTAAAGGTAGGATCATTGGAGATTACTCTACCATCAAAGCAGCATGTTTACTTCAAAGGTCAGCAACCGGGTGCCACAGGAAAGCTATCAATTCATGACTGGAGAATGGCTGAATCTATTCTTCGAAAAGGGGATATAGGTGCGGCCGAAAGTTTCATTTTGAAGTATTGGGATAGTCCCAATTTGACAAATTTGTTAGAGGTAATAGGCCATAATAGAAACGTCTTTACCCGCGTTCTTCATGGTCAATGGAAAAGCCTATTACTATACAAAGTCAAGGATATTTTCCGTCAAAACACCACCCAAGGTGCAAAAAAAAATATTCATGATCACTATGACATTGGCAATAATTTTTATAAAACTTGGTTAGATAAAACCATGACTTACTCTGCAGCAATATTCAGCAGAGAAAACAACATAACAGATCTATTCTCTGGCCAAATTAGCAAGTACAACAGAATCATTGACCGATTGAATATTAGTAAAGATGACCATGTCTTGGAAATCGGCTGTGGATGGGGAGGCTTTGCTATACATTGTGCACGAACAAGAAAACCAAGAATTGATGCTATTACTATATCTGACTCCCAGTACGATTATGTAATAAAAAATGTCTTAGCCTTTGGGCTGGACACATTTATAAAAGTAATACTTAAAGATTATCGTAAAATTAAAAACCAGTATGACCATATCGTATCCATCGAGATGTTTGAAGCTGTAGGTCGAAATTTCTGGAAAAAATATTTCAAGGCCATTGAGAGCAATCTGAAACCGGGAGGAAAGGCCATTGTTCAAACTATCGTTATTAGAGACGACTTGTATCAAAAGTATATAAAATCCACCGATTTTATAAGGCAATATATTTTTCCAGGGGGTGCCCTTCCGTCAGCATCAATATTTGAAAAAAAAGCCAGAGAGTCTGGACTTAATGTTACGGATAGGTTCTATTTTGGAAAAGACTACGCCAGAACTCTCGATTTTTGGCTTAAGAGTTATAAGTCTCAGAAAAATCGTCTTAAAAATCTCGGGTTCGATGAAAGGTTTAATCGTCTTTGGACCTTCTACTTAAGCTATTGCCAATCTGGATTCAAGGTGGGGGATATTAGTGTGGTTCAGTTTGAACTAGCTAAAACTTAAATTTAGTAAACTCATCTACAAATGAAAACAAGAAATGGCTAATTATAAAATCCCGTACATCGGTTATGGCGTGCTGGGTATGCCAATAGCTATGGTGGCTCTACCTATTTACGTGCACATTCCAAGCTTCTATGGGAATTTAGGCTTATCAATAGGCACAATAGGTCTGATCCTACTGTGCTTAAGGCTGTTTGATGCGGTACAGGATCCTCTTATAGGTTATTTTGGAGACAGATTTAAACACGCAACCCTGGGAAGAAAAATTTACATATATGGAGCTTCCCCTATCCTTGCAATTGGATTCTGTGCATTATTTAATCCAATTACATCGACTAATCTTGGACATGCTTGTTGGTTAATTATATCTCTCACAGTAATCTATACCTCTTTCAGTGTACTCTACATAAATTATCTAGCACTAGGAACCGAGATTGGAAAAAACTATAATGATCACACAAAAATTGCTGCCTCACGAGCATGCTTTGGTATATTTGGGGTGGCTATAGCTCTAATTCTTCCTGAACTAATTTCATTGAAGACCAAAGATCCTCAATCTAGCTTATTTTGGTTTAGTGTGGCTTTTGTACCTATTCTATTTGTAAGTCTTTTTTCTCTAAAATCCAGCATTCCTCTGGCTCCTTTAACAACTTCTGCAAATGGCTCCATATTTGAAGCTTTATACTCTCCACTGAAAGAGAAGAAGTTTCGGATATTGGTCATAATATTTATGTTCAGCGGTATCGGAAGTGCTATACCAGGACTTCTAATAATTTTCTATGTCCAAGACGTTTTAAAGGCTGGGCATCTGACATGGTTATTTATACTTGTGTACTTTGCATCAAGTGGAATTTTTATTCCAGCATGGGTTAAGATCTCACGGAAATTAGGTAAAAAAGTAAGTTGGCAGTTAGGGATGTTTCTGGCCATAACCTCCTTTTCGTTCACATTTTTTTTACAATCAGGAGATACTTTTTACTTCGTTGTAATATGTGTAATATCTGGTATTGCCAATGGAGCTGATCTCACGCTTCCATTTTCAATCTTATCTGATCAAATTAAGTCTGTGCCCAAGGGTGACACTCCACAGGTTAATTCTGGATATTTTGGGTTTTGGCAATTAGTAGAAAAAGTAAATTTAGCATTAGCTGCTGGATTAGCTTTACCTCTTTTAGGTTTTTTTGAATATGAACCTTCCACTATTTCCAGTAACACTGAGCCCTTGAAATTTATGTATGCAATTTTACCTTGTGTGCTAAAAATACTAGCCCTGACGACATTAGCCAGATTCACAAAAAAACTATCTAAAGATTAAGGAGTCAAAATGTTTTTACGCCATCCCCTAAATCAAAGTATTGAAGAGTGGAAGGGTCTGTCTGTCTGGGTCGTGGGAGGCAGCTCAGGAATTGGTTTATCAGTAGCAATGAATCTATTGAAAAAAGGGGCTAACGTTACTCTCACAGCCAGAACTAGCCGCCCCATGGAAGATTTAGCTAGAAAATTTCCCTCCCAAACATTAGTTTCCCCGGCAGACGTAAGAGAGAAGAATCAAGTCGAGCATTGCATCAGAAACATGTATGAGAAATGGAAGACTGTGGACGTATTGATCTATTTAGCAGCTAGCTATTCCCCAATTCTCGCTAGTGAGTTTGACAATGAAGTCAATAAGGAGATTCTTGATGTCAACTTGACGGGTTTTCTTAATACAGCTTCTGTTTTAGTTCCAAAGTTTTGCAAATCCACATCAGGGCGAATAGTGATAGTGTCAAGCGTAGCAGGATACCGAGGACTTCCAAACTCCCTAATGTACGGTGCTACGAAGGCAGCTCTAATTAATTTAGCTGAGACAATGTATTTAGATCTTCGCCCTTTTGGTATTAGTGTCCACCTTGTCACTCCAGGTTTTGTAAAAACCAGACTTACGAACAAGAACTCTTTCGCCATGCCAATGATCATTAACCCGGATAAGGCCGCAGAAAATATAGTAAAAGGCATGGAACAAGGTCGATTTGAAATACACTTTCCAAAAATATTCACCATAATTATGAAGACAATAGCAATACTGCCTTATCGGATGTACTTTTATATTATTGATTTTATTGTAAAAACTAGGGTTTAAACATGCTATACAGATTTACAAGTGTAAAATGGGCATTTTGGTCATTGTTACCTAACAATTTTTCATAATTTTAAATTTATAGTGTTTTTTGAAGTATAATGTGCTTTAAGATTCAGATGTAAGCGTTACTTTAACTAATAACTAAGGAGCAAAAAAAAATATGCAACCTGATATTATTCGTTCTCATTCAGTACCTTTAGGAGCAGAGCAACAAAAGGTACTGCGAAGTACTTATATGATGTTAGCGTTGACCATGGTTCCAACATTCATAGGGGCAATGGTGGGATTGTCGACGACAGGATTCATCATGAGGCATCCCATTATGAGCTCGCTGATAATGATTGCAGCGATCGTGGGAATCCAATTTGCCATTGCTAAAAATCGCAATAATGGATTAGGAGTCGCCCTCTTGCTAGGGATGACTTTTATCTTGGGGTGGTGGCTAGGACCTTTACTAAATGTCGCACTTTCATTAAGAAACGGACCTCAACTCATTGGTGTTGCGGCCTTGGGAACCGGTGGAATACTGGTAGCAATGAGTCTGATAGCAACAACCACAAAACGTGACTTCTCTTTTATGGGAAAAGCTTTGTTTGTAGGCATGATTGTAGCGTTCCTACTAATGCTTGCTAATATGTTTTTCCAAATACCAGTGCTTGCGATGGCGATTTCAGCAATGATTATAGTAATATTTTCGCTATTCATTTTGCATGATGTAAGCCGAATCGTTAACGGAGGAGAAACTAATTACATTATGGCAGCAACTGGGGTATACATAAGCCTTTACAATATTTTTGTCAGTCTATTGCACCTGCTCATGGCCTTCGCTGGAAATAGGGATTAGAGAGTGAGTTGACAAGGCTTCTAGCGGGAAGTTACCGGGGAGTATTTAGGGGACACTGTTTAGGTTTGTGTCCCCTACTTTGATACAAAAACACCGCTAGCGTTTCTCAAACATCGCAATAGCTTCACAGTGAGAGGTATGTGGAAACATATTTACCAAACCTGCCCCTTTTAAAGTGTAACCTTTTTGTCTAACCAAAACCCCAGAATCTCTAGCAAGGGTGGCTGCATTACAGGACACATAGACTATTCTGTCCGGGCCATTAGTACCAATATTATTTATTAAATTCTCGGCACCATCTCTAGGTGGATCTATTAAACATTTATCGAACCGATTTACAACATCTTGAGGATTTTTTAAATCGGAAAATAAGTTACTTGTAATAAACCGTACACTTTTATCAAGGCCATTTATTTCGGAATTCAGATAGGCTTGTTTTACCAAAGACTCATTAACTTCATACCCAACAACAGATCCTCCCGTTCTAGCAATAGCTAGAGAGAAGTTGCCCACCCCACAAAAATAATCTGCAATCAAATCATTTTTTTGAGGATCAAGCAGAGCTACAGCACGTCTAACTAAAACTCGATTTACCGCAAAATTTATTTGAGTAAAATGAGATGGAGAAAATGCAATTTCTAAATTAAATTCTGGTAAGCTATAGTATAGGTTTTTAGGCTGATCTTGAGGATAGAATAAGTAGATACTATCTATACCTCTTGGCTGTAAGAAAATCCGGCAGCTATGCTGCTTGGCAAAAGTGGCAAGGAGCCTCTGATCATCCTTTGATAGATTATCCATAACTCTAATCACCAAGGCAATGACTGAATCAGAAGCCGCCATCTCAATCTGAGGAACTTCTTTTTTAATGCTTAAAGAACTAATCATATTGCCGAGTGGTCTCAAAATCTCTGACACTTTTCTAGGAATAACGTAACAGTGATGCAATTCCGCAACAAAACTGTTACCTTTTTCCCTAAACCCGACCAGCACTAGTCCTTTTTTTCGAACAAATCTAGCTGATAAACGTGCTCTCCTTCGATACCTCCATCCATCACCGTATATCGCAGGAAAAATTATGTCTGGGGCAACCTTGCCAATGCGAGAAAGATTATCCTCAAGAACTCTCTGTTTAATTGACACTTGAGTTGCAGTATCAATATGCTGCATGCTACAACCCCCGCACACACCAAAGCTATCACACCGTGGAGACACACGTGCAGCAGACTCTCGTATCAAACTTGAAATCTTAGCAATATTGTATCCGGGTTTTCTTTTGGTCAAACTATAGCTCACAACCTCACCAGCAATAGCACCCTCTACAAAGGTTACTTTCCCCTGAATTCTGGCCACACCTCTGCCTTTGCCATCTACACTTTCAATTTTTGTAAATGGCATTGTGGAAATCTTGCAAAAGATACAAGTTGATCAAGCCTAATGCTAATTACTGTCGAGTAACCACTGCACATATTTTTCAACTCCCTCCTCAAGAGATAGAAAGGGATTATCGTACCCAAGCTGATCTAATTTTCCTGTATCAGCTTCGGTGAAATTTTGATATTTTTCTAAAAGCCCCTCTGGGAATTTTATATATTCAAGTATGCCATCTTGGCAAATTTGATTTAAGCTTAACGAAGATAAACCCTCTGTCGCTCTGCAGGTATTTATTGTAGCTACTGCGAGATCATTGAAACTCCTCGCCTTTCCCGTCCCGCAGTTAAATATGCCTGATTTATCTTGATTTTCTAAAAACCAAAGATTTAAATTAACAGCGTCAACGACTGAAACAAAATCTCTAGTTTGCTCACCAGATGCAACACCACCACTACCTTCAAATAAATGAACTTTTCCCGTTTTTTGATAATCCCTAACCATGTGGTACACAACTGAGGCCATTGGACCTTTATGAGCTTCCCTTGGTCCGTAAACATTAAAGTACCGAAGACCAACTACTTGTGCCGAATTGTCCTGCCATCGCCTACGAACTAACTGATCAAAAAGAAACTTTGAGTAGCCATAAATATTTAAAGGTTTTTCGTATTCAATGGACTCCACAAAAACATCTGAAGACCCATAAATGGCCGCTGATGAGGCATAAATTAATGGGACTCCTTCTTGTTGGCAATATGAAAGCAAATCACACGAGTATCGATAATTATTATCCATAATGTAAACACCATCGGTCTCCATGGTGTTTGAGCAGGCACCCTGGTGCATTATTGCCGATATCTCACCATCAAAAGATCCAGCACTCAGTGCTACCCTGAAATCATCTTTATGGAAATAATCAGCGATATCGCAATCCACTAAATTTAAAAACTTATCAGAGCTCGCCAAATTATCAACAGCTAGTATATTTGAAACTCCCCTTTCATTTAAACTACGAACCAAGTTGGAGCCGATCATACCTGCTGCTCCAGTAATTACTATATACATTACATATCACCCCATAAAGCTATAGATCACCTATAGAAGATTAATACCCTTGACCAAATAACTCGTTTACACCGACCACCGCTGTTCCCAACTTTGCTACGACTAAACCGGCGGCTTTATTAGCCCACTGGACAGCTTCCCGCAGGGACTCTCCATTAGCAATCATTACTCCCAGAATTGCGATTACAGTATCGCCAGCACCACTAACATCATAAACCTCCTGGGCCAAAGCCGGTACATGAAACTGCTCTCCGTTGTTTTGAAACAAAGTCATTCCTTTTTCGCTACGAGTTAAGAGTACAGCACTGAAATCTAATTCTTTACAAAGCTTATCCATTTTTTCAGATAAGTTAGCGTCAGTTTCCTTAATGCCTGTTGCCATGTACAACTCTTCTCGATTTGGTGTAATGATAGTTGCTCCTTTGTAACGCAAAAAGTCACTACCCTTCGGATCCACTATAACCGGCTTACCGCTTTCATTGCAGATATTTATCATTTCTGTAATATCTGTTAATCCACCTTTACCATAGTCGGACAATATCACCGTATCACTTTCTGAAACTTCAGATACAAATCCCGAGAAGGACTGTTTTAACACTTGATCATTAGGTTTATCCTCAAAATCTAGTCTGATAAGTTGCTGTTGACGGCCAATTACTCTCAGCTTTATTGTGGTTGTTACATTAGGATCTTTGATAATTTGATTTCTAATCTTATCGACCTCCAACAAATGATCTATTTTTCCTGCCGTATCATCAAGACCGGATACTGATACCAAAGTACACTTGGGACCTATCGACGACACGTTCCTTGCCACGTTGCCTGCACCTCCCAATCTCTCTTCAACTTTGTCGATTTTCACTACTGGAACTGGAGCCTCGGGAGATATACGGCTGACATCACCAAACCAATATCTATCTAACATTAGGTCCCCTGCCACTAATATTTTTAAAGAACTGAGCGATTTCAATTTATCTCCCATGAGGTAACAGCTATATCAACAGTTATCTACAGCTAATAGGTCAGTATTTATTTTATCAATTATTGCCATAGGATTTCTAGATTGAGTTATTGATCGCCCCATAACTAGATAGCTGGCCCCATTCCGAACCGCTTCGGTAGGAGTCATTACCCTTTTTTGTTCATCCTTTGAATCTCCGTCAAGCCTGATACCCGGGGTAACTCTTATGAGACTATTTCCGTAATCATGAGCTATTTGACCTGCCTCTCTTGCTGAACAAACAACCCCATCAAACCCACTTGCTTTTGCAAAACTACTAAGTTTCTTAACCATGTAAGGAATTTTTTTTTCAATTCCTATTTCTTCCAAATCTGAATCATCCATACTGGTGAGTATGGTAACCGCTAATAATAATGGTGAATCCGGCCTGTCCTTAGGAATAGCATCTCTCGCTGCCTTAAGCATTTCCAATCCGCCCAAAGCATGTACGTTTAACATCCAGACACCCATCCTACTGGCATTAATACAAGCTTTAGAGACAGTGTTTGGGATATCGTGAAATTTTAAATCAAGAAACACCCGGTAACCTTTGTTAGCCAGATCCTCCACTAATCTTGGACCACCACAAAGGAATAATTCCTTCCCAACTTTTAGGGCACAAGAATCCGGGCTCAACTGTTTTACGAGACTTAAAGCATTACTCACTTCAGAAAAATCTAAAGCGACTATAATTCTGCCTGTTTTCACAAATTTCCTTCCCTCTCCTCATAACGACGGGGAGAATAAGTGTCCCAACTGTTGCAAGCAGGGCAGTGCCAATGAAATTTGGCAGCTTTAAAACCACAAAAATCACAAAAATATAAACTTAGATGTTTCACATGTTGATCTACAATATTTTTAACTAACCGCATATCACTTTTCTGCTTACCTTCCAAATTAACCAACTGGGTCTCTAAGAGTTTATTTAATGTTAGTAAAGTAGGAAATTTCATTATTTCACTTTTTACTAATTCATAAGCCCGATCAACCCCACTACACACTAGGTTAGCCTCATAAACTGCTTGCATTAGATCATACGACGGGTAATCAGAGAGATATTTTTTTATCAAAGCATAACCCTCTTTTGCCTTACCGAGGTGATTGTAGACATCAAAAATTCGTTGACCAACCAAAGATAGATATGCTGGATTCTGCCTTTCAATCCCCCGCCACCGATCAATGGCAGTTTGTGGTTCACTCTTATCTAAATGGATATCCCCCAAGGCTATATTCGCCCTTACACACAAGGGGTTCTCCTTCAAGGCTTTGCCCAGAGACTTTTGAGCACTGGTAACATCACCAGTTTTAAGGTTAGCGGTAGCAATCTCACAATAGTAGTGAGCTATATTTTTTTGTTTGTTTTTCTCCGTAAAATATTGCAGTCTTCTAGATGCCTCTATGGCCTTTACCCAATCTTTCTCTTGTTCATAGATATCTACTAGAAAAGAAAACCCTCGTTCCTCAAAGCTAGTTCCAACTAACTTTACAAACAAAGACTCAGCCCGGTCTAAAAATCCGGCTTTAAAGTAATCTTGACCAAGTTCAAATAACGCTTCAAACCTTTGCTCTTTATCAAGGTCAGGCCTATCCAAAAGGTTTTGATGCATTTTAATTGCTCTTTCAACCTCCCCTCTTCTCCGAAATAAATTTCCTAAAGCAAAATGAATCTCAGCTGTTTGGGGATCATTTTTTGCCACCTCTAGCAAGGATTCGATTGCCTTATCCTGCTGCTCATTAAGGAGAAAATTAAGTCCCCGAAAATAAGACATTGGCAGACCCCTAGACTCCGACATAAGCTCTTTTATATCGATTCTGGCCGCTAACCAACCCAAGATAAAAAAAAGAGGGAACCCCAGCAGCCACCAAAACTCAAAACTCATAGATTTCTTCCGAGTAGCAGATAAGGCAGATTAACAGAAAAAGATTTGTTGCGAACCATTGAAACCAAAATTTTTCGAAGAGATCTCCTCTCCGTGGGCAACTTGTAGACACTAGATTTCACAATATTATCCTACCTACCAACAGGCAGATCTAAACCCCGAAATCTTATTGTGGCAGGACCTCTTTCTTTTTTGCGTAATCTACCCTGGACCTCAATTCTTTTCCAGCTTTGAAATGCGGTACATATTTTGCTGGAACATCTACTTTTTCCCCTGACTTTGGGTTTCGCCCAACTCTGGGTGGTCGATAATTCAGCCCGAAGCTCCCAAAACCTCTAATTTCCACTCGCCCACCTTGGATAAGACATTTGGAAATTTCCTGCAAAATCATCTTGACCGACAATTCCGCATCATTAAGCACGAGTTGAGGAAACTTGTCCGCCAACTTTGCTATTAATTCGGATTTAGTCATTTTGTATTCCCAATAATATTTAGTTTATTTCTTACTAGTAAGCTTCGCCTTAAGCAGAGCCCCCAAACTAGTTGTCCCTGCTCCCTCAATGTTTTCTTCCGCGTGCTTTTTAATAGCTTCTTTTTCCTCGGAGACCTCTCTAGCTTTTATAGATAACGATATCCCTCTATTTTTTTTATCTAAACCTATAATGACAGCTTGTATTTTATCCCCAACCTTGAGCTGATTCCCCTCGAATTCACTGAGCTCACCATAATCAGATGCTCGAAGATAACCGTTAACGTCTGTGTCTAATTCTACAGTGGCCCCTGACTGTTCAATTGCTGAAATTTCTCCTTTAACAACTGAGCCTTTCTCATTAATGTTAGCGTAATTTGCAAAGGGGTCTCCATCCATTTGCTTAACACCGAGTGATATTCTTTCTCTTTCCACATCGATAGACAAAACCACAGCTTCCACATCGTCACCTTTTTGATAGGTTTTTACGGCTTCCTCCCCTGCCAGGTTCCAAGACAAATCAGAGAGATGAACCAATCCATCGATCTCTCCATTTAACCCGATAAATATCCCGAAATCCGTAATAGATTTTATCTTGCCTGTAACTTTATCACCTTTACTGAAATTTTGAGCAAATTCACCCCACGGATTGACTTTACACTGTTTCATACCCAAGCTGATTCGACGCCTAGCTTCATCAATCTCAAGGACCATTACTTCGACTTCATCTCCTACTTGCACAACTTTGCCAGGGTGTATATTCTTGTTTGTCCAATCCATTTCAGACAAATGAACCAACCCTTCAATACCATCTTCTATCTCCACAAAAGCTCCATAATCCGTAAGATTTGAGACCGTGCCTGACAACTTCGTCTTACTGGGATACCGGTCAGACAAACCAACCCAAGGATCTTCTCCCAATTGCTTCAACCCTAATGAAACTCTTTCTTTTTGTTGATCAAACTTTAAAACTTTAGCTGTAACTTCATCTCCCACCGCTAGTACCTCGCTGGGATGTTTTACTCTCCTCCAAGCAAGATCGGTGATATGTAACAGACCATCGATTCCCCCCAAATCCACAAAGGCCCCATAATCTGTGATGTTCTTAACAATCCCTTTAATCTCACTTCCTTCAGCAAGATTATCAAGCATCTTCCGTCGCTCCTCCCCTTGGGAGGCCTCCAAAACTGCTCTCCTCGATAGCACCACATTATTGCGCTTCCGGTCTAGCTTGATTACTTTGAACTCAAGCTGCCTACCCTCGAAGGGACTGGTATCTTTCACAGGTCGCAGATCTACCAATGATCCAGGCAAAAATGCCCGAATCCCATTTACCATCACAGTTAGACCACCCTTGACCCTACCGTTAACGAACCCCTCTACAAGCCGTCCCTCCTCCATTGCCTTCTCGAGATCCTGCCACGCAGCGAGTCTCTTTGCTTTTTCTCGAGATAAGCGAGTCTCCCCGTAGCCATCCTCAATGGTCTCAATTGCAACCCCAACCGAGTCCCCTGCTTCAACTTCTAGGTCACCTAAGTCATCTTTAAACTCATCTATTGCTATATAGCTCTCCGACTTTAACCCTGCGTCAACGACCACCACATTTTGTTCAACGCGGACAACCTCGGCCGTAATTACCTCCCCAGATCGCATTTCCCGGGTAGCCATACTTTCTTCAAAAAGTGCCGCAAAACTTTCTTGCGGACTGTCTCCGCCCAAATTAACTACTGATTCTGTATTCATATATATTTTCTAGACCAAACCAATTCTGTAAACCCTTTTAAAATTTCACCCAATTTGTTAAACATCCATCACTCTGTAAATCCAGCGAAACTCATCCCCTTTCAAACCACCTAACGATTTGACTTATAACTTGTTTTGGTGTTTTTTCAGTTGAATCTACCGTTTTAGCATCATCTGCCGGGGAAAGAGGAGAGGCCTTCCTGTTGATGTCCCTATTATCCCGCTCCCCGATTTCTGCCATCACGGTACGTAGATTAGCATCTAATCCTTTTTCTATCAACTGTTTATATCGTCGTCTCGCTCTCTCTTCTAGCGATGCTGTCAAGAAAATTTTTAATACGGCTTTTGGGAAAACGACGGTTCCCATGTCCCGACCATCAGCGATCAAGCCAGGCATCACGGCACATTGGTGTTGTAACTTGAGCAGACTTTTCCGCACAGACGGGTAACTCGCTATTTTACTGGATCTTTTCGAAACCGCTTCACTCCTAATCTGCTCTCCAATCAATTTGTTTTCCCACAGAAGACCTTTATCGGAAAAACTGACCTTCAGATGTGTAGCGAGACCAGCAAGTTCCTCCTCATTATTAGCGTTAACCTTGTTTTGTAGAGAGACTAATGCCAAAAGTCTGTAGAGCAATCCACTATCCAAATAATGGAAACCAAGCTCTTTTGCTAACCCTCGAGCTATAGTTCCTTTTCCAGAACCTGCTGGACCATCGATAGTAACAATAGGGACCTCCAGCAATGCACAAAACCTATCGAAGAAACTTGGAAAAGTTTTTCTAACACATCTAGGATTTCGAATGGTTACAGTGACCCCAGCAAATGCAACCAAGGAAAGAGCCATGGCCATTCTGTGATCATCGTAGGTGTCAAATATCAACTTACGCGGTATTGCCGATCTATCAGGGGCAGTAATATGGATCTCGTCAGGGAGCTCTTCTACGGTTGCACCAGTCTTCCTTAATTCTGTTGCCATTGCCGCTATGCGATCAGTTTCTTTTACCCGCCAACTACCAATATTTCTGAGGAATGATTTACCGTCACAAAATATTGCAACGACAGCCAAGGTCATCGCGGCATCTGGGATATCATTAAGGTCCAGGTCAAATGCTGGTATTTTTTCCGTGAGATTTGATCTCAAACTGATCATATCATCACTTGACCACACCTTAACTCCCATTTTTCCCAAAATATCTAAAAACTTAATATCCCCTTGGATACTATCCCTACCTATCCCTTTTACCTTAATAGGGCCTCCTCCAAGCAAGGATGTCGCAAAAAAATAACTGGCATTAGACGCGTCACCCTCAACAACTATTTCCCCCGGGCTTTTGTATCTGTGTATATCTGAAATTTCAAAAATTCCATCTGCCTCGAATCCTATCTGTACCCCAAATTTCTGCATAAGATTAATAGTAATGGATATATAAGGACTAGAAATTAATTTCCCAACAAGCTTGATTGTTAATTTAGTCTTCAAAAGAGGTGCTGCAATTAGCAACGATGTTAAAAACTGGCTGGACACATCTCCTTTTACACTTATTTGCGGGGGAGGGTTTATTTCCCCAGGTTGAATTTGTATTGGAGGGTATCCTTCCATCCCAGAATATTCTAGGATTGCCCCTAACTGCCTCAACGCACTTATCAAATCCCCAATTGGTCTTTCGTGCATTCTATCTACGCCATACAAATAGTAATTACCTCCAGACAGTGACAGAACTGCTGTCAAAGGCCTAAACGCTGTTCCCGCATTTCCCAAAAAAAGCTTTGCACTTTTAACTGGGAAAACACCACCGCCTCCATGAACCACAACAGTATTAGTCAAGGGGCCTCGACTAACATCAACTCTTATACCCAAATCTGACAAAACATTAATCATTTGCTGGGTATCTTCTGAGATTAGTAGGTTAGTTAGCTTGGTCTTTCCATCAGAAAGAGCTGCCAATAAAAGTAATCTATTGGATATACTTTTTGAACCATCCAACTTAACCGAGCCTCGGCAAGAGGAGATCGGTGGAATTGTGATGTCAGAGTCCAGATCAATCATTCTTTTTTTTTATCAGATGCTCCTGACGAGCCTCTCTAGCACTTTCAAAAAAACCAAGAACCTTATCCTCATCTGCCGACACAATATTTCTCTTTAACTCTGACAAAACTGTCTGATATTCCTCTAAGTCATTGACTATTAGATCTTTATTTGCCAGACAAATATCCCGCCACATCTCCGATGAGCTACCTGCTATTCGGGTAAAATCCCTGAAACCACCACCACTATATTCAAATAAATTATCTTGCCCATTTTTTCTCGAAATCATCTCAACCAAAGCAAAGGCCAAAACATGAGGAAGATGGCTTACTGACGAAAAAATCGAATCATGACGTTCAACTGGTAATTTAGATAATTTTGCCCCGCACACTTTCCATAAATTTTCAACGGTACTTAGAGCATCTTTATCGGTTTTTGGGAACGGCGTCAAAATAACCATCTTATCTCTGAATAACTCATCATTAGCCGCCTCCACCCCAACCCTCTCGGCCCCGGCTATGGGATGACCAGGTACTATTTTGGAAAAACTTTTTGGATACAAAGTTTTTACCGATCTTACAAAATCTCTTTTTGTACTTCCTGCATCTGTTATGACAACTCCTTGATCAACAGCCCATGACAGTTTCTGCAAAACATTATGATTTTGGAGAACTGGAGTAGCAATTAACACCACTGATGCTCCTTCCACTGGGCTATTTATATCAGAGATGTCATCAATTGCTCCTACCTCCATCGCCCTCTCAAGGTTAAGGCTATTCCGCCCCACACCTATTACCGTCTTAACATAACCGGCTTTTTTTAAAGTAAGTGCAACAGATCCACCTATAAGGCCTACACCTATAACTACAAGTTTATCTATCATATGAAGATTTCAATCTCTAAAGTTAATTGAGTCACCTTGATAAGCTATATCTATTCTACTGCTTTATTTAAAGCCCGGACAAACCTCGCGTTTTCGTCTTCCAACCCTATTGACACCCTCAGATAATTTTCTAATCCGTACCCCCCAACAGGGCGCACAATTACCCCTTGTTTGAGTAGTTTATGATAGGTCTCCACAGCATCTGGCACTCGAAAAGTTACAAAATTTGCCTTTGAAGGGATGAAGGGAATGTGTTTTCGCCAAAAGTGGTCAATGATATAATCCATACCTGCAGAGTTTAGCTTAGTGCTCTTATTTAAAAATTCAGCATCCCCCAGTGCTCCTATTGCTGCCAGTTGGGAGATTGAGCCTACATTAAATGGCTGCCTGACTCTGTTCATGAGGTCTATGACATCTTTTGATGCTATTCCATACCCTACTCGCAATCCGGCTAAACCATAGGCTTTGGAGAAAGTGCGACAAACTATTAAGTTGGGGATATGTCTGACCCATTCCAAACTTGGTGACTTATCGGCAATTGCCAGATATTCATCATAAGCTTCATCTAGAACCACCAAAACAGTTTTTGGGACTAGTTCAAGAAAAGACTGCAAACTATCAGAGGTAACATGAGTTCCAGTGGGATTATTCGGATTAGCTATGAAAATAACCGATGTATCTTGCTTGATTGCCGAGAGCATACCCTCAAGATCATGCCCATAATCCTTTGCCTCAACACAAATTCCGTCTGCTCCCGAAGCTTGAGTGGCTAGTAAATACACTATAAAACCATATTGTGAAAATACTGCCGATTTCCCCTGCGATAAAAATGCCCGAGCTACTAATTCCAGAATGTCATTAGACCCATTGCCCAAAACCAATTGGTCATGACTAATCGAAAACTTACGACTCAGTTCCTGCTTTAAATCAAACCCATCACTATCTGGATACCGGCTGACTTCACGCAAATTATCTTCGATAGTTTTAAAAACATTTCCACTACAACCCAAGGGATTCTCATTAGACGCCAGCTTGGCAATCTGGTTTTCTGCCATTCCGATTTCTCTGGCTAACGCGGATATCGGCTTGCCAGACTGATACGGTGCTATATTCTTTACATACGCAGGTGCAAAATCGCAGACATTTCCAGAAATAGTATTCTTATCTCGAAAAATCATATTTCTGCCATCGGGTAAGATCCCAATACTTTCAAAAAACCCGCTTTTTCTTTAATTTGTCGGAGAGACAACTCAACATGACTATCCTCTTTGTGTCCATGAATATCAATAAAAAAAACATACTCCCAAGTTCCATTCTTAGAGGGTCGTGACTCAAGTCGGCAAATATTTACACCGTTATCGGCAAGAGGTTGTAAAAGACCAAACAACGCACCGGGCCTACTTGGTGTGGACATGACAAATGAGGTTTTATCTGACTTTGATACTCCCACTTCATCTACTCCCAAAATCACAAACCGAGTCATATTATCTGCCTCATCTTCTATATTCCTAACCAAGGAAACTAAATTATAGGTCTCACCCGCATCGACACCTCCGATTGCCGCCGAATCATCTGGATTTATAGAGGCAAGTCTAGCAGCTTCAGCATTACTGCTAACAACTACCCGCTCAGCATTAGGAATATTTTCTAGCAACCAACCCATGCACTGACCAAAACTTTGAGCGTGAGAAAAAACCCTAGCTATGTCACCTATAGTCTGAACCCCAGTTAACAAATTATGATGAATTGGAAGTAATATCTCTCCACAAATACTCAGATTCGATGACACAAATAAATCTAACGTTCTAGCGACAGCCCCTTCGGTTGAATTTTCCACAGGGACAATACCATAGGAAGCAGACCTTGATTCAACAGACTTAAAAACCGCATCTATTGTATTTCCAAAAACAATCTGACAACTATGACCGAAACTTTTGATAACAGCCTGTTCACTAAATGTCCCTTTTGGCCCGAGACAAGCTACCACTGGTGCATCTTCCATGGCCCTGCAGGCCGATATAATCTCAACAAAAATCTTTTTGACAGCTTCTTCTTCAAGGGGACCCAGATTTATCTGAGACAATCTTCGAAAAATTTGTGCTTCCCTCTCCGGACGATACTTGGGGGATGTTCCTTTTATAACTCCTACCTCTTTTGCAACCTGTGCCCTTTCATTTAGTGCCAGCAAAATATCTCGATCTAATCTATCAATCTTTTCTCGAAAAGAACTAAGCTTATCTTCCTTCGACATAATTTCTCCGTTAATCTCTAATAACAGGTAGGTACCTTACACCCAAAATCCCCTTTACTGCACTAATTGAGTCAATTGTGTTTTTGCCCACCGCACTGTCGACATCCACTAGCGTATACGCCATATTTTCCCGGCTCTTGTTAACCATATTGTGTATATTCAAATTGTTTTCCGCTAACAGGGTTGAAATTTGCCCGACCATATTGGGAACATTTTCGTTTGCAATTCCCAACCGATATTCTGATTCTCTCTCCATTTGTACAACGGGAAAATTAACAGAATTCGAGATATTTCCGTTTTCTAAATAATCTTTTACTTGTTGAACAACCATCACCGCACAGTTTTCTTCTGCCTCAAGTGTGGATGCTCCAAGATGAGGCAAACAAACAACCCCGGGAACGCCCCGAAGATCAGGCTTGGGAAAGTCACAGATGTAACCTGAGAGTTTCTCCGAAGCAATCATCTCCGCAATGGCGTCATTTTCTACAATTCCATCACGCGAGAAATTTAATATCGTAGCTCCATCTTTCAAATTAGATATAACGGATTTACTGAGAAGGTTCTTAGTATCCTCTATCAGCGGAACATGTACAGTAAGAAAATCTGCTCCGCTGACCACTTCATTGAGTGATGTTGCTCGCTTCACATTGGTAGACAGATTCCACGCTGAGTCAACAGTAATGGTGGGATCATAACCCACCACACGCATCCCAAGTTTCAAACATGCACTAGCCACTAGACTGCCAATCTTGCCTAGGCCAATGACACCTAACTTCCGACCAGGCAATTCAAACCCGGAATAATTTTTCTTTGCTGCCTCAACTTCATTTTTTAGTTCAGGCTCAATCATATTTAAGCTTTCCACATAGTTCGCCGCCGGAAGAACATTTCTGGCACTGATCAAGATAGCAGCTAACACAAGTTCTTTCACTGCATTTGCATTAGCCCCCGGGGTATTAAAAACTGGAATCCCCGCTTGGCTCAAATACCCTACTGGTATGTTATTTACGCCTGCACCTGCTCGACCAACCGCCACCAAATTTTTATTGACTTTTAAATTATGAAGGTTATGCGATCGCAATAATATAGCATCAGGATTTTGAGGCATACCAACATCATATCTTTCCTCATTAAATAAGTCTAAGCCACTTCTTGAAACATTGTTATGAATCAGTATTTTAAATTTATCAGCCATTTTTCTTTTCAAATTCTTTCATAAAACAGATTAAAGTTTTGACCGCATCTAGTGGCATAGCATTATAAATTGATGCTCTCATACCACCCACGGATCTGTGCCCTTTAAGCTCACACAAGTCATTTGATAACGCTTCTGATAAAAACCGCTTATCAGTGTTATCGTCTATTGTGCTGAACGGGACATTCATTCTGGATCTGTGACTTTTCTTCACGAGATTGCGGTAAAAATCTGATCCATCAATACACTCATACAACATACTTGATTTTTTCTTATTAACTTGCTCTATTGCCATCAGACCCCCCAGTTCAAGTAACCACTTAAAAACTAGTCCTGCGACATATATAGGAAAACACGGAGGAGTATTCGACATTGAGTTTGCTTCGGAGAAAACCCTATAATCAAACATTGAAGGAAGCACTCTTTTTGAGTTACCTATCAGATCTTTTCTAATTAAGACTATGGTTAGACCAGAGGGTCCAACATTTTTCTGGGCCCCAGCATAGATTAATCCATACTTTTCCACATCGATAGGTCGGGAAAGAAAACTTGACGACATATCAGCCACCAACGGAATGTTCCCCGTCTGAGGTGGCTCATTAAACTCAACCCCGCCAATGGTCTCATTACTTGTGATGTGAATATACCCAGATTGCTTGTTACACCGCCAATCCTCAATCGCTGGTATGTAGGAGTATTTTTTGTCTGCAGAGCTCGCAGCTATGTTTACGGCACAAAATTTCTCCGCCTCTTTTATCGCCTTTACACCCCATTGGCCAGTACAAACATAGTCAGCCGTGTGGGAATCTTCGAGCAAATTCATCGGAACCATTGAGAACTGTGCAGTAGCACCCCCTTGCATGAAAAGAATATCGTAGTTATCCGGCAACCTGACAAGCTGCTTCAGATCAGCCTTAGCGTCTTCGATGATAGTTGTGAACTCCTTGCCTCTATGGCTCATCTCCATGACAGACATTCCAGAGCCATGCCAATCAAAAATTTCTTCTTTTACCTGAGCAAGCACCTCGATAGGAAGAGCAGCGGGACCAGCACTAAAATTACAAACACGCCTCAAAATTACATTTCCGTTAAGTTAATAATATTTACTGATCTTCGGTGACTCCGATAACATCATCATTATCGTCACTATCAACAACTTTCTCCAGACCAGCTAAGAGCTCATTATCACCCAAGTTAATGAGCTTTACCCCCTGCGTTGATCGCCCCATTTCCCTAATTTCCTTCACACGGGTTCTTATAAGGACTCCTCCAGTAGTAATCAGCATAACCTCGTCACTCGAGCTTACAAGACGGGCAGCTACGACCTTTCCATTTCGGTTGCTGGTCTGGATGGCTATCATTCCCCGCGTTCCACGACCATGTCGCGTAAATTCATCAACTCTAGTTCTCTTGCCGAAGCCATTTTCTGTAGCTGTCAAGACAGCTAGTGCTGCACTTGATTTATCCACTACTACTAGTGCCATAGCACTGTCGTTTTTATCCAATCTCATTCCCCGAACACCACGGGCGGTTCTTCCCATTCCTCTAACATCTTTTTCAGAAAAACGCACCGCCTTACCAGAGTCTGACACAAGCATGATATCGCTATCCCCGTCAGTCAATGCGGCACCAACCAAATAATCCTCTGTATCTAGACCAACAGCGATGATCCCCATTTGTCTGGGCCGAGAAAAATCCGATAATGGAGTTTTTTTAACTGTTCCTTTAGCCGTGGCCATAAACACAAACTTCTCAGAGTCAAACTTCTTTACTGGCAAAATTGCTGTTATTTTTTCATCGTTTGCAATCTGAAGTAAATTAACCACTGGCTTACCTCGACTACCCCTTCCACCCTTCGGGACTTCATAAACTTTAAGCCAATAAACCTGACCTCTGTTGGAAAAACACAGAATATAGTCATGAGTGTTGGCAACGAACAAACTCTCTATAAAATCATCCTGTTTCGTATCGGCAGCTTGCTTACCCCGGCCTCCACGCTTTTGGGCTCGGTACTCAATTAAAGGCTGGGACTTTATGTAGCCGGTATTTGATAAGGTAACCACCATGTCTTCCGGTGCAATTAAGTCTTCAAGGGAAATTTCCTGTGCATCGACTTGAATTTCGCTCCGCCTATCATTACCAAATTCCTCCTTAACCTTTGACAGCTCCCCGGCTATTTTTCTTGTAACACGATCAGGCTTAGCTAAAAAGTCAGTCAAATCTTTGATGGTCTCAACTATTTGCTTGTATTCATTAATAACCTTTTCTTTTTCCAACGCAGTTAGTCGTTGAAGCTGCATTTCTAGAATTCGTTGGGCCTGAACATCCGATAGAAAGTATCCTTTGTCTGTTAAACCCCTCCCTTTCGACCCCTCCCAGGAACTAACCGGGCCACCGGTTGACCCTTCTCTTAACATATCTTCGACTAAAACTGACCGCCACGACATCTCCATGAGTTTTTCTTTTGCACTAGACGGGGATTTTGATGCCTTTATCAAGGCCACTATTTGATCAACATTAGAAAGAGCAACTGCCAAACCTTCAAGGACGTGCCCTCTTTCCCTAGCTTTTCGTAGTTCAAAAACCGCCCGACGGGTTACAACCTCCCGTCTGTGGTTAAGGAATGCTTCCAATACCCCCTTTAAATTTAACAACTTTGGCTGATTATTGGTTAACGCAACCATATTCACCCCAAACGTATCCTGCATTTGGGTGTCTTTGTATAACTTATTTAAAGTTACTTCCGGGATTTCCCCTCTCTTCAACTCAAGAACAACCCTCATCCCAGCTTTATCTGACTCATCTCTAATTTCTGAAATGCCCTCAATTCTTTTTTGACGAACTAAGTCTCCTATCTTCATTAGCAAGGAAGCCTTATTAACTTGGTACGGTAGTTCGTCAATAACTATTGCTTGGCGAGCACCTTGATGAATCTCTTCGTAGTGGGTTCTAGCCCGCATTACAACACGACCACGGCCAGTGCGGTAGGCTTCTTTGATTCCGGAAGTTCCATAAATTATTGCTCTGGTAGGGAAGTCTGGTCCAGGAATACACTCAGTTAAACTGTCAATGCCTACCTCTGGTTCGGATAGGAGCAAAAGGCAAGCATCAACTACTTCTCCAAGATTATGTGGGGGTATGTTGGTTGCCATCCCCACTGCGATCCCTGAAGACCCATTTACCAGCAAGTTGGGAATCTTTGTTGGCAAAACTACAGGCTCTAATTCTTTGCCATCGTAATTTGGAACAAAATCAACAGTTTCTTTGTCTATGTCAGCCAATAATTCACTGGTAATCTTGGCCAGCTTACACTCCGTGTATCGCATCGCCGCGGCGTTGTCACCATCGACTGACCCAAAATTGCCTTGCCCATCGATTAACGGATACCTCAAGCTGAATTCTTGAGCCATGCGCACGAGCGAGTCATAAATAGCCGTGTCCCCATGAGGATGAAGTTTACCCATCACCTCACCCACTACCCTTGCCGACTTCACGTAGGGCCTACCGAAAGTGTTGTTCGCCTCACCCATTGCATACAATATTCGTCTATGGACTGGCTTCAACCCATCAGCTGCCGAAGGGAGGGCTCTTCCCACAATCACACTCATCGCATAATCCAGATAAGACGTGCGCATCTCTTCTTCTAAGCTGATTGGAAGGGTTTCTTTGGCGAACTGCTCCATTTGTTTTTTTTTTTGGCCTTTACGTACTAGGAATTTTTTTGTACCAACTTGAGTAATCTATTTTCATTTAAAACTGGCCGCATAACATGGGGCTGAATAACTTATTAGCAAGTGGTGAATTGTAACATACCAACAACTTTATATAAGATGTTTAATTGTAATTCTTTAAGGTAAAAACGATGATTATAATAATAAATACTGGAAACTAGTTGCAAGCCAACTATAATGATCACAATTTCTAAAAAACACAGATAGATACTCAGAGACGTATTGTAATTATGGCTAATAATGCGGTAGAGGTTGACACCTTAATAGAACCCTCTTGGGTCATTCCAATTAACCCCAGCAACAAGGTCTTGACGAATTTTTCCATAGCAATCAAAGATTCAAAAATTGTATCCATCCATCCGTCCTGTGACAATAGTACTAGATTCAATGCATTGGACCAAATCAAACTCGATGATCATGTACTGATGCCCGGCTTTGTCAATACTCACACTCATGCTGCGATGACGCTACTTAGGGGTTATGCAGATGATCTACCCTTAATGAGGTGGCTGTCTGATCATATCTGGCCTGCCGAGAGTGAATTCGTATCTGCTAAATTTGTACACGACGGAACGCTGTTAGCTTGTGCAGAGATGTTGCGAGGTGGTACAACCTGTTTCAATGACATGTACTTCTTCCCACTTCACGCAGGACAAGCTGCCATAAAAGCAGGTATTAGAGCAGTTCTTGGTATAACGGTAATTGAATTTCCAAATAACTATGCTGCCGATCCTCAAGACTACCTCAGAAAGGGATTGGAAGCACGAGACCTATTGAACTCCGAACCACTAATAAACTTTACAATGTCACCCCACTCACCATATACCGTCTCTGATAAAACTTTCGAACAAATCTCTGTACTAGCCAATCAACTTCACCTGCCAATTCATGTTCACATTCATGAGACAAAAACCGAAATAGAGGATAGCTTAAAACAATACGGTAAACGACCGATTGCACGGTTTGATACGCTCGGCCTCCTAAGTCCATCCCTGGTGGGTGTTCATGCTGTCCACATTGACGATGTTGAAATTTCGTTAATGGCCAATCAAGGATCCTCAGTCGTACACTGCCCCTCCTCAAACCTCAAGTTAGCAAGTGGATTTTCTCCCATTGGCAAGCTCCTAAGGAAAAATATTAATGTTGCGATCGGAACTGACGGTGCAGCTAGTAATAATCGTTTGGACATGCTGGCAGAAACGCGGCTCGCGGCACTTATGGCGAAAGCAGTTGATGGACTTGCGGAGACCCTTCCTGCCCACCAGGCTCTTCATATGGCAACTTTAGCTGGAGCCAGAGCACTAGGATTGGATGACCAAATTGGCTCTATTGAGAAGGGTAAGCTAGCTGATTTAATTGCTATAGATTTGTCACAAATTGAAACCCAACCAAACTTTGATGTAGCCTCCCAAATTATTTACGCAGCTGGCCGTGAAAATGTTACCAACGTCTGGGTGAATGGGGAACGAGTACTTAAAAACAAATTTTTTAAGAACGCTATCTCAGATACTATAAGTCAAAAGACATCCTTCTGGACCACACAAATATTAAATAAAAGAACAAACTAATGCAGAATGTAGATCCAGAAGAAATAAAAAAGTTTAGCAAACTGGCAGCTAACTGGTGGGACCCAGAGGGCGAATTCAAACCGTTACATGACATCAACCCAATCAGGTTTAACTACATAGACAAAATCACATCGGTTCGTGGAAAAAAGGTACTTGATGTTGGGTGCGGGGGCGGCCTTTTATGCGAGGCAATGGCAAAAAGTGGTGGAATTGTGAAAGGAATAGATCTTTCTGAAAAAGCTATAAAAGTTGCCCAAATCCATCTGCTCGAGAGCAAGCTAGATGTTGACTATGACGTGACATCAGCTGAGGAGTTAAGCGAGATTGAGGCGAATAGATATGACATTGTAACCTGTCTAGAAATGCTAGAACATACCCCAAACCCCGCGAGCACCGTAAACGCATGTTCTAAGCTACTTAAAGAGGGCGGGTGGGCTGTCTTCTCAACCATTAATCGAAATCTAAAAGCATATTTATTTGCTATATTGGGGGCAGAATATATTTTAAAAATGTTACCAATTGGCACACATCATTATGAGAAATTACTCCGGCCGTCAGAGGTTGCCAACTTCTGCCTGAGAGCGGGACTTGAAGTCGACGATTTTATGGGGATGACTTATAACCCCATCACAAAAAAATACACATTAAAGAGGGATACCTCTGTAAACTATTTAGTGGTGGCTCGCAAACGCAGTTGATAATCTAGTTAACATATTTGTTTCTGACCGAGGGAGGTAACCATGAAATGCATTTATAAAGATCTGATTTTTGTAAAATTATTGGCAGGGGTCCTACTGTTGGGTGGTTGTGCAGTTAATGACCAATATTTGGTTCTTAACCCACAAATTGATGTGACAGCGACCGAGGTTGGTAGCGGAAAGATCATAAACCTTCAAGTACTCGATAAAAGAGAAGGAACTGAGCTGGGAGAAATTAGAGATGCTCATTCAGATGTTTTTAATGTTCGATTAGACCGGGACTTTACCCAAGACCTTAAAACTAATATCGGAATAGCTCTTGAAAAACAATCTTTTAGTGTGGGAGACTCTAATATTAACATGACAGTTAACATTGAGAAGCTGGCACTGTCATCTGAGAAATACCCACTGACATTCAAAACTGATTTAGAGGCTATAATTTCTGTAAGAATAGAGAATGGAGAGGAACAATACGGTAACAGGTTAAGAGTAGTTACAACAAAAAGAACAGCTGGGCCGCCTTTTACTAAAGACTCCAATGAGCTTGTAAATGAGGCTGTATCTAACCTTCTAACTGATATGCTCAGCAGTGAGAAACTGATGAGTATTTTAGTTCAGTAGCCATTAGTGTGTTAATCCCCGTCTCATGACATGATTGGTGCGAATTTGAAAATTATATGAAACCTTATGCAGCAATTTTGTTTGATTTAGATGGAACCCTGGCCGATACTGCCCCTGACCTAAGCTTTGCTCTTAACGAGATGCTTAAGGCGAGGGGGCTAGCGGCAGTCCCAACAAAATCGGTCCGAGCCGTAGCATCCTCCGGGGCTGGGGGATTAATTTCAAAGGGAATGGGAATTGAGAGAGGCTCAAAAGGTTTTAATAAATTACGTGCTGAATTTTTAGAGATTTATGAAGCAAATCTCACTCGGTCCAGTAAACTATTTCCCGGAATACAAGAACTGTTGACAAAAATAGAACAAAATAATATCCCCTGGGGGATTGTTACTAACAAAGCCCACCAATATACGGTACCAGTTCTTCAGGGATTGGGAGTTTTCACTAGAGCAAAGTGTGTGGTTAGTGGCGATAGTACCCCACACCCCAAACCACATCCGGCCCCACTACTGGAGGCTGCAAAACAAATTGGAGTGGCACCTAAAAGCTGCGTTTTTGTTGGAGATGATGAAAGAGACATCCAGGCGGCAAAGGCTGCTGAGATGGATTCCATAGCGGCACTGTACGGTTATCTAGGTATCGATAACCCTCCGCACAGCTGGGGTGCAACAGCTCTAATTGATAAGCCAAGCGAAATAATTGATATCTTGGGTATTTGAAAAACCCCTGCAAAAAAAGGCGTTCCTGCACTTTAGCTGGTACAATCCTATTTGTAATTATCCTGTATGGGGACGACTAGGTTTCGACGGGAGTTTCAAAACAGGTCAGTCATGTCAAGGTTTCAGTTACCTTGTAAAACCACTGGCAAATTGTTATATCTGCAAACGATAATAACTACGCTCTAGCCGCCTAATACCGGCTAGACTCCGCACCAGTTCTCCCACGGGCTGGACTGGTTTACCAGTAGCGGAGTCATATTCGTGGGATCGTGCTTTGTGGGGTCACTTCTCACAGCATTAAAACTTAGGTGACTCGGTTGCTAAAAGCCTGTAGGTCGGCGTTTATCAGCTTAAAATAATTGACCAATACTATGCATGTACAGCTGTCTGTCGAGAGCTTGCGGACGCGGGTTCGATTCCCGCCGTCTCCACCTCCTTTTAATTAAATGTAGGTTTTTAGTAGATAAAAATAATAAATACGCATTTTTGAAGACCATTTTTACCACCATTTGATGACTACTCTAATCACTTTTTAATACTAATTTAATTACTCAAACCAACATGAAACGTTTAATGGGTAATCTAGAGTCGGTAGAGAGCCTGTGTCAGGTCGTTAAACTTCACAGAACATAAATTGAAATCCACAAAGGCTTAGTAAACCATGATGCAGGTCTGAGTCATTGGAGATACGAGAAAGTTAGAGCGAAATTCCTAAGGCACTAACGAAAAAGGAACTAAACCACAAAAATAGGGTCGAAGGCACTTAATTGTTATCGCTATGAAACGTCAAGGGGGGCGCACAATGTTGAAAATTATCACAACTCTTTTATTCGTTGCCATTATCACCACACCATTTCATGAAACATTTGCCGCCGACCAGGACCAGAGCATGTGGGACGTAATCAATCTTGATGATCGATTTTCTACATTTGCCGAGATGGTTAGAAAAGCGGGGGTTGAGCATCTTTTCAAGGGTAAAATAGGTATCAACGCTACAGTCTATCTCCCAACCAATGATGCCTTCTCAACTATGCCAGAGACTATGGCTTCCGCCTTGAGATTTCCAGAAAACAGAGGGCCTCTGACTCATTTAATTAAAAGCCATTACTTTATCGGCACTACAGACAATATGAAAGCTGGCGACTATTTCATGACAACGAATATCAACGGAGATCAAATTAGAATTGAACAAGAAAAAGCACTTTTCGTCAAAGACATGGTAATCCAAAACGAATCAATCAGAGTCGGTCAGAGTAAAATCGTTCCTATTGAGTGTGTAATGTTTGTGCAGCCTAGCAAATCTGATCACCGGCTGAGTTCAAGTCAACAGGAGGAGTTTCCAATAACCTCCTGCTGCTTACGAACCGTCAAAGAAGTGAAAGCTTTCGTGCAGCATACTGTGTTGGATGCAGCAGAGGCTTTTGAATAAAACCCATCAATTTAAAAGACCACTACACATTACTAACAATAGGAGACAGAAATAGCTGTCCCCGTGTACTAAATCACATCCTACAAAATGTTTAGAAACAGCTTATAATTCCGTTATGAAAAAGCTCCTTCTAGTATTGTCAGTATTTAGTGTTACAGCAACTGCTGAATGGACTTCAGTTAACGGAAACTTAATTGAAAACAACTTAAACGAATCCGATCGTCATGTAGCATGGTTTTTACCACCAACTATAGATAATGGTCAGGTCATATTATTTGAGATCCATATATTTAAAGACCTACAAAATGGCATCCCAGGAGTAACTCCGGTGCACGATTCTTATATTAACGTCTGGAAGGTAAATTGTGCTGCAGGCCTCAGTTTTATTGAACAAATTCGTTTCTTTCGCAATCAATCTGCGGTGCACACGATACCAACGTCTAACAGTCCTCAACCAATAGAAAAATCAATTCTCGAGGACTACTATAAGCATTCAGTTTGCGTTAAAAATAATTGACGCATATCGTGAAAAAGCTGATAGTTATACACTTAGTAGCATGGTCGGGTAACATGATGGCAGACTGGATTATGTATTATGAGGCTCCTAGAATTGGTTTTCAAAATTGGTATAAAATTGATTTCCAAAAGAATGGCGAGATTGTAAGAGTTAGGGAGAAATCAAGATACACAAAAATACCAACAAGTCCAGATATTAGAAGCGTTATAATTTAGCGGGAAATAAACTGTCATAAACATTCTTTCCAAGGCATTGCCTACAGCACTTATAAAGACTTGAATTGGACTGAAGAAACTCACTCATTCACTCCCACAGGTGGAGATGAGCCTATTCCAAGGGGATCAGGGGTAGAAAGGCTGGGAAACATAGTCTGTAAAGAATAACTGATGGTTAAAGTTTTATTTTTAGTCCTAATGATCTTCTCTAGCTACGTATCAGCTGAATGGGTTTTGCATCATAAAACCCAGAGTGGTACTGAGTTCTGGTATGACGCTAAACTTATCCAAAAAACAGGCGATACTGTGAGGGTTTGGCAGAGGATGAAATTTTCAACAGCAAATCGTGATGGATTCAAAAGTATTAAAGCTCATATGCAAATAAACTGTGATGAATATACCTATCAGAATCTGTCTGACACTTTTTATAAAGATCAAAATTGGACCGAGGCAGATCATACAGATACGAGTCACTCGGAAAAGCAATACATTTATCCCAATTCAGTACTCGAACACCTCGCAGATATTGTCTGCAAACAATAACGCAAGGGAAATATCTAATATTTTTTGGGAGGTCCCTACTAATCGGCGACCGATTTTCCTTAAGTCCTATTCACCATTTTTCTGAAAAGAGGCCCACTTCAATTTGCCCAAATGGCTCAGATAAGTCCTCTACGGAAAAAAATTAGAATGGATAGAAACGGCTATGTATAAACCACAACAAGCTATACCCGATCCCCTAGTCAGCTCCGCAGTCATAATTTAATTTATCTTTAAATGCATCTAAAATACTCGAAATAGCTTCTATTTATCTATTAAAATACATTAAATAGCCCTTACGTGCGTTTGTTTTCCCGGAAATATTTCAAAATAAATAAAGTTTTTGTTGAATTACTGCCTGATGAATATGATACTATGTATCTTTTTTTCAGATAGTTTGAATGGTGTAATATGATTAATGGTGTTACTTTCCTCCCCACTGTAGATAAAATAGCGGTATCGGCATCAATAGTTTGTGCTTTTCATTGTCTATGCCTACCAATTCTTGTTGTAATTTCTCCTGCGATAGGTGCTACTATATTTGGACAAGAATCCTTTCACCAGCTTCTGGTTTTTCTAATTATCCCGATTAGTGTGATGGGGCTCTTCATGGGCTGCCGAAAACACAAAAATAGATTGGTTATGCTAATGGGCTTTGGTGGTCTGATGACTTTGGGCCTAGCGGCTAGTCTAGGTCATAGCATACTTGAAGAGACGGGAGAAACCCTTCTTACTTTATTTGGGTCGTTTGCAATCGCTGGCTCGCATGTAAGAAATTTCATACTCTGCCGTCGTTTAGCTACATGCTAAAATAAGCAAAAGCAAGTTTTGGGCGAAATACCAGAATAATGCCCAAGCACCTGGGGCTGCAAAATACCGGCCGGGCCTATAGTGGGCTAATCTAAAAAAGTTAGTTCAAATCCTTAGTGTTGGGATCAGGGGTCGAAACTTCCTTCTGAATTTGATTTCTTCTTGATGATTTTTTAGTTCAACCCTCCTAATTTCAAGATCTAAGGTGCGTACCTGATAAAAGTGGTTGATTACTGAAGAACCTGCCAGTCGATTGGCTGATTCGGCTCATGGAGGACATTGCCGTATAATACAAATCCACCCCAGAACCACGTTATGAGAGCTTACCGCTAGACCAGATGAAATATCACATATAAAGAGTAGGAGGGCCCGGTTGGCCCTCCTGATAACCTAGGGGAGTATAACTATGTAGTTTATATTGGAGTAAGAGTTCACTTTAAAAGATGATTCCTCGTAAAACAATACCTTCAACGGGCATATGATTTATGCCAAATCGGCAATCGGCCAATAAAACTAACTCATTCAAACAAACATTAAAAGGTCGTAAATCACCCCCATTAACTAGTAACCCTTTTAGCATCTAGCTGCTACGAGACTTAGTACTTACAAGTAAAGACAATAAAGCAAAATGTATCCTCTGGAAAAATAGAGACCGTCACTCCTGATATATTTGGCTAATGACTTAGGTTCTCAGTTTTTAAAGTGCAGGAAATTAATCTGCATTTAATTGACAATGCCAGAGTCTATGCCCCAAAAAGTCATAAAAAAAGGGGCTCTAGGTTTTTTTTTCTAATATAAGTGACATTAGATATTTGAAATTAATGGATTTAACAATAGAATCTGTTTAGACGTGCAAAATCAAACTCAACAACGATAATGATAAAACTTGTGCTTTTTGGCATCTATATGATAATCGCAACTAATACAATGGCCGAGTGGGTCTATTTTTCTGTGGATTCAAATAATCAAACTTCGTACTTTTACGATAACACGAGGATAAAAAAAGCAGGTGATACTGCACTGGTTTGGCTCAGGGTGAGAGACCATGAAAGTAGTCCGATATTCAAGAAGTTTGGTATTCTGTCACAAAAACATCATGCCAAGATTAATTGTAAAGATAATTGGTGGCAGTGGATTCAAACAAATTTTTTCCGGGATCCCAACTGGAGATACACAATACACTCAAAAAATGTTAGGAACCCAAACAAAATACCAATATCCTCTAACACCCCAATGGGGAAACTGGCGACTATAGTCTGTAAAGAAATGATTCATATGTGAAGGAAAATCAACGAACACCCTTTTTCTAATAATGATAATGGCACTCAAATCAGTGATATGCCAATCAGGGGGCTTTATTCTCTGAAAACTTTTATTGCTGAATAACCCTGAGACCGCACATAACCCAAAACATAAACCCTAGTAGCTTTCTAGCGCCTTAAATCGTGAACAAATACATCTTTAATATTTTTTTAACGTCGCCTATGTGCCTTTATGCTTTTTTTTATAACTAAAATTCTTGCCTTGGCAGCAGCCCCATTTTTCTGAATTTGTAGGACTATTTAAATAATACTTTTACGATAAAGATGTCGTCATGTCGCTTCTGGCATAAATGTTATTCCATAAAACTGTATTGTTTCCCAGCTCAGCCATAGTTAGAATCGAGGATTTTTTCCATCAATAGAAAGGAGTTTCAGGAGTTTAATGACTAAATATATTTTCAGGGTAAATCATGGTTTAAGAGGTATTCTTTTGTTCTGGGATCGGGTAAATACTGGACTCATTCCTTTCTCTTGCATTTTCAATGTCCTTCGAAAAACACTTTAAGCCAATAAAAAGGAGGGCGAATTGGCCCTCCAAATCATTACTTTTAACGTTTTGTAACTTTGCATAATAGAATACCCCCCCCCCCTAGCTAGTATCTCAATCTTATTACTCACTCAATTGGCACGTTACAGTTTTTGTGAGATGAGGTGCATATTTTTTTTGATGTCACTTATGTCTCTTCTTAGATCACATATATCTTTTTTCATTTGCTCTGTCTCTGATAATTCTTTCTCTGAGACTGACTTCTTTATATCAGAGACTTCTGACTTTAAATCGCTTTTACTTTCAACCAAAGAGAACACTTTTATCTCTCGACTTATGCCTTTCATTTTAATCGCTGGGCGCTCTTCCGCCTCTAACATATCCTGGACATGAGCATAAGTCTCATAGCTAAGTAATATTCCGTTTGGGTCGGCATTGGCTTCCAATCTCTGTGCAACATTAACTTCGCCACCTATGATCGTATACGTCAATCTTTGGTCACTACCAAAATTACCAACGTTACAGTACCCCGTATTCATTCCCATTCTAACCTGAAATGGATCTGCGAACCCCTCGTTTCGCCATTTAGTTTGAAGCTCTTTCATGCGCTTTTGCATTTCTATAGCCATGTAAACACAAGCACGAGCGTCTTCCCTCTCTCCCTTAGTTTCTGGGTCTCCAAAGAACACCATCATCGCATCTCCAATGTACTTGTCGATGGTAGCTCCACAGTTAAGGGCAATTGTAGTCATCTCCGAAAAATACTCATTTAAGTATTTAGTTAAATCTTCAGGTTGGAGTCCCTCTGAGGTTGAGGTAAAATTTGCTATGTCGCTAAAAAAAATCGTCAATTTTTTTCGGCGAGTAGCAATTTTAGTATCATACCTTCCTGAAAATAATGAATCATGTATCTGAGGAGGTAAATATTTTCCGAGTTTGTGCGAAATCTGCTGCAACCGATTATTTTGCTTCTCTAATCTATCTAGGAAAGACTGCATCAACTGCTCCTTAAGGAAATTTTTCCTAAGCTCTACTAATTTCCCTTGCGATAAATGGGACGATTGCCTTTCAAATTCGATCTCCCATGACAATTGTGTACAACCATAACTTGTCCGGCTTGCTCTCTTGTCAAATTTTACCTTCATATTGAAGTGTCGACCAAAATATTTAGTAAAATAAAAATCGTTCAAACCTCTGTAATATGGCTCTTGGTAAATTTCCTGCGGCATAGCAGCTGTAAGACAGAACTTCCTTGACCCTAGAAACTTATAGTTAAACCCATACTCCAATAAACCACTTTCATCACGGACAGCATTCTCCAAGAAACCCTTACTACTGGCACTTAGTGCCTTGAAAACATCTTCTATACCTTTTTTATTTAACTTCCAATTATTTGCCTCTAACTTGAGCCGACTACATTTATAAGTTTTTGTGAGAATGGCGTCCACGTCTTTATATACCTCACCCGCAATGTAACCAGAAACTACCAAGGCTATCTCACCGAATTGATCTAAAGCAGCCTTATGAATCGAACTTCTTAATTCATAGGGATAATACTCTTTTGGGTCAATTTTTTTTATCCCGTTTTCTTTTAAAACATCTCTACCCAATTTGCCCAAAAAGTCCATAGTAGCTATGGTGCCGATCAACATTTTCCCTGAAACAGTAACGTGATTATCAACACCCGTCACATGTGCTTTTCCTAACGTCTCAGTCAATTGTTTTCTACCTTATCTCCTTATTATCGTCTCAATATACATTAAAAAAAACATTCGCACTGATTTTTTATCTGTTATCCTAAATGTAAAAATATTGTGCAAAAAAGTCTTGATAACCAAAAAAAAGAGCATAATGATCATGAGTAAAACTATTATTGTTCTTTCTCTTACACTATTCACCTTCGGCTGTAGTGCATCTTTACCATATGATGATTTAATAAAACGAGGCGGTCTCTTTTACCGAAAGAGTCTGGAAGAACCATTTACTGGCACAAGCACCGGAACAGAAGTGGGGAGATTTATCAAGGGGAAAAAAGAAGGCCTCTGGACTCGATGGCACAAAAATGGGCAGTTGAGATCAGAAGGTAGTTATAAAAACGGTATGCAGGAAGGGATCTGGCTATGGTATTATAAACATGGACAGTTGCAGGCTAAGGATAGATACAAAAACGGAGTACTAATAGAATCTATAGAATATTACGAGGAAGATGGTACGCTCATAAAATAGGATCTATCGCGATGTCATTATCACCAATCTTGTTTTTTGCCTATATTTTATCATTTATTTTTCCACTAGCTTCAAGTTTTTTTAAAACCTCCTGTTGAAGATTTTGAGTTTCTTTTATGTCTTGGATATCACTCTGAATATTTTCCAACATCGGCACAAGTGCATCGACATTATCAATTACCTGTTTTAATTTTTTTTGTGTATCAACCAGCTTAGAGCCGACTTCCATCACTTTTTTACCAGCATCAATGGCACCCAGCATTTTATTCTCCTTGTTAAGCAATTATAGTTTTTAAAATCGACGATTCAGATCGAATAATAGCATTAAATTTATCAAGTAAAATACAAACTATAATTTTCCAAATTTTAGGGAATTATCCTGGGTCTTTATCACTCCTATTATAAGGTAAATTTAAGGGGATACCTGTTGGGAGCCTCCTAGCTTGGTTATACAATTCCCAAAGGTACAAGGTGATGTGGATTTTATGATGTATCAGCATTACCAAACGCCCCTTTTATTTGCCGAACTGTTGTCATAGCCTGAAATCGGATTCTCTTATAGAGGTGAATTGGGAGGTAAGGGACAACGTTAACACGAAGGGAAGAGAAAGAGCGATTTCATTTTTGAAGGACTTGTTTGTTGTTATTTTCACTTTCCAAATCCGAGCTACTAGAGTCTGTCTATTTATTGAAAAGCGGAGTAGATGGTCTCCTCCCTATATTGAACGGGGTTCCATGTTACTATAACATTCAGCCATCTAACTACCATTTGAACAAGTCATATCACTCAAGGAGTCACAACCCGATTTTTGTTACAGGTCAACCTGAGTGGTCGTATTTCGTGTTTTTCTCTAAAGAGCCCCCCAAGGAATCTAAATTGTCGCTAAAACTAGTTAACACAACTGCTAATAAGGCACATAGAACAACTTTGTGAACAGCGATGTCAATATCGAGAGGGTTAATGGCCTTCCTGAATCTTCCAAGGAAGGTAGTCGGCTTGGTGAAGATAAATCTTGACTGATTTTTCATGAAAACATTCCTATCCCTAAAACCGTTACGACCGTCAAGTGTTATATAAGTTCCAAAAAAAGGGACTTAAAATTATTCTTGTCAATGCGGAACAATTAATCTGCTCGATCACTCTATGGAGGCGGTTAATCAAAAAAGGGAAACGTTGGAGCCCTCCCCTACATATACTTGAACTCTGACGTTTAACCTCGAGCTTCTAGACTTTCTCAGGGTTGGGCCGCCTGCCCCCCTTTTTTATTGGCCCAACTCCAGCGAGAGCTTTTGGGCTGCGATTCTTTTTTACAGGATGTGAAATATGCTCCGCACACTAACCCATGAATTAATGTCCGTCTCGCCGTTCCTTGGTGGAACCGGCAAAACACCTTCAAGGGAGACCCGTACTATTGACAGTCATTTTTTGATTTATTTTTTTTTAAAGCCAAGATACCATAAGTAAGTCATTCCGGTCATACTCAAAAAATTCAAAGCCGATAATTCAAATGTAGGATTACCCTCAAATAATACATTCAATAAGATATTACGAATAGCAGTACGCTGGTTCTCAAACTACCATCACTGCCTCATTATTTTTCTTTATCGTAAGACCTAATTCTTTTAGAAGTAGAAGATCATTTTTCACGTCTGGATTGCCTGTGGTAAGGAGTTTCTCTCCGTAAAATATTGAATTAGCACCCGCGACAAAGCACATGGATTGAGCCTCTTTCCCGAGCTCTTGCCGTCCGGCTGAGAGTCGCACTCGTGCTTTTGGCATTATTATTCGGGCTATAGCGATGGTTCGAATAAACTCGATGGAGTCAACACCCTTTGAATCTGACAACGGTGTCCCATTTACCGGCACCAAGTGATTGATGGGTACTGATTCAGGATATGGGTTAAGGTTGGCTAGCGTTATCAAAAGCCGTGCCCTTTGAGCCCGAGTTTCACCCATCCCTATTATTCCTCCACAACAAACTGAGATACCAGACTGTCGAACATGACTTAAAGTTTTCAGTCTATCTTGGTAAGTCCTAGTAGAAATAATTTCTCCATAAAAATCTTCGCTGCTATCTAGATTATGGTTGTAGAAATCAAGGCCTGCTTCTGATAAAATTTGTGCCTGATCCTGATCCAACATACCCAAAGTAGCACAAGTTTCTAAACCCAAAGCTTTTACACTGCTAATCATAGCAGCAACTTTATCAATATCCCTATTTTTTGGCTCCCTCCATGCAGCACCCATACAAAAACGGTTTGAACCTGCTTCTTTCGCAGCTTTAGCAGCAGTCAACACATCATCTATATGCATCAATTTCTTCGGCTTTACACCAGTATCGTAGCGAGCAGCTTGTGGGCAGTAGCCACAATCTTCGGGACAGCCGCCAGTTTTGATGGATAACAAGGTAGCAAGCTCAATATCTCCCTCAGGGAAATTTTCTTGATGAACGTTAGCTGCCTGAAAAATCAACTTATTAAAGGGTAAATTGTATAGATCAATAACCCTGTCTACTGTAATTGACATTATAATTTCCACAACAATATGCAATAAAAAAAACTTACAGTAAGATAGTGTAAAGGCTGGAGAACAATAAATGAATAAAAAGTTGTCAAAAAATTGGGTGAAAAGAAGTCTTTCCTCGGTTTGGCACCCCTATACTCAGATGAAACACCACGAACAATTTCCATTAATTGCCCTATCCTGGGGGGAAGGAAGCTGGCTATATGACTGTGATAATCAAAGATATTTAGATGCCATCAGTTCTTGGTGGGTTAACCTATTTGGACATGCCAATCCAAGGATAGGTGAAGCTATCAAGAACCAGTTAGACACCCTCGAGCACTCAATGTTGGCTGGCTTTACCCACAAGCCAGTAGTTGAATTGTCAGAGGAGCTTGCTAAATTAACCGGGAATACATTGGGCCATGTTTTTTATGCATCAGATGGATCATCCGCAGTCGAGATAGCTTTAAAAATGAGTATACATTTTTGGATTAACTCGGGCGAAAAAGCAAAAACTGAATTTATATGTTTGAAAAATAGTTACCATGGAGAGACGATAGGTGCATTGTCCGTAGGAGATATCCAATTATATCGAGATGCCTATCAAGCAATGATAAAACCTGTCCATGTGGTGAGTGGGCCAGACTCTAGAGCTACTACTAACCTGGGAGACGGGCAAGAAATGGTAAAGTCGTGTCTCAGGGAGCTGGAGGATTTATTAAAAAAAAGAAATAATCATATAGCAGGATTTATTGTTGAACCTTTGGTGCAGGGTGCAGCGGGCATGGTTATGTATGATTCTTCCTACATAAAAGGAGTTCGACTACTCTGCGACAAGTATAATATCCATTTGCTGGCGGATGAGATTGCGGTGGGATGTGGTAGAACTGGCACATTCTTTGCCTGTGAACAAGCCGAAATTTGGCCGGATTTTATGCTACTCTCCAAAGGTATTTCGGGAGGTTACCTCCCACTTTCATTAGTTATGACAACGGATAAGATCTTTGACCGATTCTATGACGATGATGTTGCTCGAGGATTCCTGCACTCTCATACCTATTCGGGAAACCCATTAGCATGCGTAGCAGCTCTAGAAGTATTAAAGATATTTAAAGACGAGGATGTTTTGAATAAAAACAAAATGCTGGCAAGTTCTATCCACCAAGAACTGGAATGGACTAATTATGATAAACGAATCTCTAATGCTCGAAGTACGGGAATGATGTTTGCTTTTGACGTCAAGTATGAACACATGCCAGATCATTTTCCCCGTAGAGTATTTGAAACTGCAGGTAAAAATGAGCTGTTACTGCGACCCATCGGTAATGTTGTCTACATGGTTCCTCCTTACACTTTAAGAAAATCGGAAATTGACCATCTTTCCAGTAGTGTAAAAAAAACCTTGGATGATGTTTTAGTTTGATTACAATGAATATTAACTATCTCGATTACTTTAATTACAAGGTGAATCGTCTTTCGAGAGATAATTTAAAGAGAAACCTTAAAGTTGTAACTGGAGAGAGTGGCGTTAGAACTATTGTCAATGGTGAAGAAAAATTGCTTTTCTGTAGTAATGATTATCTTGGTCTTGCCAATAATCCGCAGATTAAAGAATACTTAATTGAAGGTATCCGAAAATTAGGTGCGGGTAGCGGTGCATCGCACCTTATTAGTGGGCATCATGACGCACACTCTGAACTTGAAAGCAAATTAGCAGCGACTCAGAAACAATTTTTTTTAAAACCAAAAGCTTTATTTTTTAGTAACGGATATATGGCTAATCTTGCTGTGATAACTAGCCTCACTGCTGATAGTAAAAAAGATAACTTTACTGTTTTTTCGGAGGAACTAAACCATGCGTCTCTGATTGATGGGGTGAAGTTAGCACAGCAACAAAATAAATCTACTGTTTTAGTGTATGGACACTTAGATCTTGATGAATTAGAAAGTCAATTAGCCAGTCATCCAAAAAGCTTCAAGCTTATAGTAACAGATGGGGTATTTAGCATGGATGGTGATATCGCTCCTATCCCATCAATGCTGGATTTGGCTGAGAAGTATGATGCCCTCCTGATTGTCGATGATGCCCATGGTTTTGGTGTTATTGGGCCAAATGGTTTAGGAATCTTAGATCACTTTCAAATCGAGAAAGGAAAGCTTGCAACTGAAAGACTCATTTACATCGGTACACTTGGAAAAGCAGCTGGCATTTGCGGTGCTTTCGCGGTCGCATCTCCCAAAATAATAGAGTGGATAATTCAAAAGGGGCGAAGTTACATCTACACCACCGCTAGCCCTCCTTTTATTGCTTATGCGTTATCAAAAAGTGTTGGTCTAATAACTGAAAACAAACTCCAAAAGACCCTAAAAGAAAACATTCTTTATTTTAAAACTAAGCTTGACCAAGAAAAATGGAAACCAGTGACATCCGAGACTGCCATCCAACCCCTCCTGGTGGGGAAAGCTCTGAAAACTCTAAAAATTGGGAATCAACTTTATGATAATGGGATATGGGTGCCAGCAATCCGTCCCCCTACCGTCCCTGAGGGGACCTCTCGTTTGAGGCTCACTTTCTCAGCAGCCCATAAGCGACAACATATAGATAAATTAATAAAGACTCTAGACGGAATTGAAAATGAGTAAAGGGGTGTTTATAACGGGCACCGACACCGAGGTTGGTAAGACTTTAGTTTCAGCAGCTATCATGCAGAAAGTAAAGACCAAGTATGATCGTGTTCTTGGCTACAAACCTGTTGTGGCTGGACTTTCGATTATCAATGGGGTAATGGCAAATGAAGACGTTCTAGTTCTGCAAGAAATGGGGTCACAAAAGCTGGATCAAGAGTGGATATGCCCGTATCGTCTGACTAATCCAGTAGCCCCCCATATTGCTGCGGATCTAGATAATATCCAGCTTGAACCAGCACGAATGTTGAGCGGCTACTCAAGAATTAAAAAACAGACCGACTTCATTGTCGTAGAAGGAGTGGGAGGTTTTCTCGTGCCAATCAATCAGGAATACGATATGTCTCAGTTTGCACAAGCACTTGAACTGCCAGTAATTCTAGTGGTTGGCATTCGTCTAGGATGTCTGAATCACGCTCTGCTATCTGCAGAGAGTATTCATAAAAGGGGGTTAAAAATACTGGGCTGGGTTGCAAACTGCGTAGACCCCAAAATAGAATCATCAGTTAAATCAAACATCAATACACTTAAAAAACTTTTAGCACCTCCTTGTCTGGGAGTCATTCCCTATTTACAAGATGCTGCAACTCCTTACACTAAAGAAATAATTGAATATACCAAAACTCACCTAGATTTTTCTGCGATTGAGTACTAGCGATCGAGCTAAATTTTGAAAAACTATGTTAAGGTGGAAATGAATATGTTGAAATAAACAAAAAAAACCTGATCATTCAATAGAAGCTTTTAGAACTTAATGACGTTAGGATAAAAAATGGGCGATTTGCAAACGTTCGATAAGACTGTGTCAGCCAGAGAAGTCGTATCATCGATTACTGAGTACGGGTACGCGATTATTCATAACCTTCTAAATGCTGCAGAACTACACAAACTTTCTGGTCAGCTGGAACCTCATCTTAACAATGTTGACCTAGGTGATCCAGACCCATTTTTTGGCCACAAAACAAAAAGATTTGGTGCTCTACTACGTCGTTGCCCAATTACCCGCGGAATGGTTATGGATGACCTCGTGTTAGGCATAGCAGATCTTTTTCTAGGGCCTTACTGCGTTCGATACCAATTAAACTATACTGGCGTAATGTATCTGGCCCCAGGGGAAACCCAACAGAGCATGCATCGGGATACTGGCTTCTATCCCATCCAGAATCCAGCGCCCCCGCTTACGTTGGCGACAATGTGGGCTGTTTCTGACTTTACGAGTAAGAACGGGGCGACTCGAATAGTCCCGGGAAGTCATCTCTGGACAGATGACCGAAAGCCATCTTATGAGGAAATCATCCAAGCAGAAATGCCCGCAGGATCTGTTATGGTGTACTCCGGTGGATTGGTACACGGTGGAGGTGCCAACAAATCTGATATTCCCCGTTGTGGCGTAGCACTTCATTACTCCCTAGGATGGTTGAGGCAGGAGGAAAACCAGTATATGGCTATCCCACCAAAGGAGGCCAAAACTTACCCCAAGAAGCTCCAACGTCTTATGGGTTACGATTTGGCAACGGTAAACCTGGGGTTTGTAGATCACAAACACCCTAATGATGTCCTAAATGGTACAGCTGGGACAGACCCCGGAATCCTCGGCACCGAGGAGCTGATGGACGCCGACAATGCTGTCAAACGATTTAAAGTAACCGAGGCTTCGGCGGTTGGAAGAACTCGGATTGATAAGTGAAAGGGTAATGTATAATAAAAAAACTAGAAAAAAGCAATTCAAACCAGTTTAAAAAAAACCCTTAGGATTCCGAAAAATGTGATGAGAGCAAAACTGAGAAACACTACGTTACAAATAGTCTCTTTTTTTTTGGCGGTAACCTTTACCTGTAACTTGGAATCAACGGAGGAAACTCCGTCCTCCCACAAATGCCAAGCAGCTATTAGTGCACTAGCTACTGACCTCAAAGGCTTACAACTGACAAAAAAGAGAACCGAACAAATTTTCACCATACTTTTCGATGCTCGAAAGCTGTGTGCCCTCGGGGATCAAAAACCTGCGTTAAAAGAAATCAATAGGGCTCGAGCCCTTGCAGGTCTTAAAGCAACAACCGGTGAATTTGACTGGGAAAATATCCCTCTAGAATCTCTGGAAGTGGAAGATTAAAATAAATAACCCTAAAGTTGTGTCCTCGAATACTCAACTGGATAAAAAATCATCAATAATTCCTAACTTTATGGAATAAGGTTTCGTAACGCTCCAAGCATTGGAATAAATTTTTGAATTATAGCTAGTGGATGTAGTCCCAATCTCGGTAAAATGAGGAATATTACTATGGCAATACATGCCACGCCCAAAATCACCCCATATGGCCATTTTACTCTCTCATTAACTGGATCTTGATCTGATTCCTTTTCTACAACAATTTCCGCATCCTCTGACGAATCAATTTGTTGACCTTTGTTTGAAAACCATTTGTAGAGAAATACGAGAATGCCAGCTACGATTCCTAATATAATCCAGAGCCTAACCACCAATCTACCTCCTACCTGTAATCTTGCAACGCTTACATGAGCTATACGTTCGCAAATCTAACTTAATACTATCAAATGCATATAATATACCATGTACACAATATGATAAATTTTGAGCTATACTTCTCAAAAATAAATTCAAATAAAAAAAGCGTGACTGATTTTTTCTATCAACTTTCACAAGTACACAAACCCACATAGAAGAACAATTAGGCCGACATTGAAAGATGAATGTTACAGCTTTGACCCAGAAAATTAAACATTACGAAGAATGGAATTAAACTCAACCTTAGCTGACTTCATAAAATCAGAATTTTGGCCAACACATACCTAATACGGAACATATCCCTAGTCATCAACCTGTCGTACCCTTTCTTTGGATCTCCTGCCGCCTCTAATTTTACGATCGAGATAAACTCGCAATAACACTGGCAAGAGGGTTATAACTGAATTTCAAATCATCAAAACAACGAAAAAGTCTCCTGCAGGGGGTTTGGTCTAACAATCGTTAGTCTGATATATGGATAACTCAGCGTACCACCAGATAAACTGACGTGCGGATGCATCAAAAGCTCAAAAATCATTAGATTTTCAGAAACTATTGAAGATCTCTCCTACCTAGGGCAATCTCAAAAATTATTAAGAAGAAAACAGGGGTTAGTGTATTGATAAAGTTTTTTGGAAACATTAGATTCCCCTCCCTATTAAACAGTGACATTGACAAGAGCACCCTTGGACCATTTAGCAGCAAGCGGTGATCGACTTGGAGGTGCTATCTTATCCCATAGAGCCATATGGGTTAATTTCATTGGTTTTCCTACCTCCCACCGTGTTACGGACTGGAAGTTGATAGGCTTCACAACAACCTCCTCAGTTGAAGTCGTGGCTTTTGGCAAAGGTCCTGTGTAGATAATCTGCCCCATATCAGGTGTAACGATCTCCTTGAGTCGAGTCAAAGACGAATTCGTGTTGCCGGTGGCCATTAAGAGCATCATCCCCCCTTTTAAAGTATTAAGCCAAAACGTAGATTGCTTTAAAATATGAGAAGTTGCAATATTAATCAGAATTAAAAATGGTTTTTGTTGAAGACTTGAATTTTCCCACCGGATTGACCGATTTAGTAATTGGTATGAGCCAAGAATGATTAGACATATTATAAATACCTTGGAAAATCCATTATATTCATTTATTTAGTGAGGAATTATTCAAAACTTTAGCTACTGTGTCTTAAGTTTTTTTAATTTCTGTCGAATATTAATACTTGATTCAATCAGGGAGAGTGTCACACAGTGCTTACAATCCGTATTCTCAGCCGAGCTTTTGTAGTCCTAGCTTTCATCTTCGGCCCAATTGTAACCAAAGTCCTATACGCACAAGACTCAGTAGATAGTGTTGAAAGTACCCCATCGCCCACCGATGGAGTGGCTGTACCAACTGTAGCAGATCTGGTGAAATCAACTCTCAATGAAATGGGCTTACCTGATAGTGAACATATCCCTGGCCTGAGCAACCTTGATACGCTCACATTATCTCAATTTAATCAATCATCTAAGGCTAGCTTTGGAAAAATAACAATAGGTAACGTCAATTTTAATATTGGTAAGTTTTTATCCCCAGGAACATCCACACCTCTATTACTTGTTAATGCGGAAGATGTTGAGCTTGGTAATATTATTCCTGGCCTTGGTGGGACACCGCTAGGTACTTTTGGAAAAACTACTAGCTTAAATTTTATTTTTTCACCAAAAGACATTACAACAAAAAACATTGCATCGATAAACTCGCTACCAGATTCAATTAAAAAAGCTTTTAGAGGCAACTTTTCTCAGTTATACCTTAAAAAAGGAATGAATATTGTTGCTCCGATCAAGGTTTCCAATATGTCCCGAGAGATTAAGGACCTATTGAGATCTCTTAAAATTAATTTAAATCACACTCTGCCATTTTCAGGAACAATCAGTACTAGCATTCTCAAACATGCCTTTGACAAGCGGCAAAGAAGTGGCAACAAGAAAAAGACACTAGCGACAGAGTCACAAATGAAGATTCGTACAAGAGCTCTAATGGCAGATTTTGGACAGGATTTTCTAAAAACACTTTCCCTACAAGGAAGTTTACCAAGTCAGATAAAAATCGAAGGGTTGACCCTTGCAAAAGGCACGTTCTATATAAAAGGTGGAGAAAAAAATACCTTTGACTTTGGAATCAGTGCTGAGAAAGTCAAATTAGATAAACTTCAGATTAAACGCTCAAAATTTTCCTATGATTCGGAAAAGAAAAGAGTCTATGGGTCTGGAATTTTAGATATTAGCGAATCTAGCAAATTCCTCGACTGGCCGGGATT
>CACOJS010000009.1 GCA_902627495.1 Hydrogenophilales bacterium | reverse complement strand
GAGATTAAAATATTCTCCGTCCTTTCTCGGAGGGGCACTACCGGAAAGAACGAATCTGAATCATTTCATCAGGACGATACTAGGTTACCGGAACATATACCTCACAATTTGACAACCCGAGTAAGTACGCTCGAGAAAAAATTGGGAGACGTTGCTGATATGGTGACAAATATAAATAAAAATATTGACGACCTGAAAAGTGTGATTGACTCAAAAAAGTGAAACACTATCAAAAAATATAGAAAGTCAATTTAAGGAGAAAGTTATGAAAAAAACAGGAGGATGTCTTTGTGGGTCCGTAAGGTTTGAGGTTGAAGGAGAGCCTGTTAGTCAGTTTTTATGTCATTGTGATGATTGTAAAAGACAAACAGGATCACCATTTTCTGTCTGTGTTTGCTATAAAAGTCAGAAATTTTATCTAATCAAAGATGATCATTTGGTTGGTCATGACATGGTTGGTGACTCTGGTAACAGTTTATGTCGGAAATTTTGTAGCAAGTGCGGGGCTCCAATTTTTACTATAGCTGATATGGCACCAGATTCAACTTTCATAAAAATGGGGGCCTTTGATGACCCTTCGTGGATCAAACCTACGCTTGAACTCTATACCAAAGATAGAGTGCCCTGCGGGGTTACGGGTTTTGAAATGGATTCTCATGAAGCCATGCCTCCAGAATTTTAACTAATTTTTATGTCTGACGTTACTATACCTGGAAAAAGTATATCTTCGACCATAGATACCATGCGAAGCTTGGGGTCTCTGGGAACAGAGGTCCTGTCATCGCTTGGAATAGAGGTGATCGAACCAGATAAACAATATCCGGTCTCTGTCAGAAGTTCCATTCATGATGAGGCTTTACATCGGTTTGGTAACGATGCACTTATTAGCTTCGGTTATGGTGTTTTTGAGTCTTATCCAGAATATGGAGATAATCTCCGTAAGCTTTGGATGAAATTGGAAAAAGAAAATCAGACATTGGAAAAAGCTCTTGAGGAATTTCTCACAGAGCTCACAAAGATTGGTAATGAGCTTCTTCAGTCGGGAACCCTGGGTGGTACAGTTAAATATTGCGTATCAAGAACCAAGTTGGATAACCTTAAATATGAAACTTCAATTACATCTGCTGTTCCCTCTCGCCATTACGCATATTGGGAGGGGACATTTTTAGCTCATGCTGTTTGTCTATTATCGGATTCATTTGAACACAGTATTGTTCATATATCTGATCGGAGCGATGAAGGGATAGGTTGGGCAAAAATCGTTTTTGAGGAAGACTATAAAATAAAAGAAACCAAAGAAGATCTAGGAGTCTGTAAATATAACCTTAGAAACCAACTTAATGAAAAGTTAATATCAGCGGTTGTTGGAGATGCTAATAGGCAGAAGCAAACTGCGGAAGCTCAAACAAAAAAAATGGAAGAGTTGTCATCCCAACTGGGAAAGTATCTCCCACCACAGATACACCAGGCTATGTTGTCGGGTGAGTATGATAAAACCATTACTACGCGTCGGCGAAAGTTAACAATATTTTTTAGTGATATTAAAAATTTTACCTCTACATCTGAAGGCTTGCAGCCGGAAGATCTCACGAAATATTTGAATGAATATTTCTCCGAAATGACCACGATTGCTCTAAGTTGCGGAGCAACAATTGATAAGTATATTGGTGATGCAATGATGCTTTTCTTTGGTGACCCGGGTAGCCGAGGAGAAAGAGAAGATGCTCGGGCAGGGGTGGAAATGGCACTAAAGATGCAGGAGAGAATGAGAGAGTTGCAAACAAAGTGGCGTTCAGAGGGCTTTGCAGACCCGTTCCAAGTCAGGATGGGCATGAACACCGGATATTGCAATGTTGGAAATTTTGGTAGTGATCAAAGACTAACTTATACCATTATTGGAGGTGAAGTTAATGTCGCCCAGCGTCTGGAAGCTAATGCGGATGCGGACGGCATCCTGATGTCTTATGAAACTTTTGCACATGCACAAGATATGATTAGAGTAGAAGAGCGTGAAGCTATTAAAATGAAAGGAATTAATAGAGAAATTAAAATATTCTCAGTGTTGGGACGAGCTGGTGACATTGCCCAAACCGATTCAGGTGAGATGCAGGGTGCATTGCCGAATCATGTCGTTCTTACTAAAGGAGAGTTTGAGAATCGACTGACAAGCGTAGAGAAAGATGTTGGTGATATTCGAGGATACCTATCAGAATTGAGTCGTCAAATAAGAAATATAACTGGAAATAATGACACTAAGTTATAAAAAAGTAAGAAAACCTATAAAAAAGACACAAACTTATGGAGGGGCTTTATTATCTACCATAGAGCAGACATCCGTACTGGGGAAAGTAGGTAAGTCTGTGCTGGCTAAGCAGGGAATTGGTGAGATTGTGGTTGCAAAAAAATATCCATCATTGATTAGGCAGGAAATTCATAAAGAAATATGGGAAAGATTTGGTAGCTTTCCTCTTTTTTATTTTGGAATATTACAAATAGAAGGATTTAAGGGAGATTATGTCACTCTAAAGGACAATTTAGAAAAATTCTACGCTAGAAATCGAACTAAGATACACTCAAATGATCTTAAAAAAAGATTGATTTGGTTAGATAAGTTTCTTGCAAAAATTGGAGAAACTAGTAACAGAATTCTGCAAAAGGCCACTAATGATCAGTTCTTTAATTTAAAGTACTCTAGAATTAATGACTTCAACTGGGAAGTTCATTATTGCCATCCTTCTATAATTACTTATGAGGAGCCCTACAACAGAGGTTCGATGTTGCACTGGGTTATTAAATATTTGTCGCAATCATGGGACTTCAGACTAGATATCGACGGAGAAAAAAGTGTTCAGGGAAATGGCTGGTCGAGATATGTCTGGAAGCTTCAATTTTCCCAAAAAAATAATAAGGTAGATTTCAATAAGGTGGAATCTGACTTTATTGAATACAAACAAAAAGCTCGTGATAAATTATTTCAATGTGTTATTGAAGATGCAGATAAACAAAGAGAGAAAGTTGAAGGGTTATTGGGCCAACTTGGCAAATATACGCCACCACAAATTCAAAGTGCTTTAGTTAAAGGTGAATATGATACAAGAATTACAACACGGCGAAAAAAAATAACAATCTTTTTTAATGATATTGCCAACTTTACTGCTACTTCAGAGGGATTACAACCAGAGGATCTAACCAATTATCTTAATGAATATTTCTCGGAAATGACAGAGATAGCATTGAGGTATGGTGGGACGATCGATAAATATATTGGGGATGCCATGATGGTTTTTTTTGGAGATCCTGATAGTAAAGGTGAGCGTCAAGATGCTCGGAGTTGTGTTGAGATGGCATTGTGTATGCAGGAAAAGATGGGGGTTTTGCAACACAAATGGAGCAGTCAGGGTTTTGCAAACCCTTTCAAGGTTCGCATGGGTATGAATACAGGTTATTGTAATGTGGGTAACTTCGGAAGTGAACAAAGGCTTACGTACACCATAATCGGGGGAGAGGTGAATGTTGCACAACGATTGGAGTCGGCTGCAAGTCCAAACGGAGTTTTGATGTCTTATGAAACCTATGCCCATGCACAGGATATGGTTGAAGTAGAGGAGAATGCTTCAATCAAGATGAAAGGAATAAATAGAGAAATAAAAGCATTTAGTGTTATTGGTAGAAAATTAAATGATACAGGGCTTTATGTTGATGAGGAAAATAAAAAAGATCAAGAGAAAGATAGGATGATACAGAACGAAAGACAAAAAACGATAGGCGAGAGGATGAGATTACTGGAAGATAAATTAGAAACCCTTGATGCCAAGATGCATAGTTACTTCTTAAAAATTATGAAACAAACAAAGAAATAGTTTTCAAGAAAATCGAATAAACCCTCAAAAAAATAATCAGTTATGAAAACGAAACAAAATAATCTACCGATGCGAGGAGTTTCGAGGGAGAACGGTTTCAATGATAATACTCCCAATAAAACAAAAGGGGGTTCAGGTGAAGAACTGGTCCCTGGTTCTTTTCTCATTGCAACTATAGAGACTATGGCCAATTTCGGAGAAATTGGAAGAAAAGTGTTATCGCATTACGGAATAAATAAAATTGATGAGAATAAATATTATCCATCGAAACTTAGAAATGAAATTCACGCTGTTATTCATGAACGATTTGGAAAAATAGCTCTCTTTGCTTTTGGGTTTTTCCACGGCGAGAGGTTTTGGACTCCTGAGACTCTTAAGGAGTTACACGCTAAAATAGTAGAGCCGAATATTGATCAACATCAATCAAAAAAAATTGATGATAATCTAACCGCTCTAGGGGTTGTGTTTGAAAAATTGATTGACATGTCCGACGAGACGCAGCGGAAATTAAACTCAGCGGATAGTGATAAATATCGGGTGGATTTCTCCCGGATAAATGAAACATCATTTGAAGTGAGAATTGTCGGCCCAGTTAGAATTGTCCAAGAGTCTTTTTATCAAGGTGTAGTGACACATCTCCTGCTCAGAGGTTTGGGTTCTTTTTGGGAGATAAAAAGTCGTTTTGTTGCTGATGAAAGTGTTGATCATGGTGAGTGGAGTGAAATACTATTAGTGTGGGATTTCAAGAAAAGAACAATATCACGACCTACTGAGCAAGTAGTGTTAGAGAGAAAGCTTGAGCTGAGAGAAAATCTCCTTAAAAGTGTTTTGACAGAGTCAGAGAAGCAAAAATCAAAAGTTGAGAATCTATCCAATCACATTGGAAAGTACATACCTCCTCAGATACACGGTGCATTACTTGCAGGCCAATATGATACTGAGATAACCACTAGGCGAAAAAAACTGACAATATTCTTTAGTGATATAAAAAATTTTACTGCTACCTCTGAGAATTTGCAGCCTGAAGATTTAACTAAATATCTAAACGAATATTTTTCAGAAATGACCGATATTGCTCTTGAACATGGTGCTACAATCGATAAATACATTGGGGATGCGATGATGGTTTTTTTTGGTGATCCTGATACAAAAGGCGAAAGGAGTGATGCACGATCGTGTGTGGAAATGGCTCTTCAAATGCAAAGCCGAATACAAGAGCTACAGGAGAAATGGTTGAATCAAGGTTTTGCAGATCCATTCCAAGTTAGAATGGGAATAAACACAGGCTATTGTAACGTTGGAAACTTCGGAAGTGACCAGAGATTGACCTATACGATCATTGGAGGAGAGGTAAATATAGCACAAAGATTGGAGGCTAATGCTAATGCTGGTGAGATATTAATGTCATATGAAACTTATGCTCATGCACAGGATTTGGTGGAAGTTGATCAAAGAGATTCAATCAAAATGAAGGGTGTTAACCGTGACATAAAAGTTCTTTCCGCCAAGGCTTTAGCCAATGATGATGCAGCAATTACCTTTTCTCAATTTAAAAAGAAATTACACAGAAATGGTGAAGAGGCAAACTGGGACCTAAAGAGGATGGAAGACAAAGTTGACAGATTGGAAAAAAACTATAAGAAAATTAATCATCAGTTAGAATTAATTTTAAAAAAAATAGGAATTTCATGAGTAAAGTTTCAGAGGCCAAAATTCCTGGGAAAGCTGTAGCGTCTAGTATTGAAATGATGGCTGCCCTTGGCCCGATCGGAGAAAGGGTTCTCCGAGAGCAAGGTGTAGATGTTATCGACCCAGATAAAAAGTATTCCTACTCTATTCGTACAGCTATTTTTGATGAAGTATGTAATCGTTTTGGAAATGAGGCATTAACCGCTTTTGGTATTGAAAACTATGTTTATTATTCCGAGTTTGTTAATTTTTCTAAGAGTTTTCGCCATCAAAATAAAAGTCACCTTAATGATCCCACTAATCATAAAAACAATATAAAATTACTAGAAAAGCTAATGCCTCAAGTGGGTGATATGCTGGATAAAGTTGTTAGGGAAAATTTTAAGAGTGAAACAACCAGTGGAAGTGTTAGAGTTAACCAAATATCTCCAGCTGTTTTTGAATTAAATACCATTACCGCACTTCATATCGATCATCACACGTTCATAAGGGGTGCGTGGAGATCTATCTTATTGGAATGTGTCGCTGATATATTTGATGTTGATTTTGAATTTATTCCAGATAGAAGCAGATCTCTTGAAGGAGGGTGGGTCAACTTTGTTTTTATAGTTCGATTCACCCCACATGCGGAACTACGTAATCCAGTGGAGATTACAGCTGAGGAACGATTCAAGGCAAATGATAAACTCCTTCGAAGTGTCCTACTTGATGCTGAACGTCAAAAAGAGCAAATAGAAAATTTATCCTTGCAGTTAGGGAAATATTTGCCACCCCAAATACACAAAGCACTTTTCGCTGGTAATTATGACACTGGGATCACTACAAGAAGAAAGAAATTAACTATTTTTTTTAGTGATATTAAAAACTTTACATCTACGTCAGAAGGTCTACAGCCAGAAGATCTGACAAATTACCTCAATGAATATTTTTCGGAAATGACTGAAATTGCATTGGACTGTGGGGCGACAATAGATAAGTATATTGGAGATGCGATGATGGTATTCTTTGGTGACCCGGAGAGTGGTGGAGAAAGGGAAGATGCTCGTGCCTGTGTAGCTATGGCATTAAGGATGCAAAAGCGAATGCTATACCTCCAGAAAAAGTGGCAGAATCAGGGTTTTGCCAATCCCTTTCAAATTAGAATGGGTATGAATACCGGCTATTGTAATGTTGGAAACTTTGGTAGCGACCAACGACTAACATATACAATTATAGGTGGGGAAGTCAACGTTGCTCAACGGTTAGAATCAGCAGCAGATGCCGGAGGTATACTGATGTCATATGAAACGTATGCTCATGCACAAGACTTGGTAGATGTTGAAGAGCTTGATTCTATTACCATGAAAGGGATTAACCGAAAAATTAAGGTTTTCTCAGTAAAAGAAGCACGATCGGATAGCAAGTCAATGGCTGGAGATACAAAAGAAATTCCACTAAAAGTTGAAGAAGCGAACGTAATTGAGAAAAGATTGGTTGATTTAGAAAAAGAAATCCTAGCAATCAGACATCACATGTTGAAGGGTGGAAAAGATCATGTCTGAAGATTCCGGATCGCCTAAGAGGGTGACCGTTTCTGGAAAAGTAATCTTATCAACAATAGCTACTATGGAAATGTTAGGACCTATTGGTGAAGAAGTACTATTGGAAAACGGAATTACTACTATTGATAAAGAAACTCAATATCCATACGAACTTAGGAACGCAATTCACAAAGCGGTTCTTGATAAATATGGGGAAATAGCACTTATCGCTATTGGGTTTAAAAATGCAGAGCTGCTCGCAGAATTTATGAGTAAACCTATCATCGAATTCACAAATACAAAAATAGAAGGGCTATCTTCGGAAAATTTAATAGCAAACGAATCCGCATTAGACTATGTTTTACAGTTTTATTTTGAACGTGCCGGTGCTTTTATAAAAGAGATGACATTGGGAATTCCTGGTGTCGAGTATGGCCATAAATTAGAAAAAATTGATGATTTCAAATACCGTAATATATGCACCATGGCCCTTGAAGATTACTCTGAGCCTTTTATTAGGGGAGTCGTAGATGCCCAGCTTTATCAAATTCTTGGGAAGTATTACAGATGGAATCGAAATTATGAGGCAAAGTTGGGTCAATCTGGTTATGGTTATTCCACGTGGTGTTGGACTCTGGAGTTCAAACCAGAGAAGTCAGTGCTGTCTTCTTCTCAAATATTAAATGACAGAAAAGTTGATATAAATTCAAGTTTAACCAAGGCTGTACTAACAGATGCTTTTCAACAAAACAAAGAGATGGAGAATTTATCTCGTCAAATAGCTAAGTACATACCCCCTCAAATCAATGAAGCTTTATTGAGAGGCGAATACGATACAGAGATCACAACACGAAGGAAAAAGTTAAGTATATTTTTTAGTGATATAAAAAATTTTACATCTACCTCTGAGGGATTGCAACCAGAAGACCTTACAAAGTATCTTAATGAGTATTTCTCTGAGATGACCACTATAGCACTTGATTGTGGGGCCACTATTGATAAATATATTGGAGATGCAATGATGGTTTTTTTTGGCGATCCTGAAAGTGCAGGCGAACGGGACGATGCTCGGTCCTGCGTGGAAATGGCTCTGAGGATGCAAGAAAGAATGGGTGAATTACAAGAGAAATGGCGTAATCAAGGTTTTGCGAATCCATTTGAAGTTCGAATGGGTATTAATACCGGTTATTGTAATGTAGGTAACTTTGGTAGCGAGCAGCGACTAACTTATACAATTATCGGCGGAGAAGTAAATGTGGCACAAAGACTGGAAGGAAATTCAGATGCTAATGGAATCTTAATGTCTTATGAAACTTTTGCCCATGTGCAGGACATGGTGAACGTTGAAGAGCGAGAGTCAATCAAAATGAAAGGTATAAATCGTGACATTAAATCATTTTCGGTAATTGGACGGATTGGAAATCAATCTGAAGCAACAGGCGATGTTGATAAAATCAAAGATGATGAAATTAAAACACACATCGATACAAAAGGAACTATCAACCAGCGTGTAGATGTATTAGAAAAAGAACTTGAATTGATTAATAAAAAATTGGATGTGGCTTTGGCAACAAAAAATAGTAAAAAATAAAAGCGGAGGTTAATCAACTTCCTTTACGTGTAACTGTGAAAGGGATGATAAGCATTTAATACTAATTTTGATATGAATAAAAATTATACGCAATTATTTTCCTTAATTAAGGATAGTGAAAATGTTGTGGTTTTCACAGGAGCAGGAGTTAGTACAGATTCGGGGATTCCTGACTTTAGGGGGCCTAGTGGGTTTTGGAAGACTAATCAGCCCATTTATTTTCAAGATTTCATAGCATCTGAAGAAGCTAGGAGATTAGGATGGGAACGGAAATTTAAGTCGGAGAGGATGATTAAAAAGGCAAAACCTAATAAAGGACACAAAGCAATTGCAATAATTATTAATAGTAAGCCCAATTCTCATTTAATTACTCAAAACATCGATAATTTACATCAGGAGTCGGGAGTGCCAGATGAAAAGATCACTGAGATACATGGTAATTCGACTTATGCGAAATGTTTGGATTGTAAAGAGAGATATGAATTGGAGCCGATAAGAGCAAGGTTTGAGTCTAATGGTACAATTCCAGTATGCGATTTATGTGGTGGATTTATAAAGACAGCTACAATTTCTTTTGGTCAACCCATGCCAGAGGAAGAAATGAAAACTTCTTGTCAGAAGAGTATGGCTAGTGATCTTTTTATTAGTATTGGCACATCACTGCAAGTGTACCCGGCTGCTGGACTGCCTAAATTAGCAAAAGAAAGCGGGTCAAAACTAGTTATCATCAATAATGAGGCCACAGATATGGATGTGATTGCAGATTTAGTGATAAATGATGCTATTAGCCAAGTGTTCCATAATTTTTCTTTATAAAATTTCTTCCTTATAGTCTGAGCCGAGAGCAATTTTCCTGATAGCAGTTGTGTCCATCGGCTGGGCCCCTAATTTGTCATTAATACACAATTCCCCCTCTATAATTGGATTTTCTAGTACTCCTAGACCCTCAACCTCTACCGACACAACACATCCCGGTGATACTGGTCTAGAGTTGGATGGCGTTCCGGTTAGTATGACATCTCCCTTGTTAAAGGTTATAGATCTTGACAAATCCGAAAGTAAATACTCTGGACTCCAGATCATATCGTTAGTGTTTGCTTCTTGCACGATCATTTTATCTACTCGAGTTCTTATTATTTTATTACGATAATCCCACCCAATTGCAAGGTCAGGCCCAAGTACTCCGAGGGTATTAAAGCCTTTTACTCTTACCATACTGTTTTGGTCTGTCTCTCTAAAGTCATGCAAACCAAAATCATTTGCTATTGTATAGCCCGCTATATATTCAGGTGCATCCTCTAAGGAGATATTTTGAGTTTTTTTTCCAACCACCAGTGCTATCTCACCTTCATAGTTTAGAAATTGGCATTGAGGTGGCCTTATGACTGGTTCTTTATGAGAATTTAAACAAGAAGTTGGTTTGAGAAAATAAGTGGGAGCAGGCGGTTGTGGTCGTTTCATTTCATCTAGACGGCTCTTATAGTTCAGATGAACGCAAACAATAATCTTAGGGTCCACCGGTGGTAAAAAGGTAGTTGAATTTACATCAATAACTTTAGTTTTATATTTTGAGTATTTAAAATTTTCTCCTACAAGTTCAATAGAGACATCATTTTGTGTTATCCGTCGGATTGTTTTCATAGCAAGTCCTTACCGTAAAAGACACATATATTATTTAATAACTGATGTTTGTTCTTTTGTGATTAGATCCCAATCAATTTCGTAGCCTAGTCCTGGGTCGACAGGTGCTGTTACCATACCAGAGGTCATCTCAATGTCTTTCTTTAGTCCAAAAATATTGGCCCCTGTACATGGGAAAAACTCAAAGAATTCACAATTAGGTACCGCCATGGTGACATGCAGATTAGCAACATTATTTAGTGAATTTCCACCATGATGAATTTCGCAATTCATATTAAAACCCTCAGCCAAGTGACATAGTCTTACTAAGGGTGTTATTCCGCCTGTAATAGCTACATCACCTCGAAGAATGTCTGTTGCATTTTGACTTATCCATTCACCCATTCCATAAAAACCTCCAGGGGCATATTCAGTCGACATGATCGGTATATCTAGTTTTTGGTTTAGTTTCTTGTAGTTATAAATATCCTCTTCTACTAAGGGGTCTTCATACCAGTAGAAGTCTAAATCCTCGATAGCTCTGCCTACTCGTAGGGCATCTGCATAACGATACGCCCACATGGAATCAAGCATTAGTAGCATATCATCCCCCACCGCTTTTCGAACTGCTTTGCAAATAGCAATATCAATTTGCGGATTTCCATTGGGATGAATTTTATGAGCCAACCATCCTTTATCTTTGAAGTGTAGTGCTTCTTCAACATATTCCTCGGTTGTTTCATGAAAAGCAGTACTAGAATAGACTGGGACTGATTCTTTGCAAGTACCAAGAAGGCGGTGGATGGGCTGGTTTGCAATTTTCCCATTTATATCCCAAAGACAAATATCTATTGCACCAATTGCAAGAATTGATGCTGATCGGTTCATTTTCCACATTTTCCACCAAATATTACCAATGTTTTGTGGATTTTCTCCTATGATTAAGGGCTTCAGAGATTCAATAAGCCCAGTGGCGTAGTGATCAGCTCCACGCCTAGAGCTTCCCAAAAAAGCGTGACCTTTGATGCCTTCATCTGTATATACTGTAACAATCCCCAATTGCTGGGTATTCCCAAAAGTAGTTCCTACACCCGTCTTCCAGGCGTTGGATTTCCAATTGACAAGTTTTATATCAAGCTCGGTTATCTTCATTTTTTGAGGCCCTATAAACTAATGATTCCACTGCTGACATGGTCTTATTATTGTGCATAATTATCAAACAAACCATCAATATTTTTTTTAAGATTAAGTTATATTATCAACATTAAAAAAACAACGATTGACGGTTGTGGATATATGGGTTTTCCAACTAATTAATGATTGTATATATTAAAAATACCAAAAAGAGTTATGGAAGAGTAAATTTCACAATGCTATATTAGACGAATTAAGCAATATCTCAATAATACCAAGAAACAATTAAAATCTTGGTAACAAGGCAATAGCCAGGTTAATTTGTCGATATTTTTTTAATGAAGTTAGTCAAAATTAAATGCACTGTATTTATATAAACTTGGATTCAGCAGTTGATAGGATGACAGCCATCGAGGAGAATTTTTGTAAAATGATGGCCCCCCATGGATTTGCACTCCATAGACTTTCTGCCGTTACTGTTTCTGATGTTCTTCAAAAAAATGTTAAAGGATTACAGACGGATCGTGCTAAGGCCTGCTATTTTAGCCATGTTATGGCACTAGAGAAGTCTTTGGAGTTTGCGGGACCCGTCATGGTTTTAGAGGATGATGCATGCTTCGGTAAAAGGACAGGTGAGAAGTTAGTTGAGGCAATGGGAAAAATAATGTCATCTAATTTCCCATGGGATATTTTTTTTACCGATGTCATATTTGGCGAATTATCTCAGATGGCTGATTTAATTTGGGATAATAAAATATTTCAGCGTCGAGAAAAACAGATGTTCAAGATTTTTGACCTGAAAGGATGGACATTTTGTGGGATGTCAGCCTACATTGTTCATCCAAATTCCAAGAAAAAAGTTAGAGATGTATTAAAAAGTCAGGTTATAGTCGACCATCTTAACGATATATATATTAGAGATAAGGTTCAAGAGGGCACTTTGAGAGCGTTGACTATTTTCCCGTTTTTGACATCGGTTTCTAATTACGCAGCTAATAGTCAGGTCCAGTCAGATGAATTTGAGGTTGCGATTAGGGTCATTAACGCCTTTCGAAAACTTTGTTGGAATGACGTTGATCTAGAATCCTTAGACCCTAAAGAATTGCTTCAAGGACTTGATGAGGGATTTTTTGATAAAGAAAGTGAATTTTTTGGGGAGCTGGTAAAAGTAATGGCTTCCAAGAAGTTTAAACTAATATAAAAATTCAACCTATTACCGAAATTTCAACCTAGTGGAGGATGGTTTGGTGACCAAGGGAGTATGGATCTGTCTGTGTTGCTCCAGTTTGTATGTTTTTATTTTCCCAAAGTGGATTGGCAAAGAGAGTTTGGAAATACTCTATTGTGTGGTTTAGCCCTTTATGAATATTAATTTCGGGTTGCCAGCTTAAGATTTCCCGAGCCAATTTGATGTTCGGTTTTCTTTGACGCGGATCATCTTCTGGAAGTGGGCAACTTACTAAAGTAGAGCGTGATTTTGTCTTATTAATGATTAACGTTGCTAAGTCAACAATGGTTATCTCGGCCGGGTTTCCTAGGTTAATGGGGCCATTAAATTCTTTGCCAGTTTCCATAAGGGTAATTAGACCGGTAATCATGTCATCGATAAAGCAAAAAGACCGTGTTTGCAGGCCATTCCCATAAATAGTTATGGACTCATTATTTAGAGCTTGCACTATAAAGTTTGAAACAACCCGACCATCATTGACTGCCATATGTGGGCCATAGGTGTTAAATATTCTAGCAACCTTAACGTTAACGCCATATTGCTTAAGGTAATCAAAAAACAAGGTTTCGGCACATCGTTTACCCTCATCGTAGCAAGATCGAGCCCCAATTGGGTTTACATTGCCCCAGTAGGTTTCCGGTTGAGGACTAATAGTTGGGTCACCGTATATCTCACTCGTAGATGCCTGGAGTATGTCTGCGTCCAGTTTTTTTGCTAGGTCAAGCATATTTATAGCTCCCATAACAATGGTTTTTGTAGTCTGAACAGGGTCTCTTTGGTAGTGAAGTGGGGAAGCAGGGCAAGCTAAACTATAAATTTTGTCGACTTCTACATATATGGGGTTGGCAACGTCATGATTTATAAACTTAAAATTTGGATCACCCAGTAAATTCTCAATGTTATGGAGGCTACTACTGTAGAGGTTGTCTAAGCAAATTATTCTGTTGCCCTGTGCTAACAAAGCCCTACATAGGTGGGATCCTATAAAACCAGCTCCTCCAGTTACTAAGATGCGTTTCATGATAACTTTTTTCTAATTGACCTAATTTTAATTTCGACAGAATATGAGCAAGTTTTAATAATATTTTTAGTTTTACTCGGGGCAGTTCGAGGGCTGTCTGGCTAGCTCTGCCTCTCGGATGGGCATTTTGTCAATCAATACAAAGATTTTAGATAAAATTGACTTATCTCTCGAGTAGCTCTTGACTTTTCCATCATATCCAATGAGCCATATTCCATTTTTACCGAGAACAAAAGATGGGGGTGAATACTTGGGATTAGTATCATCAATGAAAGTTATTATCCGGACTTTTCGCTCTTTTAGTTGACAGAAATACTTTCTTTTAAACTCATTAGTAATATCTACAATTGAAGTCTCGTTATTTCGAGTTGACACAATTAAAACCCTACTTTTCCAAAGCAAATCTGAAATATCATTGGAGAAAGAAGGCGTGGTAGAAATAGAGGTAATAAATATAAAAAGACCAGTATTTGAAACCAACTTGATCATTAGGTTGCTAATTCTGGGCGGTTTTTGAAATAAATTAAAGATTCTGGGTTTGCTAATGAATCTATATTAGTCTCCTCTATACCATTAATGATTTTTTCTACTGTTTTTTCTACAATTTTTCCACTTTTAGTTCTTGGTATGTCCTGTACTGCCAATATTTTTGCAGGGACATGTCGAGGACTGGTGTTATTTTTTATTCTAGCTTTGATAAGATTGATGAGGTTTTCCGTGAGCTTTATTTCCTCATTTAATTTTACAAACAAAATGATTCTGGTATCTAATTGAATTTTTTGTCCAACCGCTATGGCTTCACTTACTTGGGCGATATCTTCAACTTGACGGTATATCTCTGCTGTTCCGATTCGTACCCCCCCAGGGTTCAAGACAGTATCTGACCTCCCATGAATAATGTATCCGCCTCTGGGTGTAAATTCAATTAAATCCCCGTGATGCCAAACATTTTGATATTTTCTGAAATAGGAGTTTTTGTATTTAAGCCTTTGTTGATCATTCCAGAAGTAAATTGGCATAGATGGAAATGGCCTTATACAGGTTAACTCTCCTTTTTGATTAGATAAAAAGTTACCTTGTTCGTCCATTACTTTTACCGCCATTCCTAATCCTGAAGATTGTATTTCTCCTGGATATACTGGAAGGTTAGGGTTTCCCAAAACAAAACATGAGATAATGTCTGTACCCCCAGAAATGGAGCAGAGGAGAACATTTGATTTTATTTGTCCATAGACATACCGGAAACTTTCCGGACTTAAGGGTGATCCGGTTGATAAAATAGTTTTGAGAGATTTCAATTTAAATTGGCGATTAGGTTTTTCCTTCATATTTTTTAGTGAGTCGATGTATTTAGCCGATGTTCCAAAAACGGTTATGTCTTCATTTTCTATATATTCAAATAGTCTCCTTGGGTTTGGATAAAATGGAGATCCATCAAAAAGCAAGACAGTAGTTCCAGTCGCTAATGCTGAAATGGTCCAATTCCACATCATCCATCCACATGTAGTGAAATAAAAAAGTCGATCTCCTTTTTTTAAGTCAATATGTAATTTATGTTCTTTTAAATGTTGGATGAGAGTTCCCCCAGCTCCGTGTACTATGCACTTTGGTTTGCCTGTGGTGCCTGAGGAAAAGAGAACGTATAACGGATGATTAAATGGAAATTTTTGGAAGATTATTTTTTGTGGTTTGTAGGGTTTTACAAAATCATAAGTGAGTATAGCTCCGCTTATATGATCAATTTTAGGGTTATCAGTGGTGAGGCAGGAGACTATAATTTTTTTTAGTGATGGGAGTTTACTTGTTATCTCCCTAACTCGTGGCATAACGTCGTGGCGGTCCCCATTGTAGTAGTACCCTTCCGTGGCGATCATCATCTTTGGGTCTAATTGCCCAAATCTATCTAAAATTGCTTTCGTGCCAAAGTCAGGTGAACATGAAGACCAGATAGCGCCAATGGATGTTGTTGCTAGCATAAAAACCACAGTGTCAGGGCAGTTAGGCATATACGCAACTACACAATCACCTTGTTTGAGACCTGCATTTTCTAAAGCTTGTTTGGCACGAGATACGGAGTTATAAAGGTCTTCCCAAGATAACTTCCATCTGATCCCTTTTTCACTTAAAAATATTAGAGCATCAGATTCGTCTCTGTATTGGAGAAGGTTTTCAGCAAAGTTCAACTTTGTCTCTGGAAACCATTTTGTGTTTATCATATTTTTACTATTAGTAAAAACCTTGCCTTTAAATTTTGAAGGAATAACGTTTGTAAAACCCCAAACTGCTCTCCAGAATTTTTGAGGATGGTTTATCGACCAATTATGCAGATCCTCAAAATTTTCCAGATTCAGACTTTTATCTTGTTGATATAGGTGTCTAACAAAAAGGGATAGATTAGAGTTTTTGATACTCTCTTTGGAAGGTCTCCATAATGGTTGAATTTCAGTGAATTTCCTGCCTTTAGAGGAGGTTCGTTGGTCGGCCATGATGATTCTATTTAGATCTTTCTAAGTTGTGGGAAAAGAATCACATCACGAATGGATGAACTATTTGTCAAAAGCATTACCAGCCGATCCACGCCTATGCCTTCCCCTGCTGTTGGTGGCATGCCATATTCTAGTGCCCGAATATAATCATCATCATAGTACATTGCTTCGTGATCTCCTGCCGCCTTGGCATCAGCTTGGGCTTTAAACCGTAGGGCTTGATCCTCGGGGTCATTTAGCTCGGAGAAGCCGTTGGCTATTTCCCTACCACAGATAAATAATTCAAACCTATCCGTAATATCGGGATTTTCGTCATTTCGTCTCGCCAATGGACTAATATCGGTTGGGTGAGAGATTATAAAAGTTGGTTTGATTAGTTTAGATTCAGTTGTGGCTTCAAAAAGCTGGAATTGAAGTATCCCTAGACTATTCATGTTCTTTATAGGTTCGCCAAGGCCGGTTAATGCAGACTGGATAAAGTTTATATTTTGTAATTTGGAAAGTGTATATTCCGGGTTATATTTGGCGATGGCCTCTATTATAGTCAAACGATCAAAAGGTTTAGATAAATCAATGGAAACAGAGTTGCTCTCAATAGCTGTTTTACCAATGCTCTCGAGGCAAACCTCTCGAATCATCAACTCGGTTAGCTCCATGAGATAATTGTAATCTTTAAAGGCAACATAGAACTCGAGCATGGTAAATTCAGGATTGTGTTTTGTTGAGATTCCTTCATTCCTAAAATTTCTATTGATTTCAAAAACCTGTTCAAAACCACCTACTACCAGTCTTTTGAGATATAATTCGGGTGCAATTCGGAGATATAGTTCCATGTCTAATGCATTATGATGCGTAGTAAAAGGCCGTGCTGTGGCTCCGCCTGGAATGGGTTGCATCATCGGGGTTTCCACTTCTAAATAATTTCTTGAAGTAAAAAAATTTCGTAACGCTTGAATTATCTTAGATCGTAATTTAAATCGTTCCCGGGTTTCCTGTGAAACAATTAGATCTACATACCGTTGCCGGTATCGTTGTTCTTGATCTGTAAGACCGTGGAATTTTTCGGGCAATGGTCTTATGGATTTGCATATTAGCTCTACATTAGATGCTCTGACACTTAGCTCTCCTGTTTTGGTCTTGAACAGTGTCCCAGTGACTCCAAGAATATCTCCCATATCCCAGCTTTTGAATTTATTATGAATATCCTCACCAAGATTGTTATCATTCAAAAATAGTTGTATGGTGCCACTCATATCCAACAAGGTGCAAAAGCTTGCTTTGCCCATTATCCTCTTCAGAGTCATTCTGCCTGCACAGGTTACAGAAATAAGCTGTTTACTTAACTCCTCCCTTTCAATTTTTCCATACTTTCTATGTAGATCTGATGCCAAATCATTTCTGCGAAAATGGTTTGGAAAAGGATTTCCATTCTCGCGAAGAGATTTTAATTTTTGCCTTCTCTCCTGTACTAGTTTGTTTGGATCGTCACTGTGTTGGTCATCAGTCATGTTTCTCGCCTTTGTAATTTATATTCCCTTCTTTAAGCTTGCCAATATAAATGCTTCTAAATCGCCGTCTAGTACGGCTTGTGTATTCCCTGTCTCAAAATTGGTTCTTAAGTCTTTTATCCTGGATTGATCAAGTACATAAGATCTGATTTGGTGTCCCCATCCAATGGCACTTTTACTGTCTTCTAGTTTTTGTTTTTCTTCGTTCTGTTTTCTTAGTTCAAATTCATAAAGTTTGGCTTTAAGCATTGACATTGCCTCTGATTTATTTTTATGTTGTGACCGATCATTTTGACATTGAACAACAATGTCAGTCGGAAGGTGGGTTATTCTAACTGCAGAATCTGTACGGTTCACGTGCTGGCCACCAGCACCACTTGCTCTATAAGTGTCTATACGCAAGTCAGCGGGGTTTATATCCACGTTTATTGATTCATCGATCTCAGGATAGACAAAAACACTTGCAAAAGATGTATGTCTTTTCGCATTAGAGTCAAAGGGCGATTTGCGAACTAAGCGATGAATACCGATCTCTGTTCTAAGCGTTCCATAAGCATAGTCTCCTGAAATTTTTAAAGCAGAGCTTTTGATTCCTGCTACCTCTCCATACGATCTTTCTAGTATTTGAATCTGAAAATTTTTTCTTTCACAATATCGCAGGTACATTCTTTCAAGCATTTCTGCCCAATCCTGAGACTCAGTTCCCCCAGCTCCAGATTGTATGTCTATGAAGCAATTAGATGGGTCCATTTCATTTGAAAACATTCTTTTAAACTCTAGTTCTTCGACAATTTTTTCTATTGAATGCAAATCACCTTGGATAGACCTTAAAGTTTCTTCATCTTTTTCAGCAATTGCTAGTTCTAGTAACTCATGTGAGGCAGTTAAATTTGTCATGAGAGAGTCGATGCCGAAAACTATTTCATCCAGAATTTTCTTATCTTTTCCCAATTTCTGTGCTTTTTCCGGTTCATCCCAGATGGCAGGATCTTCAATAAGTCGATTGATTTCAGCTAAATTGTTTTTTTTCTGATCGTAGTCAAAGATACCTCCGCAAGTCAGATGCTCGATGCTCAAGCTGTTGTAGGTTTGATAGCAGTAAATTTTTTAATTCTGAATCCATAATCTTTTTGACGACCTTATGATTTTAACTGTCATTTATTTTATCGTTTTTCGGGTCAAGGTCACAAGGAAACCAGTTATTTATTATTAATTGAAGACTTTTAGTTCCCCTATAGCTGTTTATGTCAATCTGGTATACCGCTGTAATTTGCTCAGGTATTGGTTTGGGATTTCGGAAAATAATTCCATCAAACGTTCGCAAATTTATGGTATTCATCATTTTCAACTTTTTATGATCATCTTTTAACTCTATTTGATCGGTTATCTTGAATCGGTCCACAAATAGTGGAGGTTCAAAACCCTGACCCCAAACTTTGGATAGAATTTCTTCCGCTTCGGCGAGTGTTATGCTTTCTTCAAGGTGGCCGTCAGTGATGATTGTCTTGTGGAGTTGATTACTTGTAATTAATTTTTTTGCAATAGCATCAAATTCCTGACGAAAAACTTCTAAATAGTCTTTCTTTATGGTTAGTCCTGCAGCCATTGCGTGTCCGCCAAATTTAACAATCAAGCTTGGATGTTTTTTAGTTATAATGTCCAAGGCATCTCTTAAATGAAAGTTTGGAATAGAGCGACCAGATCCTTTCAGCTCTAATGGGTTGATGCTAGGAGCGAATACTATGACGGGACGATTTATTTCGTCTTTTATACGAGATGCAAGTATTCCTATTAATCCTTCATGCCAAGTCTCATGGAAATAAGTATGGCCAATGTAGTCAAGGTTCTGAGCAGCTATGACTATTTTTGAAGCTTTTTTTCTCATCTGATTTTCTTTGTCTTTTCTTTCTATATTTAGACTATTGAGTTCATTTGCCAGTGAGTTGGCCTTTACGTCATTTGAGGCCAATAGGCAGTCGATCCCGGTGGCCATATTTTGCATTCTACCGGCCGCATTAAGTCTAGGGGCTATAGAAAAAGCAAGATCTTGTGCAGTGATCGCACTAATGATTTTACGAGCAACTTCAATCAAAGCAATTATCCCAGGCCTGCACTTTCTTTTCCTAATTTGTTTTAATCCGGCGTTTACTAATATTCGATTATTCAGATCTAGTGATACCACGTCAGCTATTGTACCTAACGCCACTAAATCTAAATAACTCTCCATTCGTGGTTCGGGTTTGTTATCAAACCAGCCAAGTTCTCGAAGTGATCTTCTAATACAGGTTGCTACATAAAAAATGACTCCAACTCCGCAGATATGTTTACTTGGAAATAAACATTTGGGTTGGTTTGGATTGACGATTACTTCGGCATCAGGCAGTTCATCTGCCGGCAAATGGTGATCGGTGATAATAGTTTTTATTCCTAGTTTTTTGGCGTGATTAACTCCCTCAACACTGGCAATCCCATTGTCTACAGTTATCAGCCAATCAGGTTCATCTTTGGTGGCCAAATCTACTAATTGAGGAGTTAGGCCATATCCATGTATTTTTCTATCGGGGACTAAGTAGTTAACATTTGTGCCCAATGATTGGAGAAAATCATAAATCAATGCACAAGCTGTAGCACCGTCAGTATCATAATCCGCTACAATTGTTATTGAGTCACCCTGCTTAACAGCCCTTGCTATCAATTCTCCCGCATAATTGCAATTCAACAAGGACTCCGGGCGTAATAATGACGAAAGCCCTGCCTTCGTGTGCTCAGGGTTTTTGACTCCTCTAGCCGCATAAAGACGTGCCAGAGTCGATGATAACTCCTCAGCCTGTAACGCGGTGAAATCTGATTTATTATAATGTCGAATGGTTATTTTGGTGTCGGTCATTAATCAATAATTCGCACTAAGCGTGGCGGGTAAATATGTCTCCATATTTTCCAGTGAGACATTTTATGTAAATCGAGTTGCACTATCTGAGATTTGTTCTCAAATACTAAGGTAACCATTCCAAGTTGCCTTTTTTTTTGCATCAAGTGAGCCGGCAATAGCCAATCTTTATTAAACGCTATATTCCAATCCTGGGAATGGTAGAGAGAGCTCTTTAGTTCAAAAATTATATTTTTGACATTTTTACCTGCTTTCATTTCCTTAAGCTTTTGGATAGGGTCCATAATGGTTGCCTGACTAACTTTTGCTAGATTTAGAGCTAACTGTCTCTCGCTCGAAATAAAAGTGTTGCTAATGCCTAAATTTGGAGGGCGACCCGTTCCCCAGATCCATATGCTATTAATTGGATGTTTCCCGTCTTTTTGCCTGCGGTGATTCACAGAATGTTGACTAAAGAGTATCTCAATTTCTGATGTTAATCTTCTCCATTTTCTTGAATCACTCCCTGTCATTATATGATCAGCAATACTGCTGTTAACAGCTTTTTCATGATTTACTGTCAGCAGATCCTGACAGTCCTTAGTTTTAAGGCCCCATAGTGTTGGGTTGATGAACGTGAGACAATCAAATTCTTCTATAAGGTGCTGCTGTAGTAACGAAAAAAGTTTTCTGCTCTCGTTTTCAGTAATATTTTCTGATTGATGCATAAAAAGATCATCATTTGTGGGTGCAAGTGATATTGGGGTAATAAACATCCAATATTCGTTATTTATGTTTTCAGTTTGAGCACAGTGCAGCGACGCTAGACCATCACACCCAGTTGCGTTAAATGTTTTAATGTACCAATCCTCGATTGTAGAGTTTGGATAGATAGAGTAGTGTCCAAACATCAAAAACTTTCTTAAGCTTAGGGGTGCTGAGTTAATCGCAGGTGGTCGAAATGTAAGTTCAGTTTTAGAGAGCAAGAAGAAGAGGTTGGGACGTGTTAGCATAACGCCTATAGTCAATATTAAACCACAGGTTATGTCAATAATTTAGTTGATCCCTCACTAACAAGGTAAAAATGTGATATTTAAAATTGGATACGAAACGATGATTGGGCTCCGCTATACCAGGAGCCGGTCCCGCAATAACTTTGTGTCTTTCATATCAGCTATATCCATGATTGGGATAGCTCTAGGCGTGGCTTCTTTGATTGTTGTGTTATCAGTCATGAATGGTTTTCAGATTGAATTGAGAGAGCGAATTCTGGGGGTTGTGTCCCATGTACAGATTAGAGGGTATGGTGAGCCAATTGCCAACTGGGCTGATGTAGCTCGGCGAGTCGAGTCTATAGCTTCCCCAGTAGGAATGGCACCTTTTACCAATATTCAAGGATTGTTATCCAAAAGTGATGTCGTCAAAGGGGTAATGGTTAGAGGGATCGACCCAACTCTTGAGACGAAAGTCTCTATATTGGGTCATAAAATTATAGATGGTAGTCTGGATTCCCTGCAAAGCGGTAAATTTAATATTGTTCTGGGTGTGGAACTGGCACAAAGGCTACAAGTGGGTATTGGAGATAAAGTTTTGCTGATGATTCCAAAAGGTCAAACTACACCAGCTGGAATTATCCCTCGCCTAAAAAGGTTTGAGGTATCTGGGGTTTTTGAGGCTGGCATGTATGACTATGATTCAGGACTAGCATTAATAGCATTAGGTGATTCTCAGACATTAACCAGAAGTTTAGGGTTAGTAGACGGTCTACGGTTAAAGTTGGAAGATTTGTTCCTAGCACCAAATAAGAGTCGACTCATTGCTGAATCCCTTCAGGTAGATAATTTGCTAGTCACTGATTGGACCCAAAGTCATGCCAACTTTTTTCGAGCGGTACAGATTGAAAAAAAAGTTATGTTTGTAATTTTAATGCTCGTAGTGGCTGTTGCAGCATTTAACATAGTGTCAACTCTTGTAATGGCAGTAGCAGACAAGCGGTCCGATATTGCGATTCTCAGGACACTTGGTGCTTCCCCGAAAGGAATTATGGTAATTTTTGTGCTTCAAGGGGCTTTGATAGGATTTATCGGAGCTAGTGTTGGTGTAATTTTAGGTGTGTTAGTTGCGGTGAATATAGACGTTATCGTTCCTTTTATGGAGGCATTTCTAGGAGTAGATCTGCTTTCTAAAGATGTCTATTACATTAGTGAGCTTCCTTCAGAGTTAAAACTAAAAGACGTTGTATTTACCGCTTTTGTGTCATTCGTTTTGTCTATCCTGGCGACTATTTATCCGAGTTGGCGGGCTTCCAAAACACGACCAGCTGAGGCACTTCGATATGAATGAGAAAAACAAGTGTATTTTGTCGTGTCGAGAGGTTTTTAAGTCTTTTGGTAAGAAAAGTAACAGACTTCAAGTTCTCAATGGGGTTTTCTTTGAGTTAAGGGAGGGTGATTCTGTAGCGATTACAGGAGCGTCTGGATCAGGAAAAAGCACTTTGCTACATATTTTGGGTGGGCTTGACGTGCCTGATTCTGGTGAAGTCTGGTTTGATAATGAGAATTTTTCTCATCTAACAGACACCAAACGAGGACATGTAAGAAACTATGGGATGGGCTTTGTATACCAGTTTCATCATCTTTTGCATGAGTTTACGGCCTTGGAGAATGTTGCGATGCCTTTAATTATCAGACGAACTAATACACATGAGGCCCTGCAAAAAGCGAGGAATATGCTGGGGCGAGTTGGATTGGTTGATAGGCAAAGTCATGTTCCATCAGAGCTCTCAGGAGGTGAGCGACAAAGGGTGGCATTAGCACGAGCATTAGTAACGAACCCCAAGTGTCTTTTGGCAGATGAGCCAACCGGAAACTTAGATCAGCAAACTGCTGAAGAAGTGCTGGAGGTTTTATTTGAACTTCAGAAGACAATGAATCTAGGTATGATCATTGTGACGCATGACAATTCATTATCGTCAAGACTAGGAAAGACCTACAAATTGATGAAAGGTGTTTTATCTTAGACCTGCTAATATTGCCTATCATAGGTAATAAAGGTAGTGTATTTTGTCGCTAAAAAACAGCTTTACTATACAGATATTTAGTGTTGAAATAAGAGACAAAACTAGAATCTCGATGATGCAAAAACAAGGGGGAGATTAGCGGCGGCATGGCAAACAAAGAAGATCAGCGTGAGCGTAAGACTTCCACCATTTTGGCGATGGATGTTGTTGGTTATTCTGAGAAAATGGGGGTGGATGAAGAAGGAACTGTCCGGCAGTTAGAGTTTTGTCGAGGGATAGTTGAGGAAACGGTTGGGAGCCATCAGGGGCGAATATTTAGTGTTGCGGGTGATGCTTTCATGGTGGAGTTTAATAGTGCCTTATCCGCTGTCAAATCGGGTATTGCGATACAGGAGAAGGTGGCGTCTCACAATGAGAGTCTCGGTGCCGATGAGGGTCTTGAATTTCGGATGGGCATCAACATGGGAGATGTGGTTGTTGATGGCGAGAATTTGCTGGGAGACGGTGTTAATGTGGCTGCACGTTTGGAAGGTATTGCTCCACCGGGTGGTATTTGCATCTCTGACATTGTTCACTCCGTAGTCAAAGGCAAGGTGTCTTGTGGTTTTATTGATCAAGGTGAGCAGAATCTGAAGAACATTAATGAACCGGTGAAGGCTTATTACGCTGATATTAAGACTGGTTCAGCCGATCCCAAGAAGTTCAAACCCAAGGTTTCGGGTAGTAAGACGATGTATATGGCGGTAGCAGCTATTTTGGTTTTAGCAGTTGGTTTGTACATTTTCCAGGGAATGCAAGGCACCACTCAGAGTGGTGCAGATTTTCAGAGGATTGCTATTTTGCCGCTAGATGCTGGCTCGGATGATCAGGCAATGTTAAATTTGGCAACAGGACTTACCCAGGATTTGAGTGCCGGCCTATCGACAGCTGCAAAAAAGCTTAATATAGTCACACTTACCGAGGCTCCGAGCGATTTGGGTTCTTTGTATGCGGGTATCGGGACTCGTTATTTCATTAATGGGACTATTAGAAAAGCAGGATCTAATATTCGGATATCGGTCAACCTAACTGATACTAGTTCCATGTCTACTATTTGGACAAAAAAATATGACAAGGAATTTACTGCGGCCAATATTTTTTCTTTGCAAGACGAGATTGTGACCAATGTTATTGATTCGTTAGTTGGTAATGGAGCAGTGTTAGCACAGGAGGTGGCTAAGAACTTTTCAGCCACTGGTACTCAAAATTTAAATGCCTATGAGTGCGTTAACTTTGTGAGGGGGCAGTATTTCAAAGTATTGAGTCCAGCGATGCATGCACAAGGACTAGAGTGTTTGAGAAAGGCTGTGCAGGATGATCCAGAATACAAGGAGGCCTGGGCGTTGTTGGGTCACATGCTGGCTTGGGGATATTCCCTTTACGTACCATTTTTCCAGGCGGTGGACAAAAAGGGTTTATCAGAGGCTTTCGAGGCTGTTGACAATGCGATACGCATTGACAAGAACTATGCCAGAGCCTATGCCACGCGTGCTGAGCTGCATTTTTATGAAGGAGATTGGGATCAGCTAATGGTGAATGCTGAGAGGGCGTTGGAGTTGGCCCCAGGAGATGCCTATAGCGTCGGTCATTTGTCCTACATCACAGTCATATCAGGATTTGGATGTAAATTTTCGAAGCAATTGAAGATTGAGTTTGGAGTGGATGAAAAGGCCTGTGATAGGCTTGAGTGGGGGTACCAAAGGGCGGTTCTTGCACATCAATTAGATGCGATCAGTTCACTAAGTTTTGATAACTATGGGCTAGGTCTTTATTACTGGGCAACAAGTCAATGGCAAAAACAGCTAGCCAATTATCAAGAAGTGCCGGCACCCGATTTTCATTGGTGGAATATGCATATCGGAATGGCCTATCACCATTTGGGCAATAGAGAGATGGCCCGACAACATTTTGAAGCCGTCAAAACACAATATTTGTCAGTAGCACCTAGTCCTATTAGCAAGGTTGAGGCGGCTTTTAACACTTGGGGAGGAAGGTCAGGTTTCGGCATAGAAGTTCCCCGTTCCACCAAGATTCTTGAAAGCTACGGGTGGGATTAGCAGTTGGGTGCTAATGTGGAAAAGGATGATAGCCAGCACGAGCGCAAGACTTCCACTATACTGGCAAGGACTATGCATGGCGGTAGGAGCGATAGTTCTAGTATTCAACTGGGATAGGATCAATGGATCGCCATAAGTACCATGTGGCAACTGTTCGCCACGGAGCCCATTTGTTTCCAATAGTTTCCATTTCTTGCTTTGTAATTGGCTCGCGATTTTTGTAGTGAATTGACATTGCTCGCTGAAGACCTATATCTGCCGTTGGAAAAACATCTGGTCTTCCCATATAAAACATCAAAAACATTTCTGCAGTCCAAATTCCGATTCCTTTAACCGAAGTTAGGTGTTTTATTATTATTGTATCTTCTTGGGTTTTCCATGATTTGAAATCAAACTTATTCGACTCAAATTTTTTTCCTAAATCTTTTAAATATTCAATCTTCCTGGAAGATAGGCCTACTTTTTTCAGTTTTCCCTCCGACATCTTGCGTATAACAGATGGTTCTGGATTGCCAGTCGTCGACACTATCCGACCCCAAATAGTCTCAGCTGCTTTAACCGATATTTGTTGTCCTACAATAGCTCTAGCAAGGGTTATAAAAGGGTCTGTTTTAAGTTTTATATCCAAATGCGATTTCGAGTCGATGAGTGGTTTTAAGATCGCATCAGTTTTGCTGAGAGTTTTTGTCGCTTTTCTCCAATAGTCTGGGATCATTAGTTAATCTCTGTGATAATCAAGAACCTGTGTTACAGGATTATGTTTTAAGTTACAATCCTCTGTTTTAAAGCAATTATAGGCGCGTAGCTCAGTTGGTTAGAGCACTACCTTGACATGGTAGGGGTCGTTGGTTCGAATCCAATCGCGCCTACCAAATTTAAGGTAATCAATTCAAACGTAGAATTTTTTGCAATGCCAATCATAACTCTACCAGATCAAAGTAAAAAAAGCTTCGATAGTGAAATAACTGTTGAGGAAGTAGCGTCATCCATTGGGAAGGGGCTTGCTAGGGCGGCTGTGGCAGGCCGAGTTGATGGCCAGCTGGTTGATCTCTCTCAAATAATCGATCGAGATGTGGAATTATCAATCCTAACCAATAAGGATCCAGAGGGCTTGGAAATTATGCGACATTCTACCGCCCATCTGTTGGCACATGCCGTGAAGGAGCTTTTTCCAGATGCACAGGTGACTATAGGCCCAGTGATCGAGGATGGTTTTTATTATGATTTTTCGTATAAAAGACCATTTACTCCTGAGGATCTTGAGGCTATTGAACAAAAAATGCTTGAGATTTCGAAAAGAAGTTATGAGGTTAGGCGTATAGAAATGGACCGTGAACAGGCCATTGTTTTCTTCAAGGAGCAAGGTGAGACCTATAAGGCACAAATTATCGAGGACATTCCGCAAGGAGAAGTGATAAGCCTTTACCGACAAGGGAACTTTACGGACCTGTGTCGAGGACCTCATGTCCCCAATACGGATAAATTAAAAATTTTTAAAATAATGAAGTTGTCCGGGGCTTATTGGCGAGGTGATTCAAAAAATGAAATGTTGCAAAGGGTTTATGGGACAGCATGGACCTCAAAGGAAGAATTAGCGGGCTATATCTACAGGATTGAAGAGGCAGAAAAGCGAGATCACCGCAAAATTGGTAAGCAGCTAGGTTATTTTCACTTTCAAGATGAAGCCCCAGGGATGGTTTTTTGGCATCCGGACGGTTGGAAGGTCTGGCAGGAAGTAGAAAATTACATGCGTGATGTTTACAAAAGAAATGATTATCAAGAGGTCAAATGTCCATCAATTTTGGATATTAATCTTTGGAAAAAATCAGGCCACTGGGATAATTTTCGGGAAAACATGTTTTTTACTGATTCAGAAAATCGGGAATATGCTGTTAAACCTATGAACTGCCCAGGGCATGTGCAAATCTTTAACAATAAGCTCAGAAGTTATCGAGATCTTCCTTTGCGATACGGAGAATTTGGTTCTTGTCATCGAGACGAGCCATCCGGTGCGTTACATGGTCTCCTCAGAGTCAGAGCATTTACGCAGGATGATGGTCATATTTTTTGTATGTCAAATCAGATCAAGTCAGAGGTCATTGACTTCCACAACTTGGCCTTAAAGGTTTATGCTAACTTTGGGTTTGAGGACATCACTGTCAAATTGGCACTCCGACCAGAAAAGAGGCTTGGAACAGATGAATTATGGGATAGTGCTGAGGATGCTCTAAGAGAGGCGTTAGGTAGCTGTTCTGTCGATTGGGAGGAATTGCCAGGTGAGGGTGCATTCTATGGCCCAAAAATAGAATACCACTTAAGGGATAGTATAGGTCGGTCATGGCAATGTGGAACAGTGCAGGTGGATTTTATGATGCCACAAAGATTGGAGGCCCAATATGTGACTGAAAATAACACGCGAGAAGTGCCGGTAATGTTACACAGGGCAATACTTGGGAGTCTAGAGAGGTTCATTGGAATAGTCATTGAGAACTGTGCTGGTGCTTTGCCACTGTGGCTTTCACCAGTGCAAGTGGTAGTGATGAATATCTCAGATGCTCAACAGGAATTTGTACAATCAGTTGTTTCACAATTGAGAAATCAAGGACTTCGAGTTAGCACGGACTTGAGAAACGAGAAAATAACCTATAAAATCAGGGAACACAGCGTAAAAAGGGTTCCTTATCTCGTTATAGTTGGGGATAAAGAAGTTGAAAACAATGTGGTATCCGTGCGGGCCAGAGGACAGGGTGACGCAGGGAAGCTTTCAGTTAATGATTTTGTAAAAAAGCTAAAGTTCGAGATATCACAGTTCAAATAGTAGATTGAAGGAGGCAGTTCTATAGCACAGGAAAAAAGTGTTCGAGTAAACGGAGATATCATTGCTGCCGAGATTCGATTAATTGGAAAAGATGGAGAACAGCTTGGGGTGGTTGATGTGGCCAAAGCTCTGGCAATTGCGGAAGAGGAGAACACTGATTTAGTCGAAATTGCACCCAATGGTGTTCCACCAGTTTGTCGATTGATGGATTATGGAAAATTTCGGTATAACCAGCAAAAACGAAGGAATGAATCTCGCACAAAGCAAAAACAGATACAGGTTAAAGAAATTAAGTTTCGACCTGGAACTGATGAAGCGGATTACCAGATTAAACTAAGAAACTTAATAAGATTTTTAGAAGATGGAGATAAAGTCAAGGTTACGTTGAGATTTAGGGGGCGTGAGATGACACATCAGGAGTTTGGTGCCAGAATTTTAGAGAGAGTCAAGGAAGATCTAGAGGATTATGGTCAGGTTGAGCAGTTTCCAAAGATGGAGGGGCGCCAGATGGTAATGGTTTTGAGTGCCAAAAAGAAATAATATGAATATTACAGATGAGGTCTATTGAATGCCAAAATTAAAGACGAATAGAGGTGCCGCAAAAAGATTTAAAGTCGACGGAAAGGGTAAGTTCCGGAGAGCTCAGGCCAATACGAGGCATATTCTGACAAAAAAAACGACCAAGCGTAAACGTCATTTGAGAGGAACAACTGAAGTAGCCAGTTGTGACCAGGCGGCACTTAGGGCCATGCTACCTTATTCCTGAGGAGATAAGTTATGCCAAGAGTAAAAAGAGGAGTTACGGCTCATGCTAAACACAAAAAGGTAATTGATCGGGCCAAGGGGTTTAGAGGTAGACGAAAAAATGTGTTTAGGGTGTCCAAGGAGGCCTTAATCAAGGCGGATCAATATGCTTACAGAGATCGTCGTGTAAAAAAAAGAGAGTTTAGAATGCTGTGGATTGTTCGGATAAATGCGGCAGCTAGGGAATTTGGTATCACCTACAGTACCCTAATAAAAGGTTTGAAGATTGCTGCAATCAATGTGGATAGAAAAATTCTTGCTGAGCTCGCGGTCAATGATAAGGTCGCTTTTGGTTCCATAGTTGAGCAAGCAAAGGCAGGTTTGAGCAATTAGCTTGCGTATTTTTTTCATCTAGTAGGGGCTGGAAGGCTCCTTTTTTTGTTTTTGAGGCCTCACGACAAGTGGATTTACAACACATAGTATCCCAGGCGAAAGAAATGTTTAGTAAAGTGGATAACGGCCATGCTTTAGATAAGGCTAAGTCTAAGTTTTTGGGTAAATCTGGAGTGATAACTGATCAGTTAAGAAAAATTCGTGAACTTCCTGCGGAAGAAAAGGCAACAGCTGGGCAGGCGATTAATCATGCTAAAAATCAAATTGAAGAAATTCTCAAGCATCGGAAAGATGAGATTATAGAGCATAAGCTTCAGAGGGAAATGGCTGACTCGAGCATTGATATTACATTACCGGGAAGAGGGAATAGGACTGACGGAAGCTACCACCCTATTAGCAAAACTTTAGATCGCATAGCTTTCTTGTTCAATTCCATGGGTTTTTCGGTTATTGATGGCCCTGAAATAGAAAGTGATTATTACAACTTTACGGCTTTAAACCAGCCGCAGAACCATCCAGCTAGGTCAATGCATGATACTTTCTATTTGGCTGATTATGAATATCTCCTACGGACACATACGTCGCCCATGCAAATTCGTCATATGGAAGAATTTAAACCGCCATTAAGAGTTATCTCCCCGGGTCGGGTATATAGGGTTGATTCTGATGCTACTCACTCACCAATGTTTCACCAGTTAGAGGGCTTGTGGGTGGACGATAATATTAGTTTTTCAAATTTGAAAGGGTTAACGAGGGAATTTTTGCGTGCATTTTTTGAAAATGATGCTATCGATGTGAGATTTAGGCCGTCTTATTTCCCCTTTACGGAACCCTCTGCTGAAATTGATATGTTTTTTGAAAATTCTTGGTTAGAAGTTGGTGGCTGCGGAATGGTTCACCCAAAGGTGCTAAAAAATGTTGGGATAGATTCAGACAAGTATCAGGCTTTTGCGTTTGGAATGGGTTTAGACAGGTTAGCAATGATTAGGTATAAAATTGAGGATTTGAGATTGTTTTTTGAAAATGATATCAGGTTCCTCAGTCAATTTACCTGATTTTCAGTCGAAGACACAACAGTATGAAATTTTCTGAAAATTGGTTGAGAAAGATGTGCGATCCAGAGATGGACAGTGAGGAGTTGGCACATGCTCTGACTATGGCAGGTTTGGAGGTCGAGGAAGTTATACCAGTTAGTCAGTTTTTTAGTGGTGTTTTAATTGGCGAAGTGAAAGCTGTGCAATCACATGCAAAAGCTGATCGCCTTAAAATATGTGAAGTTGATACTGGGAATAATGAAATTCTCTCCATAGTATGTGGGGCTCCTAATGTTGTGAAGGGCATAAAAGTTGCCTGTGCTATCGTGGGTTCAAAGCTGGGACAAGGGCAGATCAAGAAAACCACTATTAGGGGAGCTGAATCAGAAGGGATGCTATGTTCCGAGCAAGAACTGGGAGTTTCGGATAATAATGATGGTATTTGGGTACTTCCCCAGGATGCTCCTTTGGGGGAAGACATTAGGTCTTATTGCGATTTAGACGACAAAATATTTTCACTAAAATTAACACCCAACAGGGGAGATTGTTTGTCTATTCTTGGCATTGCAAGGGAAGTGTCCGCAGTTTCTAGAACTCCGCTTAATTTTGAGTATGAGCCTAAGGTCGAACACACGATCAGTGATACCCTCACAGTGAATTTAATAGATACAGCTGCTTGCCCAAAATATTCTGGCAGGATAATTCAAGGTGTTAATGTTAAGACTCAAACTCCTAGTCATATTATAAGGCGGTTAGCTCGGTCTGGAATAAGATCTATAAACGCGGTTGTTGATTTGACCAATTACGTTATGTTGGAGATTGGTCAGCCAATGCATGCTTTTGATCAGGATAAACTGAAAGGCGAGGTTTCTATCCGGTTTGCAAGGGAGGGGGAATCACTCAAATTGTTGAATGGAGAGGACATATCTCTGACCAATGATATGCTAACTATTAATGATAGTGGAGGACCCATAGCTCTTGCCGGAATCATGGGGGGGCTGGAGACGTCGGTGGATAGGGAAACCACCAATTTATTCTTAGAAAGTGCATTTTTTTCTTCCTTTGTAGTATCGGGGAAGTGGAGGGAACTGGGGTTCTCTACTGATGCTCTTTATCGATATGAGCGAGGCGTTGATTTCGATCTATCAGAAGTGGCATTAGATCGATTATCTGCACTGATTGTAGAGGTTTGCGGCGGAGCCATAGGCCCAGTAACCGTATCCGAGGGAATTCTGCCAAAGAGAGAATCTGTTAAGCTACGTGTTCACAAGTGTGAAAAAATCTTAGGATTTCCTATCGGATCAGACAGAATCAAGGATTGCTTCAAAAGATTGAAACTACCATTTAGTCAAGACAGTAATTCTTTTTGTGTCACTCCTCCAAGTTATAGATTTGATATTGAAATTGAGGAGGATTTAATAGAGGAGGTAGCAAGGGTGGATGGCTATGATAAGTTACCTTCTGTAAGTCCCAGAGATAGCTTGGGATTTGTTCCCATAAATCAGAGATTAGTTAGTTTTCAAAAAGTGAAAGAACACTTCATAAGTCGTCAATACAATGAGGTAATAACTTATGGCTTTGTGGAAGAAAAATGGGAAAAAGATTTTGGGACTAATGGAAAAAAGCTTATTTTTTTAAAAAACCCCATAGCTAACCACCTTGATGTTATGCGATCAACTCTTACGGGTAGTTTAGTGAGTGTTTTAAGGTTCAACCAAAATCGATACCAAGAAAGAGTTAGGGTTTTTGAGGTTAGCCGGGTATTTAAGGATAGTTCAGGTCAGATTCATCAGCCATATGTGTGTTCTGGGATTGCCTGCGGTGCTGTATTTGAACAGCAATGGGGTCACAAAGACAGGAGTATAGATTTTTTCGATCTTAAGGGGGATCTTCAACCGCTTTTTTCTAAGGAGGAAGTCTTTTATGAAAAGTCATCTCATGATTGGCTTCATCCTGGTCGGTCGGCTAGTATCAGGGTTAATGAAACAATCATTGGTTGGCTGGGGGAATTACATCCACGTATCTTACGGAAATATGAACTGCAGGGTCCGGTAGTAGCTTTTGAATTTACTCTTGATGATGTCATGGATAATGACATTCCAGTTTTTAGAGAAGTCTCCAAATTTCCTCCCGTTGTGCGTGATATAAGTATATTGGTAGAGTCCAACAAGTCTGCCGGAGAGATCCTAAATTATCTGAACAAGCTAGGTCTAAGTTATGTAGAAAGAATTGATTTATTTGACGTTTATCTGGGAAAAGGCATCGAGAAAGGGCAAAAGGGTCTTGCTTTCCGACTGTTATTACAAGATACTGGTAAAACGTTAACAGACAGTGATACAGAAATGGTAATTGGCGAGGCTCTAGAGGGTTTGAAGAAGACTTTTCAAGCTAAACCAAGGAGGTAGGGGATTATGACATTGACCAAGGCGGATTTGGCCGACTTGCTATATGATAAAGTTGGTCTAAACAAAAGAGAATCAAAAGACATGGTTGAAGCGTTTTTTGAAGAGTTACGTAAATCATTAGAGGATGGAAATGTAGTCAAGTTGTCTGGTTTTGGTAACTTTCAGCTTCGAAACAAACCGGAGCGACCAGGAAGGAACCCAAAAACAGGGGAAGAGATCCCAATAACAGAGCGACGGGTGGTTACATTTCATGCTAGTCAGAAATTAAAAAACAATGTTGAAAAAAGTCGAGGAAATGATAAGACTGAAGCCTAGATTTTTAAATTTCAATTATGCTCCCCACCATACCATCTAAAAGGTATTTTACAATTGGCGAAGTTAGTGGTTTGTGTGATGTGAAACCGCATGTGCTTCGATACTGGGAACAAGAATTCGCTCAACTGAATCCGGTTAAGCGGAGGGGAAATAGAAGGTATTATCAGAAGCACGAAGTAATACTTATTAGACGTATCCGTGAGTTATTGTATGATCAAGGTTTTACTATAAATGGAGCGAGGAGCCGTTTAAACTCGCCTGAAAGCGGAAACCATGGTCAGGATTCGAGTCCTGAAGGTTCAGAGGGGCAAACAAGAATAAAAGAAGCACTAGCTGAAATTATTGAAGGTCTTCGGGGTTAGCTCATATGGAAATTTCGGAGCGAGGTATTATTTTGAAAATAATTTGCGGGGCGTAGCGCAGCCTGGTAGCGTACACGCCTGGGGGGCGTGTGGTCGTGAGTTCGAATCTCACCGCCCCGACCAGATTTATCGAGGGTGCACTTGAGAATTCTTTTGGTCAATGATGATGGTTACAACGCCCAAGGGTTAAGGTCATTGGCTTCAACCCTGTCTATTGAACATGAGGTTACAGTGGTAGCACCGGAGTCTAATTGTAGTGGGTACAGTAATTCGATTACAATAAATCAACCGGTTAGCATCCGGAAAGTCAAAGAGGCACAGTTTTTCGCAGATCAGTCATCCTCAAATGATAAAGCCTTCCCAGTTTATATCGTCTCTGGAACACCTACTGATTGCATTTATCTTGCACTTCATACAATCTTTAAAGATAGTAGTCCAGATTTTATTATTAGTGGTATTAATCAAGGTGAAAATCTGGCAGAGGACACTCTTTATTCTGGAACAGTTGGAGCTGCTATGGAGGGTTTTTTGTTTGGAGTTCCCAGCATTGCTATATCGCAGCAATTAGAAACTAGTAGAGTATGTCGTTATGATGTGAGTGCGAAAGTTTTTAGGGAGGTTTTTAATAAAATAGTTTTTGAGATTTCGCGAGGAGTTTATCCATCGAAAAATATTCTCTTGAATATAAATATCCCGTATTTTCATAATCTCTCTGGTCCTTCGATAGATGTAAAGTTGACCAGCCTAGGCCGTCGCCAAAAATCTAAACCCCCGCGAGAGATAAAAAATCAAGAGAGTAAAGAAGGTAGAAAGTACATCATTGGAGCTCATGGTGATCCCCCCGCTGTTTTAACACCTGGTACTGATTTACACGCCATTTCTCTGGGGCAAATATCGATAACACCGCTCCATATTGACTTAACGCATTCATCTATCATGCATTTGAAACCGCAATCGAAAACTAATTATACAATTCATGTACCTGATATTTTATAAAACAAGGTGACCAGTGAATAATGATACTGGTCTGGGAATGACATCGGATCGTACTCGCCTTAGAATGGTTGAGAGGTTGCGAGAGCAAGGTATTAGAGACGAGGAAGTTCTACTCGCCTTGAATAAGGTTCCACGCCACCTTTTTGTTGATGAGGCGTTGGCTAGTCGAGCATATGAGTTGGTGTCTCTTCCAATTGGTTACGGTCAAACCATTTCCCACCCTTTTATGGTTGCAAGGTTGTGTGAACATATAATGGGTGATGTTCAGTTGGATAGAGTTCTTGAAATAGGAAGCGGTTGTGGATACCAGGCAGCAGTACTTTCGCACATTGCCAACGAGGTTATTTCCATTGACCGAAATGTGCAACTACTCTCCAGTGCACGGATTCGACTTAAGAAAATGGGCTACCGACGGGTTCGTTTTCGCCACGCTGATGGTTGGCAAGGATTATCTGACAAAGCACCTTTTTCGGCGATAATTGTCACAGCGGCGGCCCCTGAAGTTCCCGATGCATTATTTGGGCAATTGACTAATGGTGGCAGTCTGGTTTTACCAATTGGAGTTGATTCCCAAAAGTTAATAAAATTTACGAGATCAGGCGATAGTTTTACCGAGAAAACTCTCGAGGGAGTTAAGTTTGTCCCTCTTCTCCATGGTCTAGCTTAATGAGGTTTTTAAAAACTTGGTTAAACGCTGTTTTTGGGATCTTTCTAGTTTATTTGATTGCGGGGTGTTCGACTACTGGTGATGGTGCCCCAATTATCGACCGTACTGGAACCAAGACCAAGGTAGGCATAGATACGCCTAACCAGCCAGAGATGGGTCGGTTATCCAATGGAGATGGAATCCAAGATAAGGATTGGCGACCCAGGCACTATAGGGTAAAAAAAGGGGATACTCTCACTGAAATCGCTTTGAACCATGGTTTATCTTATCGAGAGCTCGCCAAGTGGAACAATATAAGTAATCCTGACCTAATTGGTATAGGCATGAAATTGCGACTGACCCCACGTCTTTCTTCTCAAACAGAAAGTGGCAATAACATGGCTGCAAAAAAAAACCTTGAACCTTCGGTTATCGGAGAATCAAAAGACGGACGAAGCAAATATATATCATGGATCTGGCCATTGAGAGGTAAAATTATTTATGAGTTTGGTGCAGGAGAGAACACAAAAGGTGTTGGAATAGCCAGTAATTCCAACTTAGCTGTTGTGGCAAGTGCACCAGGAATTGTTGTCTATAGTGGTAACGGGATTAGAGCCTATGGAAAGATGATAATTATCAAACATAATTTCATGTATCTAAGCGTCTACGCACATAATCGACTCATCATGGTCAAAGAGGGGCAATCAGTTGCTCAAGGTCAGAAAATATCCGAAATTTATTTTTCTTCTAATAAAGAAAATGGATTACATTTCGAAATTCGACGCCGTGGTCGTCCTGTTGACCCCAAGACAATGCTCCCCAGTACGTCTTGATTGGGTATTTAAAAGCTTTAAAATCTACAGACTTCCCCTGACACCATCTATAGCAAGAGCAGCTACTATACTCCTCTCCTCTGCAACCAAAATATTAAAAGTTCTACAAGCCGCAGGGGTATCCATGATTTCAAAAGGACAAGAGGTTTCTATTAGCGGTTTTAAGTTATTCGGTGGTATTGCTGAGAAGGTACCTGCGGTACCCAAGATTAGAATCTCAGGCTTTAAGCTGAGTAAGTACTCTACTGAAGTGAGTGAGAATCGTGGTTCATTATTCCAAGTGTCAATAATGCTATCTGGTGTTATTATTATGTCTTTGTAATATTTGATGTTATTTACTGAAACGAAGGTATCACCGTATTCAGTAATTTGTTTTTTGTTACTAGTATTGGTAAGACTTATCTTCACTCAAGCTGCCCTGCTGGGTTAGATCAATTGGTGGATAGTATTTTAACTGTAATTAGATACAAACATAAAGCTAATGAGAGAATTCGCTCGTATTGATCGGCTACCCCCGTATGTTTTTAACATTACTGGGGAGTTGAAAATGAAAGCTCGTCGTCGGGGAGAGGATATTATTGATTTGTCGATGGGTAATCCCGATGGAGTACCCCCAACACATGTCATAAGCAAATTATTAGAGTCTATTCAGCGTAGTGATACCCATGGATATTCAACGTCGAGAGGAATTTTTCGGCTAAGAAAAGCGATTTGTGATCGCTATTTGGGTCGATATGGTGTTGAGTTAGACCCGGAGGAGGAGGCAATAGTTACTATTGGTAGCAAGGAGGGGATAGCACACCTAGCTTTAGCATCGCTTGAAAAAGGAGATATAGTTCTGGTTCCAAACCCGAGTTACCCAATACATATTTATGGTCCAGTTATAGCGGGAGCTGACATTCGACATGTCAGAAATACACCTGATGTTGATTTCTTTGAAGAGCTGGAGAGAGCCATCAAGGAATCTTTTCCAAAACCTAAGATGCTGATAATCAATTTCCCCAGTAATCCTACAACTGAGTGTGTGGATTTGTCGTTTTTCGAAAAAATTATTCAACTTGCACTAGAACATGAAATCTACGTCGTTCATGATCTAGCTTATGCAGACATTGTATTCGATGGTTATCAGGCCCCATCTATTTTACAGGTTCCCAGAGCTAGAGAGGTGGCAGTAGAGTTTTTCACTATGTCAAAAAGCTATAATATGGCTGGCTGGAGAGTGGGTTACATGCTTGGAAATAAAAGTCTTGTACAGGCGTTAGCCAGAATTAAGAGTTACCACGACTATGGGACATTTACACCGCTTCAGGTGGCAGCAATTGTTGCTCTCGAGGGGCCTCAGGATTGTGTGACAGACATAAGAGGAACCTATGAAAGGCGACGTGATGTAATGGTAGCTGGTTTAAAAAATGCTAATTGGTCAGTCGTTCCTCCTAAAGCTGCCATGTATCTTTGGGCAAAAATTCCTGAATTTTACCAAAAGATGGGGTCTCTCGAGTTCTCAAAAAAATTACTTCGAGAAAGCAAAGTTGCGGTATCGCCCGGAATAGGTTTTGGGCAGTATGGTGAGGGGTATGTCCGTTTGGCCTTAATCGAAAATGAAGAAAGAATTAGGCAGGCGACGAGAGGTATTAAAGATATGTTTAGAAGGGACGGGGTAATTTAAAATGAGATTGATAATACTTTTAAATAAAGCATGAAAACAGTTAAGTTAGGTCTGATTGGTCTTGGAACAGTCGGGTTTTCAACCCTTAAGGTTCTGGAGAGAAATGAAGAACACATCAAACGTCGTCTTGGTGCGGAAGTAAAATTTACAGCCGTTTGTATCCGTAGCCATAAGAAAAAAAGTTTAATAGTAGACTCCTCGATAGAGATTTACTCTGACCCTATTGATTTAATAGAACGTGCTGACATTGATATTGTTGTGGAGCTAATTGGTGGAGTCGATGTTGCTCGCCAAATTACTGAAAAAGCAATTGCTAGCCAAAAACACGTTGTCACAGCTAACAAAGAATTAATTGCAACCTATGGAAATGAGCTCTTCAAGCTAGCACAATCCAATGGGGTGATGCTTGTTTTTGAGGCAGCAGTTGCAGGGGGTATCCCAATAATCAAATCTCTAAGAGAGGGTTTAGCTGCCAACAAAATTGAGTGGATGGCTGGGATAATAAATGGAACCACAAACTATATCTTGTCACAAATGCAGATTGAACGTGTTAGTTTTGAAAAGGCTTTGGCTAGTGCGACGGACAAGGGGTATGCTGAACAGGATCCCACTTTCGATATAGAGGGGATCGATTCTGCTCACAAATTAGCAATAATGGCGTCCTTAGCATTTGGTATTAAGTTACAGTTTAAGAAAATTTTTTGCGAGGGAATTACCAATTTACAAATTAAGGATATATATTACGCTGAAAAATTTGGGTATAAGATAAAACTATTAGGTATCGCAAAAAGAAGGAATAGCGGAATAGAGCTTAGGGTTCATCCTTGCCTGGTGCCAGAAAACAGTGTAATTGCCAATATAAACGGTGCTATGAATGGCATCTTAGTACATGGAGATGCAGTAGGGCCCACACTGCATTACGGAGCAGGTGCTGGTGGGGAGCCTACAGCATCGGCTGTAATTGCGGATATTATAGATGTCTCAAGACTTCATATGGCTAGTTCTGATAATTATGTTCCCTATATGGCTCCTCGTGGTAAGGTAAGTGACCTTCCTGTTTTGTCCATAAATGATATAAAGACCTCTTATTATTTGCGAGTTAGAGTGAAAGACCAGGTTGGTGTAATGGCTGAGGTAACGCGGGTATTGGCTAAGATGTCGATCTCCATCGAAGCTATGTTTCAGGGAGAGCCTGTTCAAGGAGCTGGCGTTGTCGAGGTAGTTATTATTACTCACCAATCCCTTGAGGGTGATATAAGAGAGGCTATCGCTCAAATTGAGTTACTAGGAGCGGTTAAAGAAAAAATAAATTTTTTGCGAATTGAAACCTTGGATATTGATTAGACAATATAAGTTTTCTTCATTAAGGAATAGGTGTGGTAGGTTTAATTGAGAAATATAGAGATAGGCTTCCAGTAGATGAGGGTACCGCAGTTGTAAGCCTAGAGGAGGGCAATACCCCTTTAATAAGACTAGACAGATTGGCAAACCGATTTGGTAGTAAATTAGACTTGTTTGCAAAGTTTGAGGGTTTGAATCCGACCGGGTCATTTAAAGATCGAGGAATGACAATGGCTGTTTCTAAGGCTGTTTCAAATAAAGCTAAAGCTATTATCTGTGCCTCAACTGGGAATACATCCGCTGCGGCGGCTGCGTATGCTGCAAGGGCAGGTATAGCAAGTTTTGTTTTAATTCCAGATGGAAAAATCGCCTTAGGTAAGTTGTCTCAGGCTGTAATGCATGGTGCAATAGTTATCCAAATTCAAGGAAATTTTGACGACGGGATGCGTCTTGTGAATGAACTAGGTAATGAGTGCGGAATGGAGATAGTTAACTCTATTAATCCTTATCGCCTACATGGTCAGAAAACTATTGCATTTGAAATTATTGAGGAGTTGGGGGATGCCCCTGATATTCATGCACTGCCGGTGGGAAATGCTGGTAATATTACGGCACATTGGATGGGCTACAGCGAAGCCTGTAAAATGCCTACCAAAATATTCAATAACGACTCGCTAGGTGGGTTTCAGACTGAAAAGATATCTACTAAAAGACCAATTATATTGGGTTACCAGGCCAGTGGTGCGGCACCGTTCTTGCGTGGAAAAAAAATAGAATCTCCGGAAACTATTGCTACAGCTATTAGGATCGGATCTCCTGTTTCATGGGACTACGCTTGGGCGGCAAAAGAAGAGTCTGAAGGCTGGTTTGCTGAATGTACTGATAATGAGATACTGACGATGCAAAAATTATTGGCGGAGTCCGAAGGGATTTTTTGTGAACCGGCCTCGGCGGTCTCATTAGCGGGGGTATTGAGAGATCTTGAGGCTGGAAAAATTGCGAATGATTCTCGTATTGTTTGTACTTTAACTGGTCACGGGTTAAAGGATCCCGACATTGCTATAGCTAATAATGTTAAACCACATGTAGTTGAAGCAAGAAAAAGTTTAATATCGGGCATCATTGAGCAGCATCTATAGATATGCTCATTCGATAGTTGTCATCGAAAAATCAATCGCAACAATATCCTTTGTTAAGGACCCTATGGATATTCGATCCACTCCGGTTTGTGCTACTTTTCTAACATTATTGAATGTAATCCCTCCCGATGCCTCTAGGATAGCCTTCCCAGCACACATTGAGACACATTTTTTTAAATCACTAACAGAAAAATTATCAAGCAGTATAAAGTCTCCTCCTGCCACTAATACTTCTTCCAATTGATTGAAGTTTTCCACCTCGATTTGAATAGAACAATCTCCGTGTGCTTGAGATGATTGCTCAAGGGCAGATGTAATTCCGCCAGCAGCGGCAATGTGATTTTCTTTAATTAAAATTCCATCAAATAGGCCCATTCGATGGTTATACCCCCCTCCCGTTGAGACAGAATATTTAAGGGCATACCGTAATCCAGGAATAGTTTTTCTGGTATCATAAATTTTAGCTTTCGTTCCAGCAATTTCATTAACGTATTTGTTGGTTTTTGTGGCTACTCCGGATAAAGTCTGCAAGAAATTTAAACCCACTCTTTCCCCGGTAAGGATTCCTCTGGCTGGGCCAGTAATATTGCAAATGGGTTCATTTGATTTTATGAGATCTCCATCTTTTTTTAAAAAATTAACTTTAATGTCTAAATTTAACTGCTTAAAAACCTCGGTTACCCAACCGGTTCCACAAAGTATCGCAGGCTCTCTGGAAATTATTTTTGTATGAACCGATTTTTCGATTTTTATCAGTTTAGAGGTAAGATCGCCACTACCCAAGTCCTCAGCGATTGCTGTTGATACATCCCGCGATATTTTATCGGCAGCTGGTGGGATTAAATTATTCATTAGACAAGATTCCCCCTTCATCATGTACTTTTCAAGCTATCAGTTAATGCATCAATTTCTTGATTGATACAGCTCCACGAATATCACCGATGCGGTATTCGGTGGCCGTATCATTAGGATAAATTCTTCTTAGGATCTGTTTGACCTCTACGGGAATGTAGTTTTTTTCGCCGTGACAGGTAAGGCACAATGGTTTGACCGAAAGTGCCTGCATATATCGGAAATAAAATCTGTCTGATTCATTTGTGATTTCTGATGTTTCTAAAAAGGCATCTTTTTCTAACAGGGTCTTATGTTCATCAAAATCCTTTAATCTTATTGTTTCCCACTGATCTGGTTTGCCCTGAATTAAATTACGATTTTTTAGGCTCACCCGATAAATCTTAATTTGAAACTTTTCTGAAAACTCCGTGGCAAGTTTTGGTGCTATTTCACTGCAAGTCTTTATAGCTGAGGCTGGGCCTGCAGATTTGAGCGAATATTTTAATGTTTTTCCCAGTCTGCGTTTAAAATCCTGAACAATTTTGCGTGATTGTAAAATAAGTAGTTTTTCCCCGGTCGACATGGCGTTAGATTTTTGCCCAACGTAGATATACTGTTCATCAGTGAAGGATGGTTCGTCTGCGTACACTATAATTATAGGAGCCAAAACCATAATAACGACGATTATCAATGAATTAGGCATATTGGTTTTTGTTATTTGTGGGGGGTTTTTTTATATCATAATATCATGTCCACTTGGCGATAAAGCACATGCTGCTATTGAAAAACGTACTCTATGACCCAATATTAGGACTATACACCAACCAGTAATACAAATATTTATGAAAATCGAAAGATTTACCACTAAATTTCAACAAATTTTGGCCGATGGCGAGTCAAATGCTCTTTCGCTGGGGAATCCATACCTCGAGCCACAACATGTCTGTGCTTCCCTTTTTGATGATTCAGATGATACAACGCGAGATTTAATTGTTCGCTCTGGGGGGGATTTTAATGGGATTAAGTCAGAACTGTTTAGTCAAATAAGTCAACTCCCTAGGATAGAAAAAAACGAAGGGGAAATTAGTTTTTCCAGAGAATTGACGAAACTTCTAGTTCTAGCAGAAAAAGAATCTGTAAAACGTAAGGACAAATTTATTTCCACAGAACTGTTTTTGCTTGTTGCTAGTGTTAATCCTGGTAAGATATTTGAGATTTTCAAAAAAAATGGCTTGAGCCAAGAAACTCTTAGCTCTAACATTGACCTTCTGCGAAAAGGGGAGACAGTATCCAATGCAGATTGGGAGGAACAGAGAGAATCCCTAAAAAAATATACTTTTGACTTAACCGCAAGAGCAAACCAGGGGAAGCTTGATCCGGTTATTGGTCGCGATGATGAAATACGCAGGTGCATTCAGATCTTACAAAGAAGAACCAAAAACAACCCAATTTTGATAGGAGCTCCTGGGGTAGGTAAGACAGCAATCGCTGAGGGCTTGGCACAGAGGATTGTGAATAATGAAGTTCCTGACTCTCTGCGCGGTAAGACTGTTGTGGTACTTGATATGGCGCTTTTGTTGGCTGGAGCAAAGTATAGGGGAGAGTTTGAAGAAAGACTTAAAGGTGTATTGAAAGAGGTGTCAGCTTCGGAGGGAAACATTATAGTCTTCATTGACGAGATACATACTATGGTGGGTGCTGGAAAATCAGAGGGAGCCATTGATGCAGGTAACATGCTCAAACCAGCACTTGCAAGGGGAGAGCTGCATTGCATTGGCGCGACAACATTGGAGGAGCATCGCAAGTACATTGAAAAGGATGCGGCACTCGAAAGACGCTTCCAAAAAATAATCATAGACGAGCCAACCGTGGAAAGCACCATTGCAATTCTTAGAGGCTTGAAGGAAAAATATGAACTCCATCATGGTGTGGAAATACTTGATCCCGCGTTAGTGGCGGCAGCCCAATTGTCGCACCGGTATATATCAGATAGATTTCTACCAGATAAAGCCATTGATTTGGTAGATGAGGCCGGTGCTCTCGTGAAAATGGAAATTGATTCTAAACCGGAAGCACTAGATAAACTAGACAGACGTATAATTCAATTGAAAATTGAAAAGGAAGCAGTAAAAAAGGAGAAAGATGACGGGTCTAAAAAGAGGTTTGGTTTGATTGAAACAGAAATATTAAAACTGGAGGAAGATTACCAACGTTTAGAAGAGATCTGGAAATCTGAGAAAGCAGAAGTACATGGAGCTCAAAATATAAAAGAGGAAATCGATAAATTAAAAAGACGTATAGATACAGAAAAAAGGGAAGGGAACTGGCAGGCAGTTTCAGAGATTCAGTACGGCCAAATTCCAACCTTGGAGGCAAAGTTGAAAAAGCAAGAAACCTTAGGACTAGACGATCAAACCCATCAGTTGTTTAGGACTAAGGTGGGTTCTGATGAAATAGCTCAAGTGGTATCAAAGGCGACTGGCATTCCAGTTTCTAAAATGATGGAGGGTGAGCGTGACAAACTAGTACGAATGGACGAGGAAATTCGAAAACGGTTGGTTGGACAAGATCAGGCGGTTAAACTTGTCTCCGAGGCAATCATGAGATCTAGAGCTGGTATTTCAGATCCGAATAAACCTTATGGGTCATTTCTCTTTTTAGGTCCAACAGGGGTTGGAAAGACCGAGCTATGTAAAGCATTAGCAGAGTTTTTGTTTGATTCCTCAGAACATTTGTTAAGAGTTGATATGTCAGAATTTATGGAGAAACACTCGGTATCTAGATTAATCGGGGCTCCCCCTGGCTACGTGGGTTATGACGAAGGTGGGGTTATTACTGAAGTCGTAAGACGCAAACCTTATTCAGTTATCCTTTTAGATGAAGTGGAGAAAGCCCATCCAGATGTTTTTAATGTTCTCCTACAAGTTTTGGATGATGGTCGCTTAACTGATGGACAAGGAAGAACCATAGATTTCAAGAACACAGTGGTGGTTATGACTTCTAATTTGGGTTCCCAAAAAATTCAAAACTTAACGGGAATGGGTTATGAAGGTTTAAAAACGGCAGTGATGGAGGAGGTTAGAGGTTTTTTTAGACCAGAATTTATAAACCGTATTGATGAAACGGTGGTGTTTCACTCATTAAATAAAGAACATATTGAAGAAATATCAGACATACAAATTACAAAATTAAAGGGTCGAGTGGCTGAATCGGGAATAAACCTTTGTTGGGACAAGAGTGTGGTGTCTCAAATCGCTGAGGTTGGGTTCGACCATGTATATGGTGCTAGGCCTTTGAAAAGGGCCTTGCAAAACAAGATTGAAAATCCACTAGCTCGTAAAATTCTTTCGGGAGAATACCTGCAAGGCGATACAATAACTCTCAAGACGAGGGAGCAAAAGATTTTTTTTGAAAAAAATCCTAAGGCAAATGTTGTGTAGATAATAAAGAATAGTGTAAATTGTCTCGGATATTAATCCCCCAATAAAGTTCTAGGAGCCTTGAGAGATGCCAGTTGACGTTGAACAAGAAAATGCTGGGTTGTCGGCTTTCGTTGGAAAACACAAGGGTAGCCCGATAACAGAGGTTCCGCAGGATCTATACATTCCCCCAGACGCACTCGAACTTGTCCTGGATACGTTTCAAGGTCCTTTAGACCTGTTATTATACATCATTCGTAAACATAATATCGATGTGCTAGATATCCCGATGACACAACTTACTGAACAATACATGGGCTATGTGGAGGTCATGAGGATAGGTCAGTTAGAACTAGCAGCCGAGTATCTTCTTATGTCTGCCCTGCTGATAGAAATTAAGTCTAGGATGTTGCTACCTCGTCCTGATAGTCCTGTTGAAGATGAGGACGATCCAAGAGCGGCTTTAGTTAAAAGGCTTATTGAATATGAAAAAATAAAAAAAGCTGCTATTTCCCTAAAACAAGCACCCATTGTGGATAGGGACTTCAGTGTAGCAAAAGTTTTCTCTGAGAAAGAGAATGTAGAGGTGTTTCCAGACATAAATGTTGAAGATTTAAGGGTTGCTTGGCTAGGTCTTATTGCTAGGGCACAAGCAATGAAAAAGATTGAGGTGAAGCGCGAAGAATTATCAGTAAGGGATCAAATGACAAAAATATTAAGACGGTTGGATAGTGCCAATCGAATTGTTTTTGAAGACCTATTTAAACCATTTTCTGGAGTCGCACTGCTTATTGTGACCTTCTTGGCCATACTGGAGTTGGGAAAGGAAAGAATCATACAACTTTCGCAACAAGGGCTCAAATCGCCAATTTATATCACGTTGAGAATATGAAGCTAACACCAGAGGAAGAGGGCATTAAAAGCTTGCTCGAGGCTGTATTACTCAGCTCCGAGGACCCAGTTTCCATTCGAGAGATCAAGAAGTTATTTCAGGAGAAAAATCATGGCGGCTCTGAAAAAAATATTTTGGAGTCAATCCAGGAATCATGGCAAGGTAAAATGGTGGAGTTGGTTCAAGTGGCAACGGGGTGGCGGTTTCAAGTTAATAAAGAAGCCCAGGACGCGATTAACGAACTCAGACCTACAAAATCGCCAAGTTATTCTAGGGCGGTTATGGAGACATTGGCAATAATTGCTTATAAGCAACCGGTTACCCGAGGAGACATAGAAGAAATACGTTCAGTGAGTGTCTCAGCGAATATAATTAGGCTACTAGAGGCAAGAGGTTGGGTTGAGACAATTGGATTTAGGGAAACTCCTGGGAGGCCTGCCCTACTAGCTACTACTAAAAACTTTTTAGACGACTTGGGGCTTCAGGGTTTGGAGCAGCTCCCCCCGTTAGAGGATGTTGGTGGTTTAATAGAAAATTTGCCAGACCAACCCAGTGAGACTGATGTACCAAATGTCCAAAAGGAATTGGACATCAAGCCTCAAGTTGACTAAGTTATTGTGATTACACCTCAACATTCATATCTTAAAAGGGTTTAGGAAAGAGATAAACCGAAGCTTACTTATTGAATGGATTAAGAAAGATAAAAGTAAAATTCATTGATATTAGTTGGCTTGACTGCTAGAATTTACCAATAGAAATCAGGCGCGGGGTGGAGCAGTCTGGCAGCTCGTCGGGCTCATAACCCGAAGGTCGTAGGTTCAAATCCTGCCCCCGCAACCAATTTTGTGGGGCTTTGGTTTTGTTTCTGGCATATAAACAGTGAGTGCGAATGAAGGGCATTGGGAAGTGGAAGATGGGCGTGAGCCCATTTTTTTTTATAGGGTGAAATGGGTGGATGTAAGAGAAAAAATCAAAGAATCTGTTGGTGGAATGGGATTTGACCTTGTGGATGTCGAAAGGCCAATAAATGGGAAGGGTCTCAAGGTCTTTATAGATAAAGAGGGAGGAGTATCAATTGATGATTGTGTGAGGGTAAGTACTCAATTGAACAGAGTTTTGGAAGTTGAACAAGTATCTTTTGATCAATTAGAGGTATCATCTCCCGGAGAAGACAGGAGGTTGAGTGAAGTGGGCGACTTTCAGAGATTTTTGGGGTCCAAGATCCAATTAAAATTTCGTGATCCAATTGATGGACTCAAGAAATTCCGGGGCATCATTAGTAAGGTAGAAGGTAATAACCTTGTCGTTGCTGTCGATGGTACTGAAAAACAGGTAGCAATAGGATCAATAGAAATGGCAAGGTTAATTCCAGTGCAGGGTGTGGAGATATAGATGAATCGTGAATTATTAATGTTGGTAGACGCCCTTTCTTTAGAGAAAAATGTCGAAAAAGGGATCGTATTTAATGCCTTGGAGATGGCTCTTGCATCTGCAACAAAGAAAAAAATGAAAGCTGAAATGGATGTGAGAGTATCTATTGACCAAGAAACTGGTGATTATCGAAGCTTTCGGAGATGGCTTGTTGTTGAGGATGATTTGTTTGAATCTGAAGAATTACAAGTTAAGTATAATGAGGCCAAAAAAAAACAACCAACAATTGAATTAGATGAATACATAGAAGAGTCCCTTGAGCCAATAGAGTTTGGAAGAATTGGAGCTCAAGCAGCCAAACAAGTTATTTTGCAAAAAATAAGAGAAGCCGAGAGAGAGCAGATACTCAATGATTTCTTGGATAGAGATGAAATGATAGTTACTGGGAGCATTAAGCGAATGGAGCGAGGTAATGCTATTATTGACTCAGGTAGAATAGAAGCTAGTTTGCCAAAAGATCAGATGATCCCAAAAGAGAATCTTAGGATTGGTGATAGAGTGCGGGCTTATTTGGTTGATGTTGATAGGGAAGCCAGAGGTGCTCAGTTGCTATTGTCCAGAACCACTCCGGATTTTTTAATGAAATTGTTCGAGTTAGAAGTGCCTGAAATCGAGGAGGGTTTACTAGAGATAAAAGCAGCGGCGCGAGATCCAGGGGCAAGAGCTAAAATCGCAGTAAAGTCAAATGATAATCGTATTGATCCTATTGGTACTTGTGTTGGGATGCGGGGATCGCGGGTGCAAGCCGTGACGTCTGAATTGGCTGGCGAGAGGGTAGATATTATTCTTTGGTCTGAGGAGCCAGCACAATTTGTTATTAGTGCATTAGCACCGGCAGAGGTTATGAAAATTACCGTTGATGAAGAAAAAAACAGCATGGATATAGTTGTTGATGAAGAGAATCTAGCACAAGCGATTGGTAGAGGCGGTCAAAATGTTCGATTGGCTAGTGAATTGTCTGGATGGGATTTAAATATTGTTACGGAAGAAGAAGCAGATAAGAGGAATGAGGAAGAGACTAGTAGCATAAGAACATTATTTATAGAGCGGCTAGATGTGGATGAAGAACTTGCTAATACTCTTATTCAAGAAGGTTTTTCGACACTGGAAGAGGTCGCTTATGTGCCGGTGAATGAGCTGGAAGAAATAGATTCTTTTGATTCTGAGATGGTTGAAGAACTTCGAAAAAGAGCAAGGGATTCACTGCTTGTCGATGCGATAGCAACTGATCAGGAGGAAAGTACAAGTGGTGGGCAATTGGGTGATGTTGAGGGAATAAGTAGAGAAGTAATTGATTTGCTTTTAGAGAAAGGAATTTCTAATCAAGAGGAATTAGCTGATTTGGCTACTGATGATTTGGTTGAGTTAATCGGAGTGGAAGAAGAGGTTGCTAAAGGTTTAATTATGGCGGCTCGTGCGCCGTGGTTTGCAGAAAAATAGAGGAAAATTATGGCAGAGATAAGTGTCTCTCAATTTGCGAAAGAGTTGAAGGTGGAAGCCGTTCGACTTATAGAACAACTTCAGGCTGCAGGGGTAAGCCAGTCAATCAAAGAGGACTCTCTATTAACCGATAAAGATAAAGCAAAGCTTCTGGATTATTTGAGAAATTCGAGGGGATCGAAGACTGGTAACTCAAAAATTACTCTTACCCGCAGAAAAACTACTCAAATTAAAAAATCCGATAATTTCGGAAAGGCACGAACCATTCATGTAGAGGTACGAAAAAAAAGAGTTTTGGTTAAGAGAGCTGAGGATTCTCAAAGCAAAAAAGAAACACAGATCGACGCAAAAACCATAGGGGCAGAAAAAGGCAATAAGACTGGGGGTGATGAGGCAATAATTGCTGCGACAACCAAGAAGAAAAAGCAGTCGATAGGAGATGCCAAGCGAGATACCGCGGATAATGCAGTTACAAAAGATTTAAAAGGTAGCGAAACTGACTATAAGGCTCCGCCGATTTCTTACGAAAAGAAAGATGAAACTGACAAACCATCCTTGGACCCCAAAGAGGTAGTTGCAGACACGAAAGATAATGATGCCGGTGAGGTTAAGCATGAGGGCGAAAGTCGCAGCTTGAAGAGTGAAGGTGCTCCAGCAAAAAAGACAAAAGAAGTCAAAGAGAAAACCTTACGAAAACTGCCTGATTCTAAATCGAAGAAGGGGGAAAAGAAAAAAAGTAATGGAATTTGGATAGATAAAGCAGGTAAAAAAGAGGTACAAACTAGAGGTCACTATATCCACCCCACTAGGACTGCAAGATTTGGTAAACCAAAACCCAACAAAAACAAGGCTGAAAAGCGACCTGCTGAAGAACAGTCAGTAAAGACAGAAGCTGTAGTAAAGGAAATTTCGGTCGGGGAGACTATTACTGTGGCCGATTTGGCTCACAAGATGTCGGTAAAGGCGGCTGAGGTAATCAAAACTTTTATGAGTCTAGGACAAATGGTCACAATCAACCAGGTTCTTGACCAAGATACAGCGATGATTGTTATTGAGGAGATGGGGCACGTGGCTATTGCTGCAAAGTTACATGATCCAGAGTCTTTTCTTGAGGAAAAACAGGATCAGGGCAATTTGCAGCACAAACCTCGGGCTCCAGTGGTTACTGTGATGGGGCATGTTGATCATGGAAAAACATCCTTGTTAGATTATATTAGAACCACCAGAGTTGCTAGTGCAGAGTCAGGAGGAATTACCCAACATATTGGTGCATATCATGTCAAAACAGCAAAGGGAGTCGTAACTTTTCTTGATACTCCTGGTCATGAGGCATTCACAGCTATGAGAGCTAGAGGGACTAAGGTTACGGATATTGTGGTGTTGGTGGTTGCTGCAGACGATGGAGTTAAGCCACAAACGCTGGAGGCCATTAATCATGCTAAATCAGCGGGTGTGCCCATGCTGATAGCTATCAACAAAATGGATAAAGCTGAAGCTAATTCGGAGAAAGTTAGGCAAGAGTTAGCTCAGTATGAGGTAGTTTCGGAGGATTGGGGAGGGGATAGTATTTTTGTAGAGCTCTCAGCAAAAACCGGTAAGGGGGTTGATCAGCTGATTGAGTCAATTCTACTTCAAGCCGAGATCTTAGAACTAAAAGCACCAGATGCTGGGAATGCCAGAGGAGTTGTGGTGGAATCGAGACTGGATAAAGGAAAAGGATCAGTTGCTACCGTTCTAGTCCAGTCAGGACGTTTAGCGAGAGGTGATGTGATATTGTGTGGTGCAGTTTATGGAAGAGTTAGGGCTATGCTTAACGAGTCAGGAAAAAAAATAAATGAGGCTGGTCCATCTATACCAGTTGAGATTCAGGGGTTTTCGGAAGTGGTTAATGTTGGTGAAGATGTCGTAGTTCTTTCGGAGGAGCGGAAAGCAAGAGAGATTGCACTTTTTAGGCAAGGGAAATATCGAGAGATTAAATTAGCTCAAAAACAGGCGGCTAGTTTAGATGATGTTTTTGATCAACTCGAATCAGGAAAGGTTAATACCTTATCCCTCATTATAAAGGCAGATGTTCAAGGCTCCTGTGAGGCCCTCGGCCAATCGCTGATGAAGTTGTCTACTGATGAGGTGAAGGTGAATATAGTTCATTCGGCAGTGGGGGGTATATCAGAATCTGATGTTAATTTGGCGTTAGCAGCAAATGCAGTAATAATAGGTTTTAATGCGAGAGCTGACGCGACAGCGAGAAAATTAATTGAAAGTAATGGTATCGATGTTCATTATTACAATGTTATTTATAAGGCTGTTGATGAAGTTAAAGCGGCCATGTCTGGGTTGCTTGCTCCTGAAAAGAAAGAGACAATCTTAGGGTTGGTAGAAGTGCGACAAGTCTTCAAAATATCGAGAGTTGGTATGGTGGCTGGTTGTTACGTAACAGAAGGCTCTATAAAGAGAGGTGCCTCTGTTAGAGTTTTGCGAGATAATGTAGTAATACATGAAGGTACTTTGGATACACTAAAAAGGTTTAAAGACGACGCTAAAGAGGTAAAGGCTGGTTTTGAGTGTGGTTTATCAGTGCAATCGTATTCTGACTTAAAGGATGGAGATCAAATTGAGGTGTATGAAATAACGGAAATCAAACGATCCCTTTAGTTTTGGGTGATGAAAAGAAAAAATGATCGGCGTGGAAATTTAGCGCGTAATGCACGGTTGGCGGAGGAAATACACAAATCAGTAGCCAAGTTTTTAACTCTAAATCTAAGAGGGCTTAAAGCTGGCTTGGTTACGGTTACCTATGTTGATCTAAGCCATGATTATAAATCTGCAAAAATTTTTGTGACCCAATTCTCTGACATTGAGATTCCAATAGATACTACTCTTGTTCATTTAAATGATCGTGTAAGTGATATAAAAAAATACTTGACCACCAACCTTCGACTCCGAGTAATTCCTGATTTAAAGTTTTTTCATGACCAATCAATTCAACGAGGTTCATACATTTCTGCTTTAATAGATGACGTGTCTTTAAAAAATACAGAGTAAACTCGTTAGCTTCTAATTAATAAGTTAGGTTGTTCAAATGTCGATTAATGGGGTCCTATTGCTTAAAAAGCCGATTGGATTAAGCTCCAATAAGGCCTTGCAAGTCGTGAGAACATTGTTTGATGGTGCCAAAGCTGGTCATACAGGTACTCTTGATCCTCAGGCTGAGGGGTTATTACCGGTTTGTTTTGGAGAGGCGACCAAATTTTCTCAGTTTCTAATCAATTCCAACAAAGGCTATTCAGTGACCATGAGATTGGGGTGGACTAGCTCGTCGGGGGATTCAGAGGGCAAATTGACTCGGGAGCATTTAGGCGTACTGCCAAAGAGAGATGATGTAGCGAGGGTAACTCAAAAATTCAGTGGTGAAGTTGCCCAAACTCCACCAATGCATAGTGCAATAAAAAATAGAGGCAGACGCCTTTATAAGCTTGCCAGAGAAGGTATCTGTATACCCCGTTCTGTGAGACTCATAAAAATTCATGAATTGTCAGTGGACCACCTGAATGGTGAGTTCGTAAGTTTTAAAGTTGTTTGTAGCAAGGGGACTTATATTAGAACTCTAGTTGAAGATATTGGTGTTGATCTGGGATGTGGTGCTTATGTGACAAAATTGCAAAGAACTGAAGTGGGTGGATTTCACCTAGAGGATGCAGTGTCAATATCATTTCTTCAGTCTCTGTCCAAATTTGAGAGATTGAGCTATTTGGGTACTCCAGATACCCTTTTAAAAAATTTCCCCAAGGTTGTTTTTGATCAAGCGGCCTCAAATAAGATAAAAAATGGTCAAAAAACACCGGTTGAAGATGCATTTTCAGAGTCGACAATTATCCGGGCATATGGAAACGACGGTGTGTTTTTAGGGCTAGGTGAAATCTCTAGGGAAGGTCTATTTACGCCAAAAAGACTGATGGCCAAGGCTTAATGATGTTTAAAAAGAAAAAACACTTCTAAAATCATAACTTAGTGGGTATAATCGCCGACCAAAGATTGGAGATTATGGTAATGGCTATAACAACCGCCCAAAAAGCAGAAATTGTCAAAAATTATCAAATGTCAGGAAATGATACTGGTTCAGCGGAGGTGCAGGTAGCACTGCTTACTGCCAGGATAAATCATTTGACTGACCATTTTAAAATACATAAAAAAGATCACCATTCCCGTCGTGGTCTTTTGCGTTTAGTAAGTCAACGGAGAAAATTGTTGAGTTATTTGCAAAGATCTGGTGGAACTCGTTATAAGCAGGTTATAGACCGCCTAGGACTACGTAGATAGCTAATACAGAAGTGCCAGATACAAAAAATTTTAAATTAATTCGAAACATCCCATAGCCAGTTAGGAATGCCACCTTCTGGCTATGATTTTATTGAGGAATAGAAATTGGAGCCAATTACAAAAACTATTAATTTGGGAAAGCACAAACTGACTTTAGAAACTGGCAGAATAGCACGCCAAGCTAATGGTTCAGTCTTAGTAAAGTTAGATGACACTGTGGTGCTTGTCACGGTCGTTGGGAAAAAGGAGGTTAATCCAGGTCAGAGCTTTTTCCCTCTTACTGTTGATTATCAAGAAAGAACTTATGCGGCCGGAAAAATCCCTGGAGGTTTTTTTAAAAGAGAGGGTCGGCCTAGTGAAAAAGAGACTTTGACTTCTCGTTTAATTGATCGACCGATCAGACCTCTTTTTCCAGATGGCTTTCTAAATGAGATACAAATTATAGCGACCGTGATGTCCTCTGATCCGGAAATTGATTCTGATATTCCAGCTATGATTGGGGCATCAGCAGCATTATCAATCTCCGGAATTCCTTTTCAGGGTCCGATTGGTGCCGCAAGGGTTGGTTACCATGAAGGTGGTTATATTCTTAATCCTTCGAAAGGTGAACTTGAGACTTCATCGTTAAACTTGGTGGTAGCAGGGACTAGTGAGGCTGTTTTAATGGTGGAGTCAGAAGCAAACCAGCTATCTGAAGAAGTGATGTTGGGAGCAGTTGTGTTTGGTCATGAGCAGTTTGCACCGGTGATTGAACTTATCAAGGAGCTTGACAAAGAGGTCGGTAAACCTAAGTGGGAACTTGTGAGTCATAAAGAAAATTCGGATGTTATCGAAAAAGTTAAGCAAATGGCGGAAGAGCCAATCAAAGAGGCATATCAAATTCAAGATAAACAGAGCCGATCGACTAAGATCGGTGAAATAAAAGATATGGTGGCTGAAGTATATGAAAACGATGAGGATCCTACCAATCTATCAGATGCTTTCAAGGCGGTTAGTCAAATAGAGCATGATATTGTTCGGGGTAAGATATTAAATGGAGAGCCAAGGATAGATGGTAGAGATACCAGAACTGTAAGGCCAATTTCGATTGATACTGGAATCTTGCCCAGGGTTCATGGGTCTGTGCTATTCACCCGCGGCGAGACCCAGGCCCTGGTTACGGCCACTCTTGGGACCTCACGGGATGAACAGATTATTGATGCCCTTCAAGGGGAATATACTGATAGGTTTATGCTGCACTATAATTTTCCTCCTTACTCTACCGGTGAGACTGGCCGGGTAGGGACTCCTAAGCGTCGCGAGATTGGTCACGGTAAATTAGCAAAGAGGGCTCTTAGCGGAGTACTTCCATCTAGTGAGGAGTTTGGTTATACCCTTAGGGTGGTGTCAGAAATTACAGAATCCAATGGTTCAAGCTCTATGGCTAGCGTTTGTGGGGGGTCATTAGCCTTAATGGATGCTGGGGTGCCACTCACGGCCCATGTGGCAGGGATTGCAATGGGTCTCATAAAGGACGGAAATCGCTTCGCAGTTTTAACTGATATTTTGGGCGACGAAGATCACCTTGGTGATATGGATTTTAAGGTGGCTGGAACTGAGTCTGGAATAACGGCTTTGCAGATGGATATAAAGATACAGGGGATTACGAAAGAGATTATGAATGTAGCTTTAATTCAGGCCAAAGAAGCTCGATTGCATATTCTGCAAATAATGAAAGAAGCCGTTGAGAGTCCACGAACGGAGTTATCTAGTTACGCACCAAGAATGATTATGCTCAAAATCAAACCAGAAAAAATTCGTGATGTTATTGGTAAAGGAGGAGCGACAATCCGGGCTATTACCGAAGAGACAGGAACTACCATAGACATTCAAGATGATGGTTCTGTGACAATAGCCTGTGTATCTGCGGAGGGTGGTCAGGCTGCTCAAAAGCGGATAGAAGAGTTGACAGCTGATGTTGAAGTAGGTCGTATTTACGAAGGTACTGTTTTGAAACTGCTTGATTTTGGTGCGATAGTAAGCGTTTTGCCAGGAAAGGATGGCTTACTTCACATATCACAGATTGCAGAGGAGAGAGTTAAATCAGTGGGTGATCATTTGAAAGAAGGACAATCGGTTAGAGTAAAAGTATTAGAGGCAGATGAAAAAGGTAGATTGAGGCTCTCAATGAAGGCTGTTAATGATAGTGATAGTTCAGGGTAGCCAGTTAGCGTTTTGTTTCAATAAAATACGGATAGCTAAACCCAGCTGGGTAGAGATGTTAGATTAGGATCTCAACAGTGAGTAATATTGACAGGGACGGAGGCCACATTCTGGTTGACCAGCTGCTAATTCAGGGGGTTGAGATGGCTTTCTGCGTTCCTGGAGAAAGTTTCCTTCCGGCGATAAATGCCCTCCGAGATGTTAAAGACAGAATTCAGCTAGTAGTTTGTAGACAGGAGGGCGGGGCCGCTTACATGGCGGATGCCTACGGAAAGCTCAAAAGAAAACCAGGGGTGTGTTTTGTTACTAGGGGGCCGGGGGCAAGTAATGCGGCGATAGGAATACACACCGCCTTTCAAGATTCAACTCCTTTGGTTTTGTTTGTTGGGCAGGTGGGAACTAACTTTATTGATAGAGAGGCGTTTCAAGAAGTTGATTTCAATCGTATGTTTGGTGGAATGGCCAAGTGGGTTGCTCAAATAAATACAATTGATCGAATTCCTGAGTACGTCACTAGGGCTTTTCAAATATCAGTCTCTGGCCGCCCGGGACCAGTGATACTAGCACTACCTGAAAATATTTTGTCAGATAGTGGGATGGTGTCTGACGGTGCAAAATACAAAAAGGTTAAAGCTAGTCCATCTGAAAGCAGTTTAAATGACTTGGCTAAAGTTCTGACGGAGAGCAAGAAACCAATAATTTTAGTAGGTGGTAGTGATTGGTCAGATTTAGCGAGATCTCATATTAAATTGTACGCAGAAAGATTGGGCATCCCACTGGTATGTAGTTTTCGTCGGCAGGATTTAATTGATAACAATCATCCTTGTTATTGCGGAGACGTTGGGATAGGTATTAACCCTATGTTGCAAAAAAACCTGATCGCCTCTGATTTAATCATAGCTTTGGGGCCACGACTAGGTGAAATGACAACTGGCGGTTACGAACTTTTTAGGCAGTCTAAAAATCCTGAGCAAAAATTAGTACATATTCATCAGGGTGCAGAGGAATTAGGATCTGTTTTCGCCGCTGATTTGTGTATTAATGCGGGAATGGAGGAATTCACATCGGCTTTGGTAGAAAAGGATATTGTGCAGCCTGTCTCAAGTTGGGCTATCTGGGCAAAGGAGATGCGGTCCGATTATTTAGACACTTTAAAGTTGCCAAAGAGGGAACGCGACTCTAATTATGCTGACTTAGGAGTATTCATCGATAGGTTGAAATCCAAGGTGCCGGCGAACTCAATTATTACAAATGGTGCGGGCAACTATACGGGATGGGTCCAACGGTACTGGCAGTATGTTGGTTTTGGGACGCAATTAGCTCCCACAAGTGGAGCTATGGGGTATGGTGTTCCGTCGGGGGTTGCAGCTGGCCTTGTATATCCAGATCAGCAGGTAATTAGCTTTTCGGGAGATGGTTGCTTTTTAATGAATGGACAGGAGCTAGCTACAGCAATGCAATACAACGTGAAGGTGCTTTTTGTTGTAGTCAATAATGGTATGTATGGAACTATCCGTCTTCATCAGGAAAAAAGCTATCCTGGTAGGGTTTATGGCACAGAACTTTCAAATCCAGATTTTTGTATGTTGGCTAGGTCTTTTGGGCTTCATAGCGAACTTGTATCAGTAGATAGCGACATTGATGGTGCCCTGGAAAGGGCACTAAGTGTAGATTCATCTTCGTTGATTGAAATTAAAGTTGATCCAGATAACATCACAACGCGGCTTTCACTGCCTATTTAAGTTAGTAGCCTGCTACTAACCCATCCCGCCTTGATTCACTCCCGCCTATATACCCAGCCTCTAGTCGCCTAATTAACTGAGTCGCCCCAAACTCTAAACTTCCGTAAGGGAGGACTTTTATGTTGTGCCCGCGATGGACAAGGTCTTCCATTATACTAACTGGAATTCCTTCCTCCATGATGATCTCCCCATTCTGGGTTATTTTCCACCTTGGAGCATCAGCAGCTTGTTGTACATCATGCTTGAAGTCCATAGTCTTAATAATCATCTGAATATGACCCTGTGGTTGCATATCACCTCCCATGACCCCAAAGCTCATGAATGGCTTATTTTTAGATGATACAAAACCGGGTATTATGGTGTGGAAAGGGCGCTTTGCACCAGCCACTAGATTGGGGTGACCCGATTTGAGACTGAAACCAGATCCTCTATTCTGAAGACTCACTCCGGTGTTTTTTGCTACAACTCCAGACCCAAAACCTTTGTAATTTGATTGTATGAAAGAGACCATCAACCCATTTTTATCAGCAGTGGTTAAATAAACGGTATCGGAACTTACTGGATTTCCCGCTAAAAATGTTGAAGCTTTATACATATCAATACTTTCATACCGTTTTTTTAGGTAATTTCTATCTAACATTAATTTATAGTCAAAAGGCATTGTATTTAAATCAGAAACAAAAGAATATGTATCTGCAAATGCTAATTTCATAGCCTCAATTTGCACATGTATTGAATCTGCTGATTTCTCTCCCATAGCTGCTAGATCAAAATGATTTAAAATCCCGAGGGCTACAAGTGCTGAAATTCCTTGACCGTTTGGAGGTAATTCATGAATTGTATATCCTCTATATTCGATACTGATCGGTTTAACCCAGGTAGCTTTATGATGAGTAAAATCAGCCATCTCCATAGCACCGCCATGAGCTTGGCAGTCGGCTACTATTTTTTTCGCTATATCGCCACAGTAGAAGCTTTTACCAATCGTAAGTGCTATTTGCTCAAGCGTTTTCGACTGCTGGGGATTTTTAAATAGATCACCTTCTCGTGGGGGTTTTCCATCGATCAAGAACGTTGATTTAAAGCCGGGTTGATTAATAAGGTTAGACGCCTGAGCGTGCCACTGTTTAGCAACTATCGGTGAGACGTGAAAACCCTCTCGAGCGAAGCGTACAGCTGGCTGAAGTAGCTGTTCAAATGGGAGGACTCCAAACCGTTTTGACAGCTCTACCCAACCTGATACCGCACCAGGTATCGTGATACTTTCCCAGCCTAAGGATGGCATCTCAGACAGTCCGGCAAACCGTGCAGGAGACCATGCTGCTGGAGACTTTCCAGAGGCATTTAGTCCATATAGCTCACCATCATTGGACACAATAGCAAATGCATCCGATCCTAAGCCATTCATAGTGGGCTCGACCACCGTAAGCATAGCTGCTGTGGCAACGGCTGCGTCTGCGGCATTGCCTCCTTGCAAGAGGGTCTGTAAGCCAACTTGGGCTGCTAATGGCTGTGAGGTTGCCACCATTTGTTTGGCTAGCACTGGTGAGCGTCTAGCTGGGTAGAAAGGAGTACCTTTAAAACGACTCATTGGTAAAATCCTACTCCTACATTCTCATTAATCGGGCTTTATTATAAATATATCTCGCTTTCCCTAGGGTTTTTATGCTTTTGAGCTTGGTCTCTCGTTGATTTCATCAAACCATCTTTTGAGATTATTATGCACCTCATTTGAGGGGGTAATTTTTGACCACTTCGCAAATTCAATAGTGACAAAAGCAGTTATGTCAGCAACTGAGAAATCATCACCAACTATGAACTTATTGTCACCTAGTCGTTGGTTTAATAGATCAAAAAAATCAGTTAGTTGCTGACTAGCACGGTCAGCAAGTGCCGGAATTTGCTCGTAATTGTTTGGGCCTGCTTTTGCTCTAGACGCAAAACCTTTTGCACTGTTTCTGAAGACGTCTACTGCTGCCATGAAGCCATCCATTTCCATATGCTGATTCCACATTTCTATTACAGCTTTTTCTTTAGGGTTTTTTCCCAGTAAAGGGGGGTTTGGGTGCATTTCCTCAATATATCGACAGCAAGCTGATATTTCACTAATGGTAGTACCGTCTTCTAGCTCTAGCACTGGAACTGTAGACCAGGGATTGATTTTTTTGAAATCATCAGTCCGCTGTTGGCCAGACATCAAGTCAATCTGTATTTTCTCTACCTCTAAACTTTTTTCGTGAATAAACATCCTAACCCGTTTAGGGCTAGGTGCTGGGGTGCAATCATATAGCTTCATTTTTCTTTTCCTTCAATTTTCAATATTATTAATCAGAGCATTTAAACTATCACTTTTTTTACCTTTTTTGCTTCAGAATTCTTGCTTCCTCTCGCTGCCATTCTCTGTCCTTAATAGCCTGTCTCTTGTCATGTTGTTTTTTCCCACGAGCTAGGCCTATCTGTAATTTTACTCGCCCCTTAGAGAAGTGCATATCTAATGGGACCATTGTGCTTCCTGCTCGTTCAACCTTGCCAATCAAACGTTTTATCTCTAATCGCTTTAACAACAACTTCCGTGACCGTATAGGGTCTGGTGAAATATGGTTTGATACTGAGTTGAGCGGGCTTATATGAGACCCGATTAAAAAAATTTCTCCTGATAACAGTTTTACATAAGCCTCCTTTAGCTGTACTCTACCAGCCCTAATGGCCTTCACCTCCCATCCTTGAAGCACTACACCAGCTTCAATTTGTTCATCAATAAAATAATCGTGAAAAGCCTTCTTATTTTTAACAATAGCCATTATATAATTTAGGGTGGAAGATTATAAATCTAATCAGATCTATTATGACATCATTTGAGAAAACTATACTTGTTCAATATTCAGCCAACCAGATGTTTAAATTAGTTGATGATATTGAAAGTTATCCGGAATTTTTGCCTTGGTGTGCAAATGCCGTAATCCTAGAACGAACTAATGCTCATGTTAAGGCTAGGTTGGACATTAATTTTCATGGAGTTAAACAAAGCTTTTCAACACACAATAATACGGAAATGGGCCCTGATGCGATGGAAATGACACTAGTAAGTGGCCCATTCAAGCATCTATATGGCAAATGGGAATTTATCAATCTTGCAGAAAACGCGTGTAAGGTCAATTTTTCAATTACTTACACCTTTTCTAATCGACTATTAACCAAAATGATTGGCCCTGTGTTTAAAAAAATTACGTCATCATTAGTGGATGCATTTGTTAGCAGAGCTGATGATTTGTTCAGCTAAAGAGGGCTATTTATGAAGGTTTCCCTTGTATATGCAACCACGAATAAACAGACCATTCTGGAAATTGAGTTGGAGCAGGGTGCTAGAATTTCCAGGGCGATCGAGGCCTCTAATATTCAGTCAGAGTGTGAAGGTATTGATTTGACTAGGTGTGCATATGCTATATGGGGAAAGTCAGTCGATATTAGTTATGAGCTGAAGGATGGTGACAGAATTGAAATATGTAGAGAGCTTGTGTTCGATCCGAAGACAATGAGACGGCGGCGTGCTCATAAAAAAGCTACCAATACAGGCAATTTTTAAAATAGTTGGTTAAAACTAGTATGGTGGTTCATATTGAGGATGTTTGTTTTGTTGTCTGTTTAGTCTTAGCAAGACAGTAACTTCCTGTAAGAATAACTCGGCGTCCTGACAGTTTTTTTTGGCAATAGCGGCCTCAACTTTTTTTATTTCCTCAAGAATTGTAGTCCAAATTATTATTTGTTCTTCAGTTCTCTTAAGCTCTTCAACAAAAGATTTATACTTTTGCATCAACTCTTTATCGCAATTTGTGCTTGCAAAACAATAAGTTGAGCTAAATATTATTGCTAATACAAATATTTTTATAAAAGTTTGATTGCGAGTTGAAATACAAATTTTACGACCTCCTTTCAGCAACGTATAATTAACCCTTTGGAAACGGGGATTTAGATGCGCATAATTGGCAAAGCATTAACTTTTGATGATGTTCTATTGGTGCCAGATCATTCCACAATGGTTCCTAAGGATGCACAATTAAATACACGAATATCAAAGTCCATTTCTCTTAGTATACCTATTATTTCAGCAGCCATGGATACCGTAACTGAGGCTAATTTGGCTATTGCCCTTGCTCAGGAAGGCGGTTTAGGTGTAATCCACAAGAATATGTCACCAAGACGGCAAGCTATAGAAGTGGCCAAGGTGAAACGCTTTGAGAGTGGTGTTGTTAAGGACCCCATTACTATTCGCAGAGATATGTCTGTTAGGGATGTGCTCGGCCTGATAAAACAACATCGGATCTCTGGACTTCCAGTAGTGGACAGTGATGGATTAGTGATTGGGATAATCACTAACCGAGATCTAAGGTTTGAGAAAAATCTAGATCAACCTATCAGTAATCTTATGACGCCCAGGGAAAAGTTAATTACTGTTAAAGAAGGAGTTGGAAACGAAGAGGCCATGAGGTTGATGCATGATCATCGGTTAGAACGGGTACTCGTCGTTGATAAAACATTTCGTCTTAAAGGCTTAATTACTGCTAAAGATATCTTAAAATCTTCAGCACATCCTCTCGCCGCAAAGGATAGCTTCGGGAGATTATTAGTGGGTGCAGCTGTCGGAGTTGGAGATGGTGTGGAAGGACGGGTAGAGCAATTAGTCGATTCAGGGGTGGATATTGTCGTAGTAGATACGGCTCATGGCCACTCCCAAAGTGTTCTTAATACTGTTAAAGCTATTAAAAAATCCCACAAAAGAACACAGGTAATTGGTGGCAATATTGCAACAGCGGAGTCTGCTAAGGCGTTGGTTGATCATGGTGCGGATGGGGTAAAGGTTGGTATTGGCCCTGGGTCCATATGCACAACTCGTGTAGTTGCAGGGGTAGGGGTGCCTCAAATTACGGCGATTGAAAATGTTGTTTCAGGGTTGATCGGATCAAGGGTCCCAGTAATTGCGGATGGGGGTGTTAGATACTCCGGGGATATAGCGAAGGCAATTGCTGCTGGTGCAGACGCTGTAATGCTGGGGGGAATGTTTGCTGGAACAGAAGAGGCACCGGGTGAAATTGAACTCTATCAAGGAAGGTCGTATAAATCGTATAGGGGCATGGGGTCGATAGGTGCAATGCAAAAAGGCAGTGCTGACAGGTATTTTCAAGAAGGGCAAAACTCAGCGGACAAATTGGTTCCAGAGGGGGTGGAGGGCAGAGTTCCTTACAAGGGCAGTGTAGTTGCTGTAATAAATCAGCTGGTTGGAGGGCTACGATCCTCAATGGGATACCTAGGATGTGCTACCATTGAGGAGGTACAGGAGAGGGCACAATTCGTTGAAATCACTGCGGCTGGGGTAAGGGAATCCCATATTCATGATGTACAGATAGTAAAAGAGGCCCCTAACTATCGGGTGGATTAGGGCCTGCGATTACCCAAAAAACGGAAGCCTTCAATAATGAGCTTAGAAAAAGTCTTAATTATAGATTTTGGTTCTCAATATACCCAACTTATCACCAGACGAATTAGGGAGATAGGGGTTTATAGTGAAATTTTACCCTATGATTGCAATTACTCCAGAATCTCAGAATTTGACCCTTTGGCAATAGTTTTGTCGGGTGGGCCGCTTTCTGTCCGTGGAACTTCTTCACCACGGGTAGCTCAAGAGATTTTCGATATGAACATACCTATTCTAGGAATATGCTACGGCATGCAGGTCATGGCTGAACAATTAGGGGGCAAAGTCGTAAATCAAGATATTAGAGAGTTTGGTCATGCCCAGGTTCGTGCCCGAGGTCACTCTATGTTACTTGAGGGGATAGAGGATATTCAAAATGAGTCTGGCCATGGACTCTTGGATGTTTGGATGAGTCACGGTGACTCAGTTTCTGAGCTTCCAAAAAATTTTAAAGTCATTGCTTCTAACGAGAACACACCGATTGCAGGAATGGCTGATGAAAGCAGGAGGTTTTACGGATTACAGTTTCATCCAGAGGTGACTCATACAAAAAAAGGTTTGGAAATATTAAGCTCGTTTATTTCTAATGTCTGTAATATCAAAAAAAACTGGTCCATTCCGAATTTCATTCCAGAAATCATAAATAGGGTCAGGAGGGAAGTAGGTAAAGATAAAGTTTTATTGGGGCTTTCCGGAGGGGTAGATTCCTCGGTTACTGCAGCGTTATTAAATCAAGCACTTGGCGATCAGCTTATATGCGTCTTTGTTGATAATGGTCTTTTGAGATTAAATGAAGCTCTGGAGGTCATGGAAACTTTTAAGGGAAATCTAGATGTCAATATTATTCATGTTGATGCTCGGAATAATTTCATGACCGCATTGGGAGGTCAAAAAGATCCTGAGAAAAAAAGAAAGATAATTGGAAGAGAGTTTATTAAAGTATTTGAGAGTGAGGCCAACAAGCTAAGAGGTATAAAGTGGCTAGCCCAGGGCACTATTTACCCTGATGTAATAGAATCAGCTGGAGGCAAGGCAAAAAAAGCAGTTACTATCAAATCGCATCATAATGTAGGGGGGCTCCCAGAGAAATTGAATTTGAATTTACTAGAGCCTCTCCGAGATCTCTTCAAAGACGAAGTGCGAGAGCTTGGATTGGAATTGGGTCTTCCAAAGAAATTACTCTATCGTCATCCTTTTCCCGGTCCCGGGTTGGGTGTAAGGATTCTAGGGGAGGTAAAGTTTGAATATGCGGAAATGTTAAGGCAAGCGGACGCCATATTCCTACAGGAACTAGATAAGTCAAATTGGTACAACAGAGTATCCCAGGCCTTCGCTGTATTTTTACCAGTCCGTTCAGTTGGGGTCATGGGTGATGGGAGAACCTATGAGTATGTTGTTGCATTGCGGGCGGTAGAGACACGGGATTTCATGACTGCTAATTGGGCACCACTACCTCATGATTTGCTGGCTACGGTGTCCGGCAGAATTATTAATGAAGTCAAGGGAATTAATAGGGTGGTATATGATATCTCCAGCAAACCTCCTGCGACTATAGAGTGGGAGTAGTAGTAAAAATGTAAGTAGTTGATTTATAATAATATTACGACACTCATAGACATTCAAAGTTGATTCCAACTATAATGTAATCAATAAGTTAGTTTTGTTGAGATTCAAAACTCGTTCAAACTTCAACAACTATTGAGATGCATTAGTGAAAAACAAAGATTCTCTTCATTCAGATCAGGTAATGAGTGTGATGGTGAAACAAGGTGTCTCACCAACATCTGATGTTAGGAACAAGAGAAGGTCATCCACAAAAAAGAAGAAGTTCTATACGGAAGAACATTTCATATGTGATGGAAATGTAAAGATTGTTAGAACAAAACAATCTGGTAGGTTCTATCAGATGATAATGTGGATACAGGACGAAAAAAGACACTATAAGCAATCCCTGAGGGAAACCGATCTTGAAATCTCAAAAGAAAAGGGAAGACAAATCTTCTATTCCTTGATGGGTAAAAAGAACATAGGACAGAAGATATTTACGATTACATTTGGAGAACTGGTTGAAAAGTATCTGGTTAACCAAAAAGAGAGATCATTAAACGGAGTTATTACTGAGGGGAGATACATCACTATTCGATCCATAATGGGTCATTTATTAGATTTTGTTGGTAAAAATAGTAAAGTTGATTCAGTTAGAAACACAAAGTTTAGAGAATATTTTGATTTCAGACGAAATAAGTCAAAAAACAAAGTTCAAGATGTGACACTAAGGAATGAACGAAGTCAGATTCAACACTTATATAAGTGGGGAACGAACGAGGGGTTTGTAAATATCAATCAACAGATTCAGTTCAACGAGTTAAAAAAAGTCGAGGTTAGAACAAGAAACTATTTGAAGTTAGATCACTACAAGATTCTGTATAACTACTTGGAAGATTGGATGAATGATAAAACTTTTTCAAAAAGAGAAGTTTATGAACGGAGACTGATAAGAGATTTTATCTTAGTATTATCAAATACAGGAATGAGGGTTGGAGAGGGAAGACAGATCAAATGGGGTATGGTTGATTACATACAATCAAAGAAAAAAAATAAAAAGATATTAGTAGAGATTAGACTTCCAAGTGAGATTACAAAAACACGAAAAAAACGAAGTTGTATTGGAAGAAGAGGAGATGTTCTGAAAAGAATCAGAAAATACTCGAACTTCGTAAAACCTGATGATTATGTATTTTCTGATTATGAGAATCCAGATCAACCAATATCCAAAGACAAACTATACAAATACTGGAAGATAATAATGAATGAGAGTGGGTTAGGTCAGATTGATAAATCCTATTCTTATTATTCCCTACGACATACATTTATCACATACAGACTGATCTATGGTGATATAAATGTGTTCTTATTATCAGGGATCACAGGAACTTCCGTCCAGAACATCAAAGATCATTATTTTCATCCAGAGTATAAGAAGATGTCTGAATACCTAATGAGGGACAAATCAACCACAGATGAGAGTGAGGATATGTTTGGTGGTGATTACAAGGAAGTCATTGACAGTCAGAATATTCGATTTTAAACTACTCCAAAATAATACCTAAACTGCTGATTTAATGTTAAAAATACTATACTTTGAATGTATTTTTTAGTAGAATAAGAGTTGTAGATTAAATACTTTTGGAGGATCATTATGGTGAAAGTATGTCTCTATCTCAGGGTCAGTTCTTCTGGACAGACTACCGATAATCAAGAAACGGAACTACGAGAACTATGTGATAGACGAAACTTCTCAGTAGTCGACATTTACAAAGAAACCATCTCTGGAACAAAGAAAAACGAGGACAGGAAAGAACTGACTCGTATGTTAGAGGATATGAAACAGAGGAGATGGACAAAGATAGTCATTTACGATTTAACTCGTCTTGGTCGTTCTGTAAGTGAGGTTGTAAAGACTCTTTCCTTACTTGATGAAAATAATATCTCCCTATTCTCCCAGAGACAGAATCTTGATACTGATGATGGGGGTATGTCTAAACTTTTCTTTTACTTCGTTTCTATCTTCAGTGAGATGGAAAATGATTTGAGAAAGTCTCGTCAGAAGTTAGGAATCGAAAGAGTGAAAAGACTTGGTAAAAAATATGGAGGGAATAACTTCATAACAGATAACCAAAGAAATACGATTCTCCAACTCAAAGAAAAAGGTTTTTCCTACAGAAAAATAAAAGAACAAGTTGGAATCAGTTTAGGGTCAATCTCTCAAATATGTAAACAAGGAACTTAATATTGAAATACATTCTAATAGTAGTCGCAACCATCTTTATAGGGGAGGGTGAAGAACCCAAAAAGATGACGATGGAACTACCACAAAAATCTTATGAAGAATGTATCTCTGCAAAAGAGGACTTCAAGTTGGATATTCCTTTTCCCTTCCTACGATTTGAGATTGAGAGTGAATGTGTGGTGGAACAGACTGAACCACCAGAGAGTATCAAAACATAAAAGGAGATAAACCATCACTTATAACGAACTTCACACTTTAGTGAATCAAGACTTTAAAAGTGGAATGGATATAGACGAACTCAAAGAGAAATACCAAGAGGACTTTTCAGTCATATATGAAATCCTGGGGTTCAAAGATATGGAGGACTTTGGTGATGATTAAGTTTCTGTTGGGTGTCATTGTGGGAACAATCTGGTCTGTGGAGATTACATCCTTTTGGGAGTCCACAGGTATCGGTCAGGAGATACAACAACAGTGGATACGATACAACTTGAATAAGGAAGAACAGGGAAGTGAAATCAAACCTCATCAGGAAAAAGGGGGATGGGTGATATTTTTCTCTAACTTAGATGAATCGTTATAGATTACAAAAGGTGATTTACTTTTAAGGGTAGGTAAGTAAAAGACTTACAACAAGGACAGAACTCTAATTAAGGTTTTAGACTGTGATGTGGAACTCTGTCCTCGAAACTAATCTTTATTGAAAGTGGATTGAGGGGGACTATTGTTACGCCTCTACAATCACTATTGATATCAACCAATTTCACAGTGCACATTCCGTCATAGTCTGTAGGGGTGCATTTCTGGTATCATATCAATTAAACGAGTAACCTCGACTAATCACTGAC